>JARLIP010000004.1 GCA_031291685.1 Caulobacteraceae bacterium | reverse complement strand
CGACGAGACCACCCGGGCGGCCATGGGCGCCCAGGCCGTGGCCCTGGCCAACGCGGTGAACTACGACTCCGCCGGCACCGTCGAGTTCGTGGCCGGCCAGGACAAGAGTTTCTACTTCCTGGAAATGAACACCCGCCTGCAGGTGGAGCACCCGGTCACCGAACTGATCACGGGCCTTGATCTGGTGGAGCAGATGCTGCGGGTCGCCTCCGGCGAGCCCCTGGCCTTCACCCAGGACGATCTGAAGATCAACGGCTGGGCGGTGGAGAGCCGCATCTATGCCGAGGACCCCTACCGCAAGTTCCTGCCCTCCATCGGCCGCCTGGTTCGCTACGTGCCGCCGGTGGAGGGGGATCGCGGCGCCTTCACCGTACGCAACGACGCCGGCGTGCGCGAGGGCGACGAGATCTCGATGTTCTACGACCCGATGATCTCCAAGCTCTGTACCTGGGCGCCGACCCGGGCGGGCGCCATCGCCGGCATGGGCCGGGCCCTGGAGGATTTCTACATCGAGGGGGTGGGCCACAACGTGCCGTTCCTGGCCGCGGTGATGGACCAGCCGCGCTTCCAGTCCGGCAAGATCTCCACCAACTACATCGTCGATGAGTTCCCCGAGGGTTTCACGGGCGTCGATCCCACGCCGTTCCAGGTGGACGTGATGACCGCGGCGGCGACCTATATGCACCGCCTGCTGGCGGCCCGGGCGCGGCGCATCGGCAATGGCCTGGCCGGCCCCCTGACCCGCACCGAGTGGTCGGTGGTTGTGGGCAAGACCCGCCGCAAGGTGGATCTGGCCGAGGTGGACGGCGCCTTCGAGATCATCCTCCTGGAGGAAGGCCGCGGCCTGCGTCTCACCGATGTCGACTGGCGTCCGGGCCGGCCCTTGTTCCGGGGCGTGCTGGGGGGCGAGCCCTTCACCATCGAGGTCAAGCCGGCTGATGAGGGCTTCACCATCCGCCACCGCGCCGCCAAGGCCCGGGTGCTGGTGCTGACCCCCGTCTCGTCGATGATGCATGACCGTCTGCCGGAAAAGAAGAAGGTCGACACCTCCAGGCTGGTGATCTCGCCCATGCCGGGCCTGGTGGTCAGCATGGACGTGACCCAGGGCCAGACCGTGCGCGAGGGCGAGGTGGTTTGCGTCATCGAGGCCATGAAGATGCAGAACATCATCCGCGCCGAACGGGACGGGGTGGTCAAATCGGTGGGCCCCAAGGCCGGCGACAGCGTCGCCGCCGATGAGGTCCTGGTGGAGTTCGCCTGACATGACAAAGGCGGTGATCCCCCTGGCCGAGGGCTTCGCGGCCGCGACCGAGGCGCAATGGCGAGCCCTGGTGGACAAGACCATCGCCGGCGCTGACTTCAGCGAAAAACTGGTCAGCCACCTGGCCGGCGGTCAGGCGATCCAGCCCCTCTATCCGGCGGCGCCCAGGGCCGAACCGCTCTTTGCCGAGCCTAGGGACACCTTGCGCCCCTGGGACCTGCGCACCCTTGTGGCCCATCCCGATCCGGCCCGCGCCCGCTCGGAGATCCTGGCCGATCTTGAGGGCGGGGCCGCTTCGGTGGTCCTGGCCATCGATCCCACCGGCGTCCACGGGACCGCCGTGGGCTCGCCCGAAGCTCTGGCGGAGGCCCTGGACGGGGTGGTGCTGGAACTGGCGCCCGTGGCCCTGGACGCGGGCTTCCTCGGCGCCAAGGCGGCCGACTGGCTGGGCGCCGCGGCCAAGGCCTCGCCCAACGCCCTCCTGAGCTTCCACCTCGATCCCTTGAGCGCCCTGGCCGTGGCCGGCCGCAGCCCGGGCCCCATCGAGAGCCACCTGATCGGCGCCGCCACCGTGGCTTCCCGCCTGACCGAGACCTATCCCCGCGCGGGCCTGTTCCTGGCTTCCGGTCAGGTCGTGCACGAGGCCGGGGGTGACGAGGCCCTGGAGCTTGGCTTCGCCGCCGCCAGCGCCCTGGCCTACGCCAAGGCCCTGACCCGGGCGGGCGTGCCTACCCCCGACGCCCTGGCCCGCATCGTCCTGGGCCTGGCCGCCGACAGCGACTATTTCGTCACCATCGCCAAGCTGCGCGCCGCCCGCCGCATCTGGGCCCGGCTTTCCGGCGCCCTCGGCGGCGCGGCGCCCGCCAGGATCGAGGCTCGCTCCTCCCGACGGATGCTGACCAGGCTTGATCCCTGGACCAACATGCTGCGCCTGACCTCCGCCGGCTTCGGCGCGGCCGTGGGCGGGGCGGACGCCGTGGTCCTGGGCGCCTTCACCGACGCCCTGGGCCTGCCCACCCCCTTCGCCCGACGCCAGGCGCGCAATGCTCAACTGGTGCTGATGGAGGAGGCCAGCCTTGGCCGGGTGTTCGATCCCTCCGCCGGCTCCGGCTTCCTGGAGACCCTGACCGACCAGATCGCCCGCGCCGGCTGGGCCGCCTTCCAGGCCATCGAAGCCGGGGGCGGGATCGTCGCGGCCCTGGCTTCGGGCTCTATCGCCGCCAAGGCCGCCGAGACCCTGACCGCCCGCCGCCAGGCCGTGGAGACCAAGGCCAGCAAGATCCTGGGGGTCACGGTGTTTCCCAACGCCCAGCCGGGGGAGGTGGCCATCGAGACCGCCGACGCCGCCGCCTTCGCCGTGAACGCCCCGTCCCCGCGCCTGCCCGGGCCGGACACGGTCATCGACGCCTTGCCCCAGGTTCGCCTGGCCGCGCCCTTCGAGGAGGTCCGCTGATGGCCGCCTATCCCGATTTCGCCACCCTGGATTTCGACGCCGCCCCGATCGCCGCCACGGCCGCCCAGCCGGCGGGCGAGGTCTGGAACACCCCCGAGGGCGTGACCGTAAAGCCGGTCTATGGGCCGGATGACGTGGCGGGCCTGGACTTCATCGGCGGCTATCCCGGCCTCGCGCCCTTTCTGCGTGGTCCCTATCCGACCATGTACGTCACCAACCCCTGGACCATCCGCCAGTATGCGGGCTTCTCCACGGCGGAGGATTCCAACGCCTTCTACCGCCGCAACCTGGCGGCGGGGCAAAAGGGCCTGTCAGTGGCCTTCGACCTGGCCACCCACCGGGGCTACGACAGCGACCACCCCCGGGTCTCCGGCGACGTGGGCATGGCCGGTGTGGCCATCGATTCCATCCTCGACATGCGCACCCTGTTCTCCGGCATTCCGCTGGACCAGATGAGCGTGTCCATGACCATGAACGGCGCGGTGCTGCCGATCCTGTCCGTCTAAATCGTCGCGGCCGAGGAACAGGGCGTGCCGCACGCCAAGCTTTCAGGAACGATCCAGAACGACATCCTGAAAGAGTTCATGGTCCGCAACACCTACATCTACCCGCCCGCGCCCTCCATGCGGATCATCTCCGACATCTTCGCCTATACGGCCAAGGAGATGCCCCGCTTCAACTCGATCTCGATCTCCGGCTACCACATGCAGGAGGCGGGAGCCTCCCTGGATCTGGAGCTGGCCTACACCCTGGCCGACGGGATCGATTACGTCCGCGCCGGCGTGGCGGCGGGCATGAGCGTGGACGTGTTCGCCCCGCGCCTGTCCTTCTTCTGGGCCTCGGGCATGAGCTACTTCATGGAGGTGGCCAAGCAGAGGGCGGGGCGGCTGCTCTGGGCCAAGCTGATGCGGGAAAACTTCGATCCCAAGGACGCGCGCTCCCTGTCCCTGCGCGCCCACACCCAGACCAGCGGCTGGTCCCTGGCGGCGCAGGATGTGTTCAACAACGTGCCGCGCACGGTGATCGAGGCCATGG
>JARLIP010000033.1 GCA_031291685.1 Caulobacteraceae bacterium | reverse complement strand
GCCAAGCTGGGCATCATGGGCCTGTCGCGGATCATCGCGATGGAGGGGGCGGCCAAGAACGTCCGCTCGAACATCATCGCCCCGTTCGCCTGGACGCGGATGATCGCCACCATCCCGGTGAAGGACGAGGCCTCGGCCCTGCGGGTGGAGCGGATGAAGAACGCCATGCGCGCCGATCAGGTGGCCCAGCTGGCCGTGGCCCTGTGCTCGCCCCAGGCCAAGGACACCTCCGGCCAGATCTTCGCCGTGCGCGGCAACGAGGTGGTGCTGTTCGACCAGCCCCGCCCGGTTCGTTCCGCCGCCCGCATTGAGGGCTGGACCCCGGAAACCCTGCTCAGCCAGGCCCTGCCGTCCATGAAGGCCGCCTATACCGACCTCGGCGCCACGGCCTCGGTGTTCCCCTACGATCCGATCTGAGGTGATCCCGGTTCTGCTCCCCCGTCTGGCGAAGCCATACGGGGGAGCTGTCGGGGTGAAACCCCGACTGAGGGGGCGCTCGGACGGTCGGTTCGCCCCTTCCGTTATGGCGCTTCGCTCCATGGCGCCTCCCCCGCGCCGCTTTGCGGCGCAAGGGAGGAAAGGCGTTGGCCGGTCAGGCGCCGATTTGGTGGCCGACCCGATTTTCCTCACAGGTCAGCCGGTGTCGCCGGGCCTTGGAGATATGGCCGCCATTGATGCAGGCTTCGCGGCGCGGGCTTGCGCAGGCGCGTGGTCCGGGGCCAACTGACGTCAAGACCAGGGGAGGGCGGACTTGACCGAACGGGATGCGGCGATAGGGGCGGCGATGGCCTGCCTGGATGATTTCATGGCCGCCTTCAACGCCAGGGACGCGCAGGCCTTCGAGGCCACCTTCAACTTTCCCAGCGTGCGCCTGGCCTCCGGGACCTTGGCGATCATCGAGCCGGGCTATCACCAGCCGGACATGTTCGATCGGGGGGCCCTGTCGGATTGGGACCACTCGGCCTGGGATCGGCGCGAGATCATCCACGCCGGCGCCGACAAGGTGCATATCGACACTCGATTCACCCGCTACAGGGCGGACGGAAGCGTGATCGGCGGCTTCGACTCCGTCTATGTGGTGACCCGCGAGAACGGCCACTGGGGCGTCAAGGCCCGGTCGAGCTTCGCACCCTGAAGGCTGGAGAACGATATGACGGATGCAGGCGCGCGGCTGGTGGCGATCACCGGCGATGGCGGGGCGGTGGTCGAGCCGATCGCCGCCGACCGGATCGTCGAGGGCGCGCCCACCACCGAGCTGATCAACAGCTACGAACTGGCCGACCATACCTTCGTCGGCGAATGGGCGGCCACCCCGGGCGCCTGGCGGGTCAGCTACGACGAATGGGAGTTTTGCCACATGCTCTCAGGGGTGTGCGAACTGGTCCCCGACGGCGGCGAGCCGCGCCGCTTCGTGGCCGGCGACTCCTTCGTCATCGAACCTGGCTTCAAGGGCGTGTGGCGGGTGCTGGAGCCTATGCGAAAGCGCTATGTGATCCGGCTTTGAGGCTCGTCGCCGCCAGCCTCGCCTGACGGGTCACAGTTCCGATCACCAACAGGACGGGCCCGCTGGGCGCCATCTCGGCCACGGCCTTAGCCAAGCCGCAAAGGCGCGCGGGCTCGGCCCGAGCGTTGGGGCGGCCGGCGTTCTCGATCACCAGGCAGTCGGTGTCCGCAGGCCGGCCTTCGGCGATCAGGCGCTCGGCCACGGCCCCGGCGGCGTTCCGGCCCATGTAGAGGGCGAGCGTGGTGTCGTGGGCGGCCATGCCGTCCCAGCCCTCGGTCTGCAGGGCGCCGTCGGCGATGCGGGCGGTGGCCAGGACCAGGCGGCGGGCCTCGGCCCGGTGCGTTAAGGGGAAGGCGAACTGGGCGGCGGCGGCGCTGGCGGCGGTCACCCCGGGGATCACCTGGACCGCCACCCCGTGGGCCTCCAGATAGGCCCGCTCCTCGCCGCCGCGGCCGAACACCGACGGATCGCCGCCCTTCAGCCGGACCACCTTCAACCCCCGGCGGGCCAGGGTCAGCATCAGGCGGTTGATGGTCTCCTGCTTCATGCTGGCCTCGCCGGCGCGCTTGCCGGTGCGGATGCGCACGCAGCCCCGGGGCGCCAGGGCCACCACCTCGTCGCAGACCAGGGCGTCATAGAGCAGGGCGCCGGCGCTTTCGACGGCCCGGGCGGCGCGCAAGGTCAGAAGGTCGGCGGCGCCGGGGCCAGCACCCACCAGCAGGACTTCCCCCAGGGACACTTCAGGCTGCATGGCGATCGGCTCCGGCTTGAGGGGTGTGTTCAGCGATCAGGCCGCTGATCTGTGGGCGACAGGAGCCGCAGTTGGAGCCCGCTCCCGTGGCGGCGGACACGGCCTCCAGGCTCTGGGCGCCGGCCTCGATGGCGCGGACGATGGCGCCCTGGCGCACCTTGAGGCAGGCGCAGATCACGGGACTTGCGTCCATCGCCGCGCCGATCCTGCGCCCGGACAGCAGGGACAGGCGATCCTCCGGCGCCAGGCGCGGCTGCTCGAACAGGCTGACCAGCCAGTCCCGGGGGGGCAGGGCGCGATTGGCGGGGGCGATGAACAACAGCCGCTCCAGCCGGTCCCCGCGCAGGATCGCCCGGCGAAAGGCGCCCGATCCGGGGTCCTCGAAGGTCAGGGTCTCGCCAGCGCTCTCCAGGGCCAGGGCGCCGATCAGCCGGGCGCGCTCGCGGTCGTCGCCCCGCCCGGCCATCTCGTGCAGATGGCAGGCGTCCTGTGGCGCGCGCCGCCAGATCAGGTCCAGCTGGCGGGGGGCCTCGTGGGCGGCGCGGTCGATGAAGAAGCCCCGCCAAGTCTCGCGATAGGCGCCGATCCGGGCCGGGGTGTGCTTGAACTCCGGCTGGCCCGAGCGGGGATCGACCGCCTGGCCGATCAGGGGATTGGATCGGCCGGCGGGGGCGAAGGCGTCCGTCCAGTGCATGGGCATGAAGAGGCCGCCGGGACGCTGGCGGTCGCTCAGGCGGGCGACAACCACGGCCTCGCCCTGGGCGGTGCGCACCCGGGTCAGGGCGCCTTCAGTCAGGCCGGCGCGGGCGGCGTCGTGGGGGTGGATCTCGACGAAGGGCTCGGGGGCGTGGCGGCACAGGTCGGCGGCCAGGCCCGTGCGGGTCATGGTGTGCCAGTGGTCCCGCACCCGGCCGGTGTTGAGCGCGAAGGGGAAGGCTGCGTCGGTAGCGCTGGCGGGCGCCTGCGCCTGGACCGCGACCATGCGGGCGCGGCCGTCCGGGGTGGAAAAGCCGCCATCCTCGAACAGGCGGGCCGTGCCCCGGCCATCGGCGGTCAGGGGCCATTGCACCGGCGCCATGGCCTCGTACTGGTCCGGGGTCTGGGCGATCAGGGGGGCCAGGTTCAGCACGCGGCTGGTGTTCTCGAAGGCGGTCAGGCGGGCGTATTCCCGGAACACCCCGGCGGGACCGCGCCAGTCGAAGGCCTCGGCATGGCCCATGACGCCGGCCACGTCGGCGATGATGCGCCAGTCGGCCCGGGCCTCGCCGGGGGCGGGGAACAGGGGGCGCTGGCGGGAGATGCGCCGCTCGGAATTGGTGACCGTGCCGTCCTTCTCGCCCCAGGCCAGGGCCGGCAGCTTCACATGGGCGAAGGCGGTGGTGTCGGTCTTGGCCATGACGTCGGAGACCACCACGAACGGGCAGCGCTGCAGAGCCTCGCGCACCCGGCCGGCGTTGGGCATGGAGACCGCCGGATTGGTGGCCATGATCCACAGGGCCTTGATGCGCCCGTCATGGACCGCCTCGAACATGTCCACGGCCTTGAGCCCTGGCGCCTGGGCGATCCGCGGCGCCCCCCAGAAGCGGGCCACCCGGGCCAGGCTCTCGGGGTCGAAATCCATGTGGGCGGCCAGGGTGTTGGCCAGGCCCCCGGTCTCCCGCCCGCCCATGGCGTTGGGCTGGCCGGTGATGGAGAAGGGGCAGGCGCCGGGCTTGCCGATCCGGCCGGTGGCCAGGTGGGCGTTGATGATCGAAAGCCCCTTGGCCACCCCCTGGGCCGACTGGTTGGCGCCCATGGAAAACAGGCTGACCGTGCGCGGCGTGGCGGCGAAGAGGGCGTAGAACCGCTCCAGATCCGCCAGATCGACCCCGCAGTCGGCGGCCACGGCGGCAGGGCCCTGGTCGTCCTTGCCCAAGGCGCCGGCGATCTCGTCGAAACCCGTCACATGGGCGGCGATATAGGCCTGGTCGATCGCGCCCCGGCGGATCAGGTCGGCCAGGAGCCCGTTCCACAGCCGCACGTCGCTCTGGGGGGCGATGGCCAGGTGCAGGTCAGCCATGTCGGCGGTGTCGGTGCGGCGCGGATCGATCACCACCCAGCTCTGGCCCCGGGCCCGGGCCGCCTCCATCCGCCGCACCAGCACCGGATGGGTCCAGTCGGCGTTGTGGCCGGAAAAGACGATCAGGTCCGCCAGCTCCAGGTCCTCATAGCAGCCGGGAACCAGGTCGGCGCCGAAGGCCAGCTTGTGCGCCGCCACCGCCGAGGCCATGCAAAGCCTTGAATTAGTGTCAATATTGGCCGAGCCGATAAAGCCCTTCATGAGCTTGTTGGCGGCGTAATAGTCCTCGGTCAGCAACTGGCCCGAGACATAGAAGGCCACCGAATCCGGGCCGTGACGCTGAATGGTGCGGGCGAAGGTCGAGGCGACCCGTTTGATCGCCGCCTCCCAGGGAACCACGCGACCGTCGATTTCCGGCCGCAGCAGGCGCCCCTCCATCCCCACCGTGGCGCCCAGAGCGGTTCCTTTCGAGCAGAGCCGGCCGAAATTGGCCGGGTGCTCGGCATCCCCCGCGATGGCCACCGCCCGCCCGCCACCCGGCCGGGCCGCAACCCCGCACCCCACCCCGCAATAGGGGCAGGTGGTGCGGATGGGGAAGGCGTCCGCCACAGTCATTGGATCACCCCGCCACCAGACCCAGGCGGATGCGGCCGTCGCGCACCTCCACTGGCACGGTGTGGGCGCAGCCCTTGCCGGCGTCGGCGCCGGTGGGCTCGCCGGTGGCCAGGTCGATGATCCAGTTGTGCAGGGGGCAGGCCACCGTGCGGCCATGGACGATGCCCTGGCTTAAGGGACCTTGCTTGTGCGGGCAGCGGTCATAGAGGGCGAAAACCTCGTTGTCGCCGGTGCGGAAGATGGCGATCACCCCCTGGGGTGTCGGCGCGCGGCGGGCGCCCTGGCGGGGGATGTCGGTGACCGCGCCGACGTCGGTCCACAGGATCTCGGGGACGGGGGCGAGGGCGTTCATGCGGGGGCGAACTCCAGGCGGCGGCTGATGGGGTTGAACTCGTCCTGGTCGCGGCCAGCGACCCGCTGGGCCCAGGGGTCGATCCGGGCGCTGCGTTGGGCGAGGGCGAAGCGGTCATAGAGGGCGCGGCGTTCGGCGGGGTCATCGGCGACCCTGGCCTTGATGGTTTCGAGCCCGACCCGGGCCATCCATTTGTAGATCCGCTCCAGATAGAAGCCTTCCTCGCGATAGAGCTGGACCACGGCGACGATGGTCTCGATGGCTTGCGCCTCGGTGGCGACCTTGGTCAGGGCTTCGGTTCCCCGGATCTCCAGGCCCGCCGCCCCGCCGATCTGGATCTCGTAGCCGCTGTCGACGCAGATCACGCCCACGTCCTTGCAGGTGGCCTCGGCGCAGTTTCGCGGACAGCCGGAGACCCCCATCTTGACCTTGGCCGGGGTCCAGGCGCCCCACATGAATTTCTCGATCCGCACCCCGAGACCCGTGGAATCCTGAGTGCCGAACCGGCACCAGTCCGTGCCGACACAGGTCTTCACCGTGCGCAGGGCCTTGCCATAGGCGTGGCCGGAAACCATGCCCGCCGCGTTCAGCCGGGACCAGACCGCGGGCAGGTCGTCCTTCTTGACGCCCAGGAGGTCGATGCGCTGGCCCCCGGTGACCTTGACCGTGGGGATGGCGAACTCATCGGCCACGTCGGCTATGGCCCGCAGCTCATTGGGGGTGGTCAGGCCGCCCCACATGCGCGGCACCACCGAATAGGTGCCGTTCTTCTGGATATTGGCGTGGACCCGCTCATTGACGAACCGCGACTGTTTGTCGTCCCGGTATTCCCCGGGCCAGGCGCAGAGCAGGTAGTAGTTCAGGGCCGGCCGGCAGGACGGGCAACCGTCCGGGGTCTTCCATTCCAGGGCCTGCATCACCTGGGGGATGGACTTCAGTTCGTCCTCCACGATCCGCCGGCGCACCAGGCCGTGGCCGTGGGCCGTGCATTTGCAGACGCTTCTGGGGCCGGTCTCGGCCTTGAAGGCGTCCCCCAGGGTCAGGGCCAGGACCTGCTCCACCAGGGGCGTGCAGGACCCGCAGGAGGCCGAGGCCTTGGTCACCGCCCGCACGCTGTCGAGGTTGGTCAGGTGAAGATCGACGATGGCGGCGGTGATCTGGCCCTTGCACACGCCGTTGCAGCCGCAGATCTCCGCGGAGTCCGCCATGGCCGCAACGGCCGCATTAGGGTCCACGCCCCGAAGACCCTCCGTGATCGCCTGGCCGAAGATCAGGGTCTCGCGGATCTCGTCCACGGGCGCGCCGGTGCGCATCAGGTCGAAATACCAATTGCCGTCGGCGGCGTCGCCGAACATCACCGCCCCGGCCAGGCGCCCGTCCTTCAGCACCAGGCGCTTATAGACCCCGCGCCCGGCGTCGCGGAACACCAGGTCCTCGCAGCCATCGCCGCCGGAGAACTGGCCGGCGGAAAAGACGTCCACCCCCGAGACCTTCAGCCGGGTCGAAAGCATCGAGCCCTGATAGGCGGCGTCCGGACCGGCGCTCAGCACATCGGCCAGGGTGCGGCACATGTCCCAGATGGGCGCCACCAGGCCATAGGCGATCCCCCGGTGCTCGGCGCATTCGCCGATGGCGAAGACGGCTGGGTCGCAAGTGCGCATCTGGTCGTCGACCACCACGCCGCGGCCCACAGCCAGCTCCGCCGCCCGGGCCAGGGCCGCATTGGGGCGGATGCCCACGGCCATGACCAAGAGATTGCAGGGCAGGACGCGGCCGTCCTTGAGCTGAAGGCCGCTGACCTCACCGTCCGTTCCCAGGATCGCCTCGGACTGGGCGCCCAGGACGGTCTCCACGCCCCGGGCCTTCAGGGCCTCGGTCAACAGATAGCCCGCCGCCTCGTCCAGCTGGCGTTCCATCAGGACGTCCATCAGGTGGACCACCGTGGCCTTCATGCCCCGGCGGGCCAGGCCATAGGCCGCCTCCAGGCCCAGAAGCCCGCCGCCGATGACCACCGCCTGGGCGTCCGGTTCCCGCGCCGCCGCCAGCATGGCGTCCACGTCGTCGATGTCGCGAAAGGTGACCACGCCCTTCAGGTCGGCGCCGGGCAGGGGCAGGCGCACGGGATCGGAGCCGGTGGCCAGGATCAGGCGGTCATAGGCGACCTCCAGTCCGCCTTCGGCGCTCACCGTCCGGGCCGCCGTATCGATGGCGATGACCGGCCGGCCCGCGTGCAGGGTGATCCCGTTGTCCCGATACCAGGCCTCGTCATTGATGACGATGTCGGCGAAGGTCTTCTCCCCGGCCAGGACCGGCGAAAGCATGATCCGGTTGTAGTTCACCCGGGGCTCGGCGCCGAAGACGGTGATCGCGTAGCGCGCCGGGTCGCGCTTGAGGATCTCTTCGATCAGGCGGCAGCCGGCCATGCCGTTGCCGATGATGACAAGTTTCTCAGTCATGGGATTGGGGTCCTGGCCACGGGGCCGTGATCGGGGGTGTGGCGGCGAGAAGGGGCATCCGGTTCACACGCGGACCGCAACCGCCTCGGCGCCGTGCAGGGTCGGCCAGCGGGCGCGCCAGTGGGTCTTCAGGCCCAGCAGGATGACCTGGGCCAGCAGGGCCAGGGCCGCGAAGCCCAGGAAGCCCGGCTGGTAGCTGCCGGTGATCTGCTTGGCCAGGCCCAGGGTCGAGGCGAGGTAGAAGCCGCCGAACCCGCCCATGGCGCCCACCAGCCCGGTCACCACCCCGATCTCATTGCGAAACCGCAGGGGCGCCAGCTGGAACACCGCGCCATTGCCCGCCCCCAGGGCCATCATTCCGGCCATGATCACGGCGAGCGCCATCCCGGGGCTGGCGAGGTGGAAGCTGGTCGCGGCCAGGGCCGTCGCGGCTATGGCATAGACCACGGTCAGGGTGTTGATCCCCCCGAACCGGTCGGCCAGGGCGCCGCCCACGGGGCGGACCAGCGAGCCGGCGAACACGCAGGCGGCGGTGAAGAAGCCGGCGATCACGGGGTCCAGGCGATACTCGCCGTTGAAATAGATGGTCAGGGACGAGGCCAGCCCCGAGAAGCCGCCAAAGGTCACCGCATAAAGCAGCATCAGCCACCAGCAGTCCGACTGCTTGAGCACGTCCAGATAGGCGCTGAACGTCTTGGCCGCCGGTCGGTCGGGGGCGTCCTTGGCCAGGAACAGATAGACCACGAAGGCGACGGTCAGGGGCAGGGCGGCCAGGCCGATCACATTGGTCCAGCCGAAGGTCTTGGCCAGGCTGGGGGCGAACAGGGCCGCCAGGGCCGTGCCGGAATTGCCGGCCCCGGCTATGCCCAGGGCCAGGCCCTGCAACTCCGGCGGATACCAGCGCGAGGCCAGGGGCAGGGCCACGGCGAAGGAGGCGCCCGCCACCCCCAGCACCACCGCCAGGATCAGCACCTGGCTGTAGCTGTGCACCCCCAGGAACCAGGCCAGGCCGAGGCCCGCCAGCACGATCACCTGGCCGATGATCCCGGCGCGCCGGGGTCCCAGGTGATCCACCAGCACCCCGAACACGATCCGCAGGCAGGCGCCGGCCAGCAGGGGCGTGGCGACCATCAGGCCCTTCTGCGCCGCATCCAGGTGCAGGCTCTTGGAAATCGCCACGCCGAGTGGCCCCAGCAGCACCCAGACCATGAAACTCAGATCGAAATAGAGGAAGGCCGAGAACAGGGTCGGGGTGTGTCCCGCCTTCATGAAACCGCGGATCGACATGTCGCCTCCAAAGCGATAGGCCAAAAAAAAGCGCCCGGGCGGGGGAAACCCGCTCGGACGCCATTGTCCATTTCTGTCGTCGGCAGCCTTGCCGACGTCGGCCTCTCGGCCCGTGCGAGACGCCGTTGCCTCGCTTCCATCACAGCAGAAGCGCGCCGGGCCGCTCTATCAACAGGGCCTGGTTGAGCGCCCCGGGTTTTCTATCGATCGCCTGAAATTCGAACGCCCAATTTCGGGGCAGGGCAGAACGGCGCCTGCTATTTGGGCGAAAGCCGGCCGATCTCGAAGCTGGCGGCATAGCGCGCCGGCTGGGCCGCGTCGAACGGGCGGGCGTCGAAGAAGATGTCCGGGGCCATGCGGATCGGGGCGGTGGCCTCGTCCAGGGTCCAGGGTTCGGCGTGGGCGCCCTCGACCTTTTCATCGACGATCGGGGCGGGCTCGTCCAGGGCGGCGGCGGCGATGCGGAACAGGTCCGGGCGATAGACCGCCTCGGCCACGGCGGCGATATCCACGTCCGGCCCGATCTGGCCCCAGCGCAGCATCTGGGTCAGGAACCAGGCCGCATGGCTGCGCCAGGGGAAGCTGGCCGCATAGCGGTGATAGATGATGTAGTCGAGGGACGGCGTCCCCGGCTGGCCCAGGGCGTAGGGCGGGGCGCCCAGCAGGGACTGGCGCACGATCTCCACCGGCGCCTGAAGCAGGTCCGCCAGGATCGAGCCCAGCTGCGCCCGGTTGTCCGGCTCGTCGGCCCAGACCGCCCCCTTGAGCATGGCCCGCAGCAGGGCCTGGAGGGTGTTGGGATGCTTTTCCGCCCAGGCGGTGGTGACGCCGAACACCTTGTCCGGACCCGCCCGCCACAGCTCGGCGGCATAGATCATGATCTCGCCAGAGCCCTGGGCCACGGCCAGGGCGTTCCAGGGGGCGGTGACACAGAAGCCGTCGATCTCCCCCGAGGCCAGCCGCGCGGCCATGCGCGGCGGCGGGGTGATCACCAGGCGCAGATCCTTGTCCGGGTCGATGCCCGCCTCAGCGAGCCAATAGCGCAGCTCGTAATTGTGCATCGAATAGGGAAACACCACGGCGAAGGTCAGGGGCGGCTCGCCCCGGGCCTTGCGCGCCTCGATCAAGGCCTTCAGCGGTCGGGCGGTGCGTGGGCGGGCCGCCATGCCGTCGGGGTCGAGTTCGCGCATGGCCTCGGCCAGCCGCGCCGAGACGGTCACGGCGCTGCCGTTCAGGTTCAGCGACAGGGGCGCGATCATCGGCGTGGCTGGCCCGCTCAGGCCCAGGCTGCAGGCGATGGGCATGGGGCCCAGCATGTGGGCGCCGTCCAAGAGGCCCACCGAGACCTTGTCGCGGATATTGGCCCAGGACGCCTCTGGCGAGAGGGTGACGTTCAGCCCCTCGGCCTCGAAATAGCCCTGGGCCTGGGCGGCGATCATGGCGCCGCAGTCGTTCAGGGGAATCACCCCCAGGCGCAGGTCGGTCTTCTCCAGCGCGCTCATGCGCCGCCCCCCTTCAACACATTGGCG
>JARLIP010000301.1 GCA_031291685.1 Caulobacteraceae bacterium | reverse complement strand
CGGCCCCGAGATTGAGCCGGCCCGACGCCGACCCGAGGGTCAGGTCCACAACCGCCTCGGCCAGGGTCCAGACGTCCAGGCTGGAGACGAACTGGTCGTCATAGAGATCGGCCGCCAGATCCTGGTCGATCACCCCCATGGCCCACTCGGCGAAGGATGTCCCCTTGGGTGAGGGCCAGCCGACGAAGTTGACGCGCAGCACCAGGGCGTCAGGCGCGGTCAGGGCGAAGGCCTCGGCGGCGTACTTCGTCCGGGCGTATTCATTGATCAGGCGGACTGGCTCGTCCTCCCGGTGGGCGCGGCGGCCGTCGCCGCAATAATAGTGGTCGGTGGAGATCTGGACGAAGCGCGCCCCGGCCTCGGCGGCGTGGCGGGCGATGATGGCGGCCGGGCGGGCGTTGACCAGCCAGGCGTCCAAGGGATCGGTCTCGCACTGCGGCAGGGAGACGATGGCCGCGGCGTTGACGATGGCCTTGGGACGGATCTCGGCCAGGGTCCGGCGCAGGGCGGCCTCGTCGCGCACGTCCAGGGCCAGTTCCGCGCCCCTGGAGGCGGCCAGGGCGGAAAGGCCCCGGCGGCGGGCGGCGGCCATGATCGCTGCGCCAGCAAGACCCGCCCCCCCCACGACCAAAAGATCCACCGCGCTCATCCGCAAACCAACCTCTCCGACCGATACGAGCCATAGGCCGCCGCGGTTAGCGCGGGATTAAGCATGGTCGCCGCTCACCCCAGGACGGAGGCGTAGATCTCCGGCTTGAAGCCCACGGTCAGGGCGCCGTCCACATCCAGCACCGGTCGCTTGATCATGGAGGGCTGGGCCAGCATCAGATCGATGACCTTGTCCGCGGTCAGGCCCTGCTTGTCGGCGTCGGGCAGCTTGCGAAAGGTGGTTCCGGAGCGGTTGAGCAGCACCTCCCACCCCACGGCCTGAACCCAGCCCTGAAGCACGCCGCGCCCGATCCCCTGGGTCTTGTAGTCGTGAAATCCGTAGGCCACCCCGTGGCCCTCCAGCCAGTCCCGGGCCTTCTTCATCGTGTCGCAGGCCTTGATCCCGTAGATCGTCACCGACTTGGTCATGCACGCACCCTTCGCAGGGCGAACCTGTGTTCCCCCAAACGCCAAACGGCCCGGAGCTTTCGCCCCGGGCCGCCAATATTACCCGATGATTCCCGCTCTTAGGAGAACTGGTTCATCGTGTTGTGCGCGCCGCCGGCCTTCAGGGCCGCTTCGCCGGCGAAGTATTCCTTGTGGTCGTCGCCGATGTCCGAGCCGGACATGTTCTGGTGCTTCACGCAGGCGATGCCTTGGCGGATTTCCTGACGCTGGACGTTCAGGACGTAGCCCAGCATGCCCGCGTCGCCGAATTATACCTTGGCCAGGTTGTCGGTGGAGAGGGCCGCGGTGTGGTAGGTCGGCAGGGTGATCAGGTGGTGGAAGATGCCAGCCCGCGTGGCGCCGTCCGCCTGGAAGGTGCGGATGCGTTCGTCGGCTTCGGCGGCCAGATCGGTGCCGTCATAGTCGACGCTCATCAGACCGGCGCGGTCATAGGCCGAGACGTCCTTACCGGCGGTCTTCCACGCGTCATACACTTGCTGGCGGAAGTTCAGGGTCCAGTTGAAGGACGGCGAGTTGTTATAGACCAGCTTGGCGTTGGGGACGGCTTCGCGGATCCGGTCCACCATGCCGGCGATCTGCTCGACGTGGGGCTTTTCGGTTTCGATCCACAGAAGATCAGCACCGTTCTGCAGCGAGGTGATGCAGTCGAGCACGCAGCGGTCCTCACCGGTGCCGGAGCGGAACTGATAGAGGTTGCTGGCCAGACGCTTGGGCCGCAGCAGCTTACCGTCGCGGTTGATGATCACGTCGCCATTGTGGGCGGCGTCGGCGGCGACTTCCTCGCAGTCCAGGAACGCATTGTACTGGTCGCCCAGGTCGCCCGGGGCATGGCTGACGGCGATCTGCTGGGTCAGGCCGGCGCCCAGGGAGTCGGTGCGGGTGACGATGATCCCGTCCTCGACGCCCAGTTCCAGGAAGGCGTAGCGGCAGGCGCGGACCTTGGCCAGGAACACTTCGTGCGGCACGGTGACCTTGCCGTCCTGGTGACCGCACTGCTTTTCATCGGAGACCTGATTTTCGATCTGCAGGGCGCAGGCGCCCGCCTCGATCATCTTCTTGGCCAGCAGATAGGTGGCTTCGGCGTTGCCGAACCCGGCGTCGATGTCGGCGATGATCGGAACGACGTGGGTCTGATAGTTGTTCACGGCGTCCAGCAGGGTCGCTTCCTTGGCCTTGTCCCCGGCGGCGCGAGCGGCGTCCAGGTCGCGGAACATGCCGCCCAGCTCACGGGCGTCGGCCTGGCGCAGGAAGGTGTAGAGCTCGTTGATCAGGGCCGGCACCGAGGTCTTCTCGTGCATCGACTGGTCCGGCAGCGGGCCGAATTCCGAACGCAGGGCCGCGACCATCCAGCCGGACAGGTAGAGGTAGCGACGGTCGGTGTTGCCGAAGTGCTTCTTGATCGAGATGATCTTCTGCTGGCCGATGAAGCCGTGCCAGCAACCCAGGGACTGGGTGTAGAGGCCGGAATCGGCGTCATAGGCCGCCATGTCCTTGCGCATGATCGCCGCGGTGTAGCGGGCGATGTCCAGGCCGGTCTGGAAGCGGTTTTGCAGCCGCATGCGGGCCACGGACTCGGCGCTGATGCCGTCCCAGGCGCCGCCTTGGCTTTTGATCAGGGCGTCCACCTGGGTGATGTGGTCCTGATAGGTGACGCGTTGCGCCGGAGTGATCGAGCCTTGAAAAGTCATTCGCCTGGTCCTTAATCGGTCAGAAGACGTTGCGGGGCTCATACCCCCTGCCAGCGCCCTTGAGCAGGCCCCGCGAAGCCAAACTGTCATACTTTACAAATATCGCCTGTAATGTTGTAAGGATATGACTGATCACAGGGGCGCCGCCGCGCAATGTCCACTCAACGCCCGGTTTTCATGGGTCCGCGCCTGCGGCGATTACGCCGGGATCTGGGCCTGACCCAGGCCAATATGGCCACGGATCTGGAAATCTCGCCCTCCTATGTCGCGCTCCTGGAACGCAACCAGCGGCCGCTGACGGCGGACATGCTGCTGCGCCTGGCCCGCACCTACAAGATGGACATGGCCGATCTGGCCGGAGACGGGGGCGCCGAGCACACCGCCCGGCTTCAGGCGGTGCTGAAGGACCCGATGTTCGCCGACATCGACCTGCCCCCCCTGGAGACCGCCGACGTCGCCACCAGCTATCCCGGCATCACCGAGGCCCTGCTGCGGGTCTATACCGCCTTCAAGGAGGAGCAACTGGCCCTGGCGGACCGTGGGGCCGACGGCGCGGCCGCGGGCGGCGGGGGG
>JARLIP010000300.1 GCA_031291685.1 Caulobacteraceae bacterium | reverse complement strand
GGCCTCAAGGCCATCCGCGATCAGGCGAAAGCGGACGCCGAGCGCGCCCAGGCCATGCTTCAGAACT
Organism: Caulobacteraceae bacterium; assembly: GCA_031291685.1. Taxonomy (GTDB): domain Bacteria; phylum Pseudomonadota; class Alphaproteobacteria; order Caulobacterales; family Caulobacteraceae; genus Poindextera. The sequence continues at coordinate 26,728 of JARLIP010000300.1, read as the reverse complement.
CAGGGAGCCAGGCGGTCACACCGGAGATGTTGAGCAAGTTCGCCCACACCGCGCGCCAGCGCATCCGGCTCGAAGGCGGCGGTTACCGCCGCGACCATCTGCGCGCGTTCGCCCAGCGCGTCGAGGTCGCCGAGGGCGAGGTTCGGATCATGGGATCGAAGTCCCGGCTGCTCCAGACGCTCGTAGCGAACGGCGGCGCAAACGCAGTGCCCACACAGGGACTGAAATGGCGGAGAGGGAGGGATTCGAACCCTCGATGCCCTTGCAAGCATGCCGCATTTCGAGTGCGGTGCATTCGACCACTCTGCCACCTCTCCGGAAGTGTGTGGGCGCTGAGCGGCGCCTAGAGCGAGGGCGCGGAACCTAGCGGCGAGGCGGCGCTTTCGCAAGGGGCGTATGGAACTGTTTTCCGGGCCCGGTTCCAGGTCGGTTGTGGGGACCGCCAAGGGCGCCGGATCAGCCCCCGATCAACCCCGGCGCGAAACCCCATTGCCAAGATCGTTAGGGCGGCGCAGTCTGATCACGAATTCGTGATCACGCCTGTGAACGGAGACCGCCATGCGCCGATGGGCCGTCCTTCTGCTGCTGCTCGCCTTGCCCGCCTGCGGCAAGAAGTCTGAGGCGCAGTTCCAAGATCAGGCCGTCAAGGTCGCCCGCACAGTTCCGTCGCCCAAGGACGCCGCCGCGCCGGGAGCGCCCGCTTCATCCGCGCCCGCCGCCGCGCCCCTGCTGGCCTATAGTTACGACGACACACTCAGCCTGCCGGCCGAGCGCATCCCGGCGGTGCTGGCCCATCACCAGCAACTCTGCGCCAACGCCGGGCCCACAGTCTGCCAGCTGGTGGGCTCCAACCTCTCGCGCCAGGGCCGGGACGTGGCCCAGGCCAGTCTGGAGCTGCGCGCCACCCCGACCTTCATCGCCCAGTTCCGCGGCGGCCTCGACAGCGAGGCCCAGGCCGCCGGTGGGCGGGTGGAGAGCGCCAATGTCCAGACCGAGGATCTCAGCCGCTCCATCGTCGACACCGAGGCGGAGATCCGCGCCAAGACCACCCTGCGCGACCGGCTGGAGCGGCTCCTGGCGGATCGGCCCGGCAAGCTGTCCGACGTGCTCGATGCTGAAAAGGAGCTGGCCCGGGTCCAGGGGGAACTGGACGCCTCACAGTCGGAACTGGCGGTGATGCGCACCCGGGTGGAGACATCGAAACTGACCCTGACCTATCAGGCCATGGGGGTGGCGGCGCCCGACGGGATCACCCGGCCTCTGCTGTGGGCGGCCAACAGCTTCCTGCGCAATATGATGATCGTGTTCGCGGGCCTCCTGACCCTGGCCTCCTATGTCCTGCCCCTGGTCCTGGTGATCGGTCCGCTGGTCTGGTGGGCGATCCGCCGGGACCGTCGCGCCAAGGCCAGCCGTCGCGATCCGCCGCCCCAGACCCCAGGGGACTGAACCACCCCCGCGCCCCTTGGCGGGGCCGGGCGGGCGGGCTACCCCTTCACCGTCCGCCCCCAGCCCCAGAGTTTCGCGCCCTTGTCCCTGACCATCGACGCCGCCGCCGCCCCGATCCTGCCGCCCATCAGCCATGTGGCGCGCCTGACCGACGCGGCCCTCAATGGCGATCAGCGGGTGTGGGAGGCGTTGATCAACGACGCCGGCCGTTTCGCGGTCAATCTGCTCACGGCCATCGCCATCATCGTGCTGACCCTGTGGGCGTCCCGCTGGCTGGCGGGGCTGGTGCGCAGGGCCATCGGCCGCATGCCGCTGCACGGGGGCGGGCCGGACACCACACTGCAGAGCTTCGCCTCGTCCTTCGTGCGCTGGTCGGTGCTGATCGTGGGCATGATCGCGGTGCTGCAACAGCTGGGGGTTCAGGCCACCTCGATCCTGGCCATGCTGGGCGCGGCCTCCCTGGCCATCGGCCTGGCCTTGCAGGGCGCCCTCAGCAATGTGGCGGCCGGGGTGATGATCCTGCTGCTGCGGCCCTACAAGATCGGCGACTTCGTCGAGATCAACGGCAAGATGGGCACGGTCAAGGGCCTGGACATGTTCGGCACCCGCCTGTCCGACCCCGACAACCTCGACATCTTCATGCCCAACAGCAAGGTGTTCGGGGAGATGATCATCAACTACGCCTCCCCCGCAACCCGGCGGATGGAGCTGAATTTCCGCATCGACTACGACGACGACCACAACTTGGCCCTGGCCACCCTTCTGGAGTGCGTGCGTGAGGACAAACGCCTCCTGACCACGCCGGAACCCTGGTCGGGCATGACCGCCCTGGCCGAAAGCTCGGTGACGGTCACGGTGCGGGCCTGGGCGCCGGTGGCGATCTATTGGGACGCTCGGTTCGACCTGATCAAGCGGGTCAAGGAGCGGTTCCAGGCCGCGGGCCTGACCTTCCCCTATCCCCACCAGGTGGGGATCATCCGGGAATTTGCCCCGGCGCAAACGAAAACGCCGGCGGTGTCGAAAGGCTCGACACGCCGGCGCAAATCCGAGGGCGATCCGACGCCATCTCAGGGGGGCGTCTGATGTCCTGCTCCCCTGTTCGAAGAACGGGGGAGCCCCCGCCGATTGAAGGGGCGTTTCGGCGTTCGCGCGCCCCCTCCGACACGGGCTTCGCCCGCGCCACCTCCCCCGCGTCGCTACGCCATGCAGGGGAGGAAAAGACGTCGTGCTCCCCCGTTCCAACGGGGGAGCTGTCGGGGCGCAGCCCCGACTGAGGGGGCGTTGCGGCCGACAAGTCTAGGCCTTCAGCGGATCCCACTTGGCCACCGGCGCGGTGCTGGCGATGGAGCGGGGCTGGCCGGTCTTGGCGCCTTGGCCGCCCTGCCCGCCGCCTTGGCCGCGACCCTGGCCCTGACGCTGGGCGCCCTGGCCTGAGCGCTGGCCTTCGGAGCGCCCCTCGGGGCGACCCTGGCGATCGCCGCCCGGCTTGCCTTCATGGCCCCGGGGACGATGGTTGTGCGGCTTGGCCGCGCGCGGGCCGTTGGCGCCGGCCCCGCCCCCGCGGGTCTTGGCCTGGGGCAGGGACTGCTCGGCGGCCGGACCCGAGGTGGTGGCGGCGGTCACGGCCTGCAGCACCTTGTCGTTGCGGCGGTCGAAGGCGGGGATGGTCTGGCGGGTAAGCTTCTGAATGTCCTTCAGCAGGGCCCGTTCGTCATCGGCGCAGAAGCTGATGGCGATCCCGGCGGCGCCGGCGCGGGCGGTCCGCCCGATCCGGTGCACATAGGCTTCCGGGGTCTGGGGCAGCTCATACTGGATCACGTGGGTGACCCCGTCGACGTCGATACCCCGGGCGGCGATGTCCGTGGCGATCAGGGCGCGGACCTTGCCGGCCTTGAAGGCGGCCAGGGCCCGCTCGCGCTGGCTCTGGGTCTTGTCCCCGTGGATGGCGCCCGAGGAGACCCCGGCGTCTTCCAGATACTTGGCCACGCGGTCGGCGCCGCGCTTGGTGCGGGTGAAGACCAGGGCGCGGGAGACCTTGCTGCTTTCGAACAGCTCGGCCAGCAGGGCGCGCTTGCGCGGGGCCTCGATGAACAGCAGCTGCTGCTCGACCCGCTCGGCGGTGCTGGAGACCGGGGTGACGGTCACGGTGACCGGCTCGACCAGCAGTTCCTTGGCCAGCTTGCCGATTTCGGTGGGCATGGTGGCGGAGAAGAACAGGTTCTGGCGCTTGCGGCTCATGCCCGAGACGATCCGGCGGATCGGTTGCAGGAAGCCCAGGTCCAGCATCTGGTCGGCTTCGTCCAGCACCAGGATCTCGGTGGAGGACAGGTCCGCGGTGCGCTCGCCCAGGTGGTCGATCAGGCGGCCGGGGGTGGCCACCAGGATATCGACCCCGCTGGTCAGGGCCTTGATCTGCGGGCCATATTTCGCGCCGCCGAACACCACGGCCACGGTCATGCCCAGGCCCGAGCCATAGGTGCGGAAGCTCTCGGCGATCTGGCTAGCCAGCTCGCGGGTGGGCGACAGGACCAGGCAGCGGCAGCCCCGGCGGGGCGCGGGCTTACGGTCCTCGGACAGGCGGTGAAGGATCGGCAGGGCGAAGGCGGCGGTCTTGCCTGTGCCGGTCTGGGCGATGCCCAGAAGGTCCTTGCCCAGCATGACGGCCGGAATAGCCTGGGCCTGGATCGGGGTCGGGGTGACATAACCCTCGGCGGTCAGGGCCTTCAGGATCGGCTTGGCCAGGCCAAGGTCAGTGAATTGAGTCAAAGTACAGCGTCTTTCATCATGCGCCTGTGACGCCGCCGCTATCAAAGCGGCCGCGTGGCGCGGGGGTCAGGGCAAACGCCCCGCGTGATCTGGGCGATCGATGGATTTGATTTTCGCGGGCGCCCTGCAGGCAGAAACCGTAAGGTTCCTTCACGCGGCTGCGGCGGCCGATCTTCAGCATTCGAAGATTTCTCGCGAATGCGCCACCTTAATCGCCTTTCGCAGGTGCGAAGTCAAGCCGTTCCGGTCCAGCTTGCATGATGTTGCGGCGCCGAAGCCCGCGATCGGGTCCGATTGACGCAGCGGGACCGGGACTGTGGCGAATGGGATACGCGGACGATAAATTGCTTGCGCCTGAGTCGCGGTCCTGGTCATGGTCCCGCCGTTTTCGAAGAGCAGTTCCGACCGTCCGCGACCCTTTCGTTCCGGACCGTCTCAGCCAGCCGCATCGCGCGCCAAAGTTTCGGGGGAACCGATGCCTCAATTCGATCCGCGCCGCTCCAACCGCAGGCTTGCCCCCAGGGTTCTGCTCGCCATCGCCGGTTTCGCCGCCCTGGGTCTGGGCTGGCGCCTGAGCGCCACCGAGCACGCCCGGCCCGTCGCCAGCGCCCCGCGCCCCATGGACCCGGCCGGCTACGCCGCCCTTCAGGCCCAGGCCTTCAGCCAGGCCGCCAACCAGCCGGGCTTCGCCGAGCCGGTGAACATCCCGGTCAAGGTGCAGTCCGGCGAGACTCTGGAATCGGCGGTGCGCCGCACCGGCATCGCCGCCAACGAGGCCCGCCAGGTGGTGGACGCCCTGGGCAAGGCCTTCGACACGGTCAATATCAAGGCGGGCCTGGCCTTTAACGCCGCCGTGGCCCAGCCCCGGGACCGCCGCGGCCCGGTGCGCCTGGTCGGCCTGTCCATGCGCACGGGCCCGGCCACCGCCATCACCCTGTCGCGCACCTTTGACGGCGCCCTGCGCCTGCGCGAGTTGGCGGAAAAGGTCCATGAGGACACCACCGTCGCCCAGGGGGAGATGAAGGGCTCGCTCTATGAGTCCGCCGAGGCCGTGGGCGTCACCCCGGCCATCACCGCCGAGGTGGTGAAGATCTTCTCGCACAAGCTGGACTTCAGCCGGGACCTGCACCCCGGGGACGACTTTCGCCTGGTGTTCGACCGCAAGGTCACCGAATCCGGCCGCACCATCGAGACCGGCGACCTGCTCTATGCCGAGATCGGCGCCAAGGGCCAGGTGACCCGCTTCTACCGCTACCAGCAACCCGGCGCGTCCGAGGCGCAGTATTTCGACGAGACCGGCAAGAACATCAAAGGCTTCCTGCTGCGCACCCCCGTGGACGGCGCCCGGGTCACCTCGGGCTTCGGCATGCGCATGCATCCGATCCTGGGCTACACCCGCATGCACCAGGGCATCGATTTCGGCGTGCCCTCCGGCACCCCCGTCTTCGCCGCCGGCGACGGGGTGGTGGAAGAGGCCCGCTGGGCCGGAGGCTATGGCCGCTGGATGAAGCTCAAGCACAATGGCGGCTGGGAGACAGCCTATGGCCACCTGTCCGGCTGGGCGGCCAAGCCCGGCCAGCACGTGCGTCAGGGCCAGGTGATCGCCTATTCCGGCTCAACCGGGGAATCCACCGGCCCGCACCTGCACTACGAGGTGATGGACCGCGGCTCCAAGGTCGATCCCAAGAGCGCCAAGGTCCCCGCCGGCACCATCCTGGGCGGCGGCGAACTGGCCGCCTTCAAGGCGCGCAAGGCCCATATCGACACCCTCCTGGCCACCGCCGGGAGCCCCGGCCAGAACCTGGCCCAGGCCGCGACCACCGCCCGGCGCTGATCCTGGCTCCACGCCCTCAGAGGTGATAGGCGGCCTTGGCCAGGTTGTAGGCCAGGTCCATGGCCACCTCCGCCGCCTCGTCCTCCTCCAGCCGGCCCGTGGCCACCAGTTCGGCCAGATAGGCGCAGTCCATCCGGCGGGCGACATCGTGGCGGGCGGGGATCGACATGAAGGCGCGGGTGTCGTCGTTGAAGCCGACGGTGTTGTAGAAGCCCGCCGTCTCCGTGGTCTGGCGGCGAAAACGCAGCATCCCCTCGGGGCTGTCGTGGAACCACCAGGGCGGCCCCAGGCGCAGGCAGGGATAGTGGCCAGCCAGGGGCGCCAGCTCCCGGGCGTAGGTGGTCTCATCCAGGGTGAACAGGATCAGGGTGAAACCGGCCTTGCGCCCAACCTTGTCCAGCAGGGGCTTGAGCCCACCGACGAAATCCACGGGCGTCGGAATGTCGGCGCCCCGGTCGCGGCCGAAGCGGCGCATCAGCCAGGGATTGTGGTTGCGCCAGACCCCGGGGTGCAGCTGCATGACCATGCCGTCCTCGCAGGCCATCACCGCCATCTCGGTCAGCATCTGGGCGCGGAACAACTCCGCGTCCCCCCGCTCGGCCCGGCCCAGCAGCAGCCGGTCCAGCAGGGCCTGGGCCTCCACCGGCGAAAGGTCCGCCGTGCGGGCGGTGGGGTGGCCATGGTCGGTAGCCGTCGCGCCCAGCTTGCGGAAGGCCGCCCGCCTCTGGACCAGGGCCGCCAGATAGCCGTCCCACCGGCTGGTGTTCTCGTGGGTCATGGCGCCCAGGCGCTGCAGATTGACCGAGAAATCCTCCCGGTCGGGATCGACCACGTCGTCGGGGCGGAAGGTGGTGATCACCCGGCCCATCCAGCCGGAGCCGCGGATGGCCCGGTGGTCGTTGAGATTGTCCAAGGCCGGCTCGGTGGTGGCCAGGACCTCGATATTGAACCGCTCGAACAGGGCCCGGGGCCGGAAGGCCGGCTTGGCCAGGGCCTCGCAGATGGTGTCGTAATAGTGGTCGGCGGTCACGGGGACGAGTCGGGTCTCCAGGCCGAACACCTCGGCGAAGACATGGTCCAGCCAGAGCCGGGAAGGCGTGCCGCGAAACAGCCGATAGTGCTCGGCGAACCGCCGCCAGATCAGCCGCCGGTCGGTCTCCACCACCGCGTGGTCCAGGGCCGCTATGCCCAGGCTCTCCAGGCGCACACCCTGGCTGTAGAGCATCCGCAGGATGTAGTGGTCGGGCCACAGCAAGAGGCTGACCGGATCGCGAAAGGCCGCGTCATAGGCGAACCAGCCCGGATCGGTATGGCCATGGGGGCTGAGGATCGGGACGGCCTCGACCGTCTCGAACAGGGACCGCGCGATCCCCCGCACAGCGGGCTCCGCTGGGAACAGACGGTCCGGATCTAGCCGCAGAGGCCGGGTCATGGCGGTATTGGGGGATGTGTCGCCGGTTCGGTCAATGGCTTGCGGCCGCCTGTGAAAACTTCGATGAGGCTGACGTGGCCCGTCCCCTCGCCCTTCTTGCCCTGATCGGCGCCGTCGCCGTGAGTGGCTGCGCCACGGCGCCGGTGCGCGGCTTGGCTTGGCGCACCGGCCTGTGGTGCGGAGGGAACAGGGCGGAGCGCCAGGCGGCCGGCGCCAACGCCGCCAGCCTTCAGACTCTGCCGATCGATCCCTTCGGACGGCCGGAACAGGGTTGGGCGATCTACGCCCCCAGCCTGCAGCGGGATCTGCGCACCCCCTGCCCAGGCTTCGCCGGGTCCCTCGCCCGCTGGCAGTCCCACCGGGGCCTGCCCCCAAGCGGGGTGCTGGACGCGGCCAGCCTGACGCCCATGAAATCCGACTGGCAGGCCCGCCGCCCCTTCGTGGCCCTGCGCGCCCAGGGCGTCTGCCCCATCCCGCCCCCAGATCAGGCCCTGGTCTCCACCAGCCCCGCCGAAAGTCTGGGAGACAGGCCCATCCGCCTGCGCCCCGGCGCCTTGAAGGCCTACCGGCGGATGGTCGCCGCCGCCCGGCGCGAGGCTCCCGAACTGGAGGGCGATCCGAACCTCCTGCGCATCTTCTCGGCCTGGCGCGATCCAGACGCCGACGCGGCCCGCTGCGCCCAGGAGGGCAACTGCCAGGGGATCGTGCGGGCCGCCTGTTCGGCCCATCGCACGGGCCTGGCCATCGACCTGATGCTGGGGGCGGCGCCGGGATTCACGGCGGATTCCTCGATCGACGCCAACCGCCTGTTCCAGAGCCGCACCCCCGCCTATCGCTGGCTGGTGCGCGGGGCCGGGCGGTTCGGCTTCGTCAACTATGCCTTCGAGCCCTGGCATTGGGAATGGACCGGGGAAGCTCCGTAAGCGGACGCCTCGTCTTCGTCGCCGGCCCTGCTACAAATGCCGGCCAAGCTGGATGAGGAACGCGTGGATGGAACTGCTTGTCCAAGGAAGCGTCAGGACCTGGGTCCATCCGGAGACCATCTCCATCGGCCGCCTGCCGGCCCGGGCCAGCCTCTATCCCTTTCCCGACGCCGCCTCGGCTCTGAAGGGGCGATGGGAAGCCTCGCCCCTTGTGATCAGCCTCAATGGCGACTGGCGCTTTCGCCTGGCGGACTGTCCAGAGGCCGTGCCGCCGGACTTTGTCAGCCCCGGCTATGAGGACGCGGACTGGGGCGTGCTGCCCGTGCCCTCCAACTGGACCCTGCACGGCCATGACCGGCCGCACTACACCAATGTCCAGATGCCCTTTCCCCAGGCGCCGCCGAATGTGCCGCGGGACAACCCCACGGGCCTCTATCGCACCCGCTTTTTCGTGCCGTGGGACTGGGACGGGCGCCGGGTGGTGCTGCATGTCGGGGGCGCGGAGAGCGTGCTCTATGTCTGGGTCAATGGCCGGCCCGTCGGCATGGGCAAGGACAGCCGCCTGCCCCAGGAGTTCGATGTCACCGAGGCCCTGCGCCCTGGCCGCGAGAACCTGCTCTGCTGCGTGGTGATCAAGTGGTCCGACGCCTCCTTCATCGAGGATCAGGACCAGTGGTGGATGGGCGGGATCTTCCGCGACGTATTCCTCTACGCCACCGAGCTGACCTATCTGGCCGACGTCTTCGCCGACGCCTCCCTGGACGAGAGCCTGACCCAGGGCCGCCTGACCCTGACGGCGAAGCTGGGCTTTTCCGAGGAGCCGCGGGACGGCTGGACGGTGGAGGCGCAGCTCTATGACGCCGATGGCGCGGCGGTGCTCGACCAGCCTATGGCCGGCGCCGTCAAGGCGGCCACGGCCCGCTACAATCCCTATCGAGGGCCGCTCAGCCAAGTGATCCTGACAGCCGACGTGCCGGTCCCAAAACTATGGTCGAGCGAGACCCCCAATCTCTACACCGTGGTGGTCAGCCTGAGGCGCGGGGATGAGGTGGCGGAAATTACGTCCTGCCGCATCGGATTTCGCCGGATCGCGCTCGGGGACCGGGAACTGCTGATCAACGGCAGGCCGGTGATGATCCGGGGCATGAACCGCCACGAGCACGATCCGGTGCGGGGCAAGGCCATCACCCGCCAGAGCATGATCGCCGACATCGAGCTGATGAAGCGGTTCAACGTCAACGCCGTGCGCACCTCGCACTATCCCAACGCCGAGGCCTGGTACGACCTGTGCGATGAATACGGCCTCTATCTGGTGGATGAGGCCAATCTGGAAGCCCACGCCTATCTGCACAGCGTCTGTCGCGATCCGCGCTACGCCGCCCAGTTCGTGGAGCGGGGCCTGCGCATGGTCGAGCGGGACAAGAACCATCCCAGCGTGATCGTCTGGTCCCTGGGCAATGAGAGCGGCTATGGCCCCAATCACGACGCCATGGCGGGGCTGATCCGCGCCCTCGATCCCTCGCGGCCCTTGCACTATGAGGGCGCGACCTGGGCCTGGGACGAGAGCTTCACCCCGATTCCGCAAGGGCTGCTGACCGATCCCGCCAGCCGCTCGGGCAAGCGGGCCAGCGACCTGATCTGCCCCATGTATCCGCCGATCGAGAACCTGGTGCGGTGGGCGGAGGCTAATGATCCGGAAGACCGGCGGCCGATGATCCTGTGCGAATATTCCCACGCCATGGGCAACTCTAACGGCAGCCTGGGGGACTATTGGGACGCCTTCGAGGCCCACCGCGGCCTGCAGGGGGGCTTCATCTGGGAATGGGCCGACCACGGCCTGCTGAAACACACCGCCGACGGGCGGCCGTTCTTCGCCTATGGCGGGGATTTCGGCGATGAACCCAACGACCTGAACTTCTGCTGCGACGGCATCGTCGGCGCCGACCGGGTTCCGCACCCGGCGCTATGGGAGTTCAAGGCCCTGGCCCAGCCGGTGGCGGTCCACTGGCTGGACGCCGAGACCGGCCGGCTGGAGGTGCGCAACCGGCGCGATTTCACCACCCTGGCCGACTTGCGCGCGACCTGGACCCTTGAGGTGGATGGCGAGTTGGTGGCCGAGGGCGCGTTGCCGCCCCTGTCCACGGCGCCGGGGGCGGCCGAGGCGGTCCAGATCGATCTGCCGCGACCGCCGACGCCGGCGGAGTCCGAGGCCTTCCTGATGGTGCGCTTCCATCTAGCCAGGGACGCCGCCTATGCCCCGGCGGGCCACGAGGTCGCCTGGGTCCAGCTTCCCGTCTCCCGGCCCCTGGGTGATAGCCCGGAGCCGTCCTTGGCCAAGGTCCAGTCAGAGGCCCTGGCCATCGCCTATCTGGGCGACGAGATCCAGGTGACCGGGGACGGGTTCGAGGTGGCCTTCTCCCGCGCCGAGGGGCGGCTGGTTCGCTATGTCTGGTGCAACCATCCGGTCATGCTGGCGGGTCCGCGCCTTCAGGTCTGGCGGGGGGCCACGGACAATGACGGGATCAAGGGCTGGAGCAGCCAGGAGGGCAAGGCCCTGGGCCGCTGGCGCCAGGCCGGGATCGACAAGATCTGCCTGGGCGCGGCCCAAGTCACAGCCCGGGCGGACGCCGACGGGGTGACGGTGGAGATCCATCAGACCGCCGCCTGCGCCGCCTCGCCCCAGGCCATCCGCCACGCCCACGCCTATCGCATCTTCCCCGACGGTCGGGTGGTGGTCGAAAACCGCTTCCAGGTGGACGAGGCGGTGAGCGACCTGCCCCGGCTGGGGGTGACCATGACCCTGCCGGACGGGTTCGAGGATCTGGAATGGTTCGGGCGCGGGCCGCTGGAGACCTATGTAGATCGCCACCGGGCCGGCTGGATCGGCCGCTTTTCCGGGGCGGTCACGGGCCAGTATGTGCCCTACGCCATGCCCCAGGAACACGGCAACAAGACCGATCTGCGCTGGATCGGCCTGAAATCTTCGGAAACCTCGGTGCGGTTCATTCCCGAATGGCCCTGCGAGGGATCGGCCAGCCGCTTCGCCCCGGAAGACCTTTACGCCGCCACCCATCCCACGGACCTTGCGCCCCGCCCCGAGGTGCGGGTCAATCTGGATGTGCGCCAAAGGGGCCTGGGCACGGCCAGCTGCGGCCCCGACACCTTGGAACGCTATCGGATCGAGGCCGGAGACTATGAGCTGAACTTCGAGATCCGGCCGACGATGCGTGCGGTGACATGAAGAACCTTCCGCTCCCCCGTTTCAACGGGGAAGCTGCCGGGGTGAAACCCCGACTGAGGGGGCGCTCGGACGTCGGTTCGCCCCCTCCGTCACGGGGCTACGCCCCGCGCCACCTCCCCCGCATCGCTGCGCGATGCATGGGAGGAGAAGGTGTCCTGCTCCCCCGTACCAACGGGGGAGCTGTCAGGACGCAGTCCTGACTGAGGGGGCGTTCGGACGGCCGGCTCGCCCCCTCCGTCACGGGGCTACGCCCCGCGCCACCTCCCCCGCATCGCGTTGCGATGCATGGGAGGAAAGCCCACCCTAGGCCAGCTCCTCCGTCGCCCGCCAGGCGTCGGTGACGTAGTTGACGATCAGGGACTTGCGCACCCCACGGATCGGGCGGGCGGTGAAGCCGTGCCAGGTGTCCTTGCCGGGGATGAAGATCAGGCCGTGGTTGGGGGCGTACTCCGCCCGGCCCGCCGGAGCATGCTGCGGGGGCGCGTCATAGATGTCGGTGCCGGCATCGGCCAGGGCCGGATCGTCGGACAGATAGATCAGCATGGTGAAGAGCTTGACCGGGATGTCCACGTGGGGCTCGAGCCAAAAGCCGTCCACGTCCTGGCAATATTCGATGCGCAGATGGCCCTGCCCCATCTTCGCCCCCGTCAGCCGCTCCAGGGCGGTCAGAATGCGCGGATCGCGGAAGGCCTCGGCGATCTCGCGGGCCACGGGAAACTGGGCCTGAACCGCCGGGGAGAAATAGACCCGGGTGGAGTTGTTGCTCTCCCGGCGCCCGTCGAACACCCGAACCTCGGGCGGATCGAAGGGCAGGTTCGCCACCGCCGACACCGTGCGCGGCGGCAGGGCGGCGTCCAGCAGCCAGTGATCATAGGGCTTCGTTGCGTGATGGGCCCGCTCCAGGCAGGCCAAGAAAGTTGCGGCGATGCAGGCCGAGGGCGCGCCCGCGGTAGTGTCCTCCAAAGACTGGGCGCCGTCAGCGGGCATGGAACAGATCCATGCGCTTGATCGCCGCCGACAGCTTGTGGCGGCCGACATTCTTGGCCAGGGCCGCCTCCGAGCGCACCCAGTTGAACATGATATAGCGGCGGGGCCCCTCGAAGGGCTCATGACCGTGCCAGGAGCGGTCGGTCCGGCGGAAGGCCACCAGGGTTCCCCCCACCGGCGGGATCTCGGTGATCGCATCATTGACATCGCCGCTGCGCAGCAGGCGCAGGCGCCCGCCCGGGGCGTCCCAGTCGGCGTCGTTCAGATAGAGCAGGCCGGTGGCGATCTTGTCCTCGGAATCGGTATGGGGCCGCCCGTCCCGCTTGGCGCAGCGCCCGCGCACGGTGATCATCAGCGGCTTGTCCGACAGGTCCACCCCCAGCTTGCGCTCCATCAGCACCTCGAACTCCCGCCGGCGCAGATCGCTGATCAGACGCTCGAAGGCCGGGCCATAGGTCAGGCCGGACAGGGGAAACAGGCCCGCCTTGTCGATCAGCGGAAAATCCCGGGACACCGCCGCCAGATTGTCCGGCTCGATCAGATCCTGGGTCGAGAAATAGGGGAACGGGGCCGTCTCCACCGGGGCCGCCGCAAGCCGCGCGAGATTGATCAAGGCCGATGACTCCACACCATGACACGGTGCGCAAGCTGATGGCCCGATTGGGAAATTCCGACCTTGATGTGGGTTAGTGAGGACGGACGGTCACCGCGCTCAGGATCGCCTGGGCCACAGCGACATAGGCGCCCTTGTAACGATGTCCGCCGGGGACCGTCACCGACCGCGCGCCACGTCCCGCCAACAGCGAGCAGGCGCCATCCGTGTCGGCGGCGCCTTGAATACAGGTGACCGGCACATCACCCAAGCTGTCCACGGCGGAGGCGAGCGGCGTCGAACCGGGCCACGCCAGATCAAGCCAGTGATACGGCCGGAACACCAGGCGGGCGTAGTGATCCGGGCCGACCAATGCGATGGCCACCACCCGCCGCCTTACGTCGTTCGGCAGGCCTTGGGCGATCAGCGGCAGCGCGCTCGCCCCAAAGGAGTAGCCCGCCAGCACGACCCGCTGGCGCCCCCACTGGCCGCCATAGCGGCGGATAATGGTCGTCAAATCCCCCGCCGCGCCGCTTGAGGATTTCGGCGTCAGAAAATAGCGCAGCGAATCCACGCCCACCACCGCATCACCTTGCGCAACGAGCGCGCGGGCGAAGCCCCGGTCGGCCTTGCTCCATCCATTGTCGCCCGAATAGAAAATCACCAAGGCCCCGCCCGGCGCCGCGCGGGCTGGATAGGCGAACACGGGAAGTTGGTCCTGGGCGCCCGCGACTTGGCCCCCGGCTCCCGGTTGCGCGGAATCGCGCGAAAGAGCGACGGCCAGTCCGATGGACAGCCCGCCCGCGATCACCACCGCGAAGGCGAGCAAGGCCCCGCCAACCCACCAAACCCATGCCCTGAGCACCAGACCCCCCTAAAGCGCCATAGGCATGGTGAGTGTATCGACCGAACCGAAGGTGGCACTAAGGCGGACCGGCGTCGGCGATGCTGAGACGCCCAAGGGCGCCCTGGTCAGGGCCTCATGGGTTTGGCCGACGAGATCGGCCACAAGGGCTTGGCGACGACGCCATTCCGAGCGCCGGTTGGAAGGGACCTCGCATTCCGGACGGTGCGGGAGGGTGCCAGGCAAGCTGAACTCATAGTCGTTTTGCCGAACCGCGCCCAATTCCTCCCAAAAGCCGTCATAGGCCGAGCTGTGCATCTGCCCGCGCCCACGCTTGGCCGTGAGCACGTGCCCCTTGAGGGAGGTCGCCAATATTCGATCCACGCCAATCTGCCGGGCCAGGACGTAAAAGGCTTCGATCACAGCCGCCTTCGGGCGCAAGCCCGAAAGAGCCTTGGTCGCTGTCTTGATGGCCTCGCGCGCGTCCGCCGATTTCGGGCCCTGCATCCCTCCGATCCGAAGGCAGGGGCGGCCGCTCAGCGTATCCGGCCCGATGGAAAACGTAAGATCCGCCAGAGACACCCCGTCGCTGTCGTCAACAAGCGAGAGGGTCGCTTCGCCTTCCTTGCGCAGCGAGAACGGGCTTCGCTTCAGCACGATCCGGTAAGGCCCTCCCGCCCGTCCGCTGATCCGCGCCAGGCAAAGCGTTGAGCGTTCCGAAAGGCCGCGCTTTACGCCAATCCCCAGGTGACGGGAGAAGACCGTGTGATGGGTCACCATGATCGCGGCGCGCTGAAGGGGACTTAAGCCCCGGCGCGCATAGGGTCTGCCAAGGTTCAAGAGGATGTGGACGACTTCATCCTCGCACATGGAGCCGTTCTCAAGGCGGCCCAGGGATTGAGCGACGTGGTTCACGGCGTCCATGTGCAGAAGGCCGCGAAGGGCGAATCTGAAAGCAGGCTTGAGCGATTTGCGTTCGGCCCCGATGCGCTGGCAAAGCGCCCAAAATCCGCGAACCCGATCAATGTGGCCCGGGGCGCTCCGCGCCGTATCGGTGTATGAGCCTGACCAACCGAAGCGCGGCTGATTGTCTGGGCCAGTAAGGGAATTCGTCGCCAGACGGCGCCCGACCACCGGATTGAAACGCGCGATTTTTGAAGTCATTGTTACCCGATTACGCCAGTCCCTAAACGCCCGCCCGTCACATAGACGCCGCCCCCGGGCCAGCGCCGCAAAGGTGGGCTTCCACGTGATCGGCGGCGCCCTTGGGACGATCCTGGATCACGGCGTTGGAGAGCAGGTGGTCCGCGGCACGCGCCGAGCAGATCGCGATCGGTGGCGAACGCCAGGCGCCGCCTATCGAGCCCCCCGCGCCATCCAGGCAAGCCCGCACGCGGGGGTGATGGCGTTAATTTAGCGCGCCGTCGCCGAAACTAGGACTTCGGCTCCTTCCAGCACTGAAAGCTCGACGCCATGTTCGGATCGCCCCCGGCGTAGTGCGCATAGGATGGATAAGCACATAGCGGCCTGGACACACCCTTTAGAACAGCGCCCCCGTCCGCGGTGATCTGGTCCGGCGCCACATCGCGCTCAACCCAATTTTCTATCGCCGTAAGCATGTCAAATTGGTCGGTGGAGCGCCCGCCGCCACAGTGGTTCATGGCGGGTATCAAGAACAGCCGGACAAAACCGGCCGCCTTGGGGTCGTTCGCCACAACCGCGTCATACCAGCCGACGGTGTCCGCGGCGGAAAATACGGGATCGCTGACGCCGTGGTACAAGATCAGCCTTCCTCCATGTCCATAGAAGCTGTTGAGAAAGGTCGAAGTCGCGTCGTTTATCGCCGCCGTCTGGGCCGTGTCATCCAAGGCCCGATCCGTGTCCAAACCGAAGGAATCAAGACCCGGCTGGGCGGGCGTCATGAAATAGTTGGGCAGAGAGTCCCCCCCGAGCAGGACGTTGAGCGCGGGCGTCTGACCGGGGAAACCCAGCATCCACGCCCGCCAGTCCGGCCGGGAAATCCCGCTGTCCCAATAGAAACGGCTATAGAGCGCGCGCCCGCCGCTATCCTTGGCCCCCGCGAAAATCGCTTCCAGCGCCGCCGCCTTGTCGGGATCGATGCACCCCTGCGTCTGTCCAGGTTTACAGGCGATGCTCTTGACCGAGAAACGGCAGGCCTGAGGCCGAAAGATCAAACCATCCGCCAGCCCGTCGGCCGCGTCGCAGGCCTTCAGGACTTCGTTCGAAACCAAGGTGAGGTCAGCATCCGTGAGCGCCCGCGACAGATCCGGACGGCCGCGCGCATCGTGGGGTGCGATGCGCGCCAACTGCTGATTGGCGAAACCTTCCTGAATAGCGGCGTGTGACAACCTGAAACCCGGCGCCCCGGCGACCACGCCATCAAACTCCATGGGATAGCGCTGAGCGGCGATCATCGCTTCGCGGCCGCCGTTGGAGCAGCCGACAAAATAGGAGTGCTTGGGGTCGCGATGATAATAGGCGCGGATCAAGGTCTTGGCCGCCGCCGTCGCCTTTCCGATCGCCTGATAGGCAAAATCAAGCCGAGCCTGCTGATCCGAGGCGAAACTCGCGTCACGGCCCTCGTGGCCCCCATCCATCGACACCACCGCATAGCCGCGCGCCAGCGCTGGCGCCCCAGCGCCGGCCAGACCCACCGCCGGATTGACCGAGCCATCCAACCCGCCACCGCCCTGGAAGAAGAAGCGCCCGTTCCAATCGTCGGGTAGGCGCAGCTCAAAACGGACGCCGAACACCCGACCATCGGCCGCGGTCCGAGCGCCGATCACCCCCGTGACCTTGCACTGGGCCGGCAGAACCAGGGTGATCGGAACAGGTCCCGAATTGGGGATCGAGATCGGGCCGGCGCCCAACCGATCAGCGGCTTCGACGATGATCCCGTCCTCGCGCGCGCCCCTAAGCTCACCACAGGCTGGCGCGACAGCCGCGGCGGTAGCGGGGGGGGCGGAAAGTGACAGCTCCGCTCCGCCCGCCATAATCCCCAGCGCGGCCGCGAATAGATATTTGCGCATGACTTCACTCATCCCACACGTCATTCTCCGCGCCCTAGAAATTCCTTTGGACGACGAACATGAATTGCTGTGGCGCGCCGTAGAAGCGGTTGCCCGACGCCCCGTTCACGCTGAAACCGCTGACATATTTCTCATTGAGCAGGTTCGTGGCCCGCAACTGGAGACGCCAGTCCTGATGGTCCAGGCTCACCAGCGCCGAGACCAGATTGCGCGCGCCAATCTTGTAGAAGGGATCAAGCGAGGCCGAGGCCTGCTGCGAGGACTGGTAGGCGTAGTTCAGTCTGGGTGTCAGCACATAGTCCGCCGTCAGATGGAAGGCGTATTCGACGCCGGCATTGAAGGTGACGTCCGGTGACAGGAGATTGGGCGCGCCGGAAATATTGACGGTCGCCTTTGAATAATCCGTGCACCCCGCTGTCTGTCCCGGCGCGCACTGAGGCAACAGGGTGACACCGACGAGCCGATTCTGGTTGATCACCGAATAGTCGCCAAGCCGCGAATGAACATAGGCGATGGCCGCATCCAGTCTCAGGGCGTCGAACTGAGCCTGGGCCTGGGCCTCCACGCCGCCGATGGCGGCGGTCGGCACGTTCTGAACCGCGCCCTGGCCGGACGCGGTGTTGACCGTATCGAATTGGAAGTTGCTGTAGTCGTTATAGAAGGCGTCGAGTTGGGTCTTGACGTGGCCGTCCCACAGGGTCGACTTCCAGCCAATTTCGTAGTTCCAGACCGTCTCCTTGACGAAGTTCTCGGTCGCCGAGTTGATGCCGCCCGACTTATAGCCGCGCGCCACGAAAGCGTAGAGCAGGTTGTGCGGGGCAAAGGTCCAGTCGATATTGACCTTACCGGTCACGGCGCTGTCCTCCTCATGACCCGCGAGGTCGGCCACCTGCTGACCCGCTGGCGGGAAGGTCGGGATGCCCGCGCCGACAACGACACGACCGGAGCTATCCACCTTGTAGTCTGAATAGCGCAGGCCGGTGGTGAGCAGGATGGTCGGCGTGAACTGGTAGGAAACCTGGCCGAACACACCCAGGGTGGTTTTCTTGTTCTGATCCAGAATGGAGGTTGGGAAGGCGCCCTCACTGATGATCACATCAATGCGGTTGCGTTGATAATAGCCGCCGGCGATCCAGGAAAATTTGCCGGTGGTTGGAGAGAGCAGGTCGAATTCCTGAGTGTAAACCTTTTCACGAACGAACTGATCTTCCGTATCCGAGGTCGCCTCCGTTCCATCCAGGTCGTATAGGTTGTGGATCTGCTTGTTCTGATAGCCGGTGATTGATTTCAGAGTTATGTCGAACGGAAGCTGGATCTTTTGCTCCAGAACGCCCTGAATGGCGCGTTCGTTGTTGGCCGCGGGTGAATTATAGTAGAGATCGCGAATTGAACCGCCGGCGGGGTTGGTGGAGCCAAACTCTGTGCCGGGCACGGGCTGATAGGCGTAGCCGCCGGTTTCGCGCTGGATATTCTCCAGCTTGAAGGTCGCCTGGTAGAAGTCGGTCGGCTTCCACAGAATGCCCAGGCGCGTTCCCAGTTCATCCAGGCGCCCCGCCTTGTTATGATAGGGGCCATGGTCGGTGTAGTAGCTGTCGTGGCTCTCGTCGTTCACGGCCAGACGAAGGGCCAAGGTCTGGCCCAGCGGAACATTGATGGCGCCCTGCCCCAGAAAGCCGGAATAGGAACCGCCGCCGAGTGTGGCATAGCCCTCGAAACGCTGGAGCTTCGGGCTCTGTGAGTTGATGAAGATGGCGCCGCCGGTGGAATTGGATCCGACGAAGGTGCCCTGCGGTCCACGCAGCACCTCGACATCGGCCAGGTCGTAATAGGAGCCGCCGGACACGATGGGGGGCTGGAAGACCCCGTCCAGATAGCTCGCGACGCCGTTGGCGGCGTTGGGCGATCCGCTCGCCAGGCCGATGCCGCGGATATTGACGCTCTGGGTCAGGCCGGCGTTCTCGACAGAGAGCGACGGGGCGGCGAACTGCAGATCCTCCAATCCGGACACCGCCTTATTGGCAAGGCCGGCCCCCGTCAGGGCGGTCATGGAGATCGGAACCGTCTGGACGTTCTCGGAACGCTTCTGGGCGGTGACGACCACCTCCTGAACCTGCTCGACCTTCGGCGCCGCGGCGGCCTGGGCCGCGACGGACGTCGCCAGGGCGGCCATGGAGACAGAGCACAGGGCCCCAATCAAAATTCTGGAATTCTTCATCTTCCCCCCAACCCAGCCGCATGTGTGGCCGGTTATGCTTTGTCGTTGCGAGACGTGCGGCTGTCGTTGAAGTCTCAAATCGGCCTGGGCCGATCGGAGCGCCGCAGCGTATCGCCCAAGACGCTAGGAAGATCCGGGGACGCTAAATAGTGCCCACAATTCATGTGGCCGTTCGGTCAACGCGCCAACGGCCGGCTCGGGTCGGATGATAAGGCCGGATGGACGATGGCGTGCGCCACAGCTTGCCCCTGCGCCGTGCGTCCAGCGTCGCCAGCCAGGAGCCCCCGCGTCGCGATCCTCGTACCCTGCCGAACTTTTTGCCTGCCGCCGGACGATAAAATCGTCAGTTCGGCGCTATAGGCTCTAACAGCATAGCCAGAGATACATTTTGTGAAGGCGTGCAAAATGACATTTCCAGAAATCTTGTAAAGAACTCTCTGGAGATTGTACCAATTCAATACGACTTCACCCCCTTCAAATTGGGATATATTAAATAGAATTTGCTCCATTTCGCGACTTATAGATGTAGAATAATTTTCCACCGCGCGCTTAGCGGCGATCATATTCAGGGAAATCGGAATTTTCTTGCAATCCTCTTGGCTTGCATGCGCCGCCGCCAGATAACTATAGACCGTCGCCAAGATCGAATTCCACCTGGGCAACCGCAATCCGATACCTCCGACGCGACCCTGAAGACATTCAACAACACCTATATTTTCGAGAATTCGGATTGCTTCGATCAGCACCGGCAAACCCGTGTTGTACTGCTCACCCAGCTCCGCAAGAGATCCCAGCCGGCGCCGCTCGCAACATCCCTGGTAGGAAATGTCGGCTCCGATCCGCAGGGCCAGAGCGCTCGCCAGGTTTCGGCGGCTTTGCAGTTCGGCGTGGGTGGTGGCCGCCAGGCCGAGGGGCTCACCTAAGAAGCCGCCGTCGCGGGAACGCCGCAAATCGACGTCGGTGGCGCTTAACCTCGCGACCAGATCCACATCCCCGGTGTCAATCGCCGCGATCAACTCCGCTCGGACCGAGGTGGCCTCTCCGCCCATCGCCCCAGGGAACCGCTCGAGACAGTTGAAGACGAGCGCCGTACAAGGATTGGCGATCCGCGTCGTGAAGCTAGGTCGATGCCCCTCGTCGCCGTCGCCATGGTCACGGAGGTCATCACGCCCCGCCATCTGGGCCGCCTCCGCCATGGCCAGCGGCTCAAGGATCATGCGCGCATCCCAGACCTCGTCCATGGTCGCGCCGGACCAGATCAAATGATTGGCCATCGTCAGCGCCGTGGAGCCGATATCGGGCTGGCCGATGATCAAGCCGCCCCCTCGCCCGCGTTGCAGGCGGCAGGCGCCGCGCGCCTCAAGCAGGCGAAAGGCCTGACGCGCGACTCTTACGCTCACGCCAAAGCTCTCCGCGAGCGCCCCCTCTGGACCGAAGACCGCTCCGACCGGCCACCCCTTGTGCTGGATGGCGTCCTCAAAGGCCATCGCGGTAAACGGCCCTAGGCGCCGCTCAAAGCCGCACCCGTCCGCGATGCAGTCATATTCAGCCCGGCCTAGGGCTGATGACATCCTGACCGGCTCCAAGCTCACCGGCCGTCGCGACCTCAGGTCAGCCGCGCCCTCCCTTTGCCCCATCGCGTTTCCTCATTTTCGGCGCCATTCGGCAACTCTGTATTGCTATGATATATAGCTTTATTCGCGCTAAGGAAACCCCTCGGGATTGATGTGCCTGGCGAGCGAACAGGCTGGCCCCAGCGCCGTATCCGCACCGAGGTCGCAAGTATCATCTCCAACGAGGCCGCCATCTTGACGACCTGACCAATCCGGCCAAGCCGGAGAACGCGGAGATCACCCCACCGCGGTTACGCCACGGGTCGGGACACGATCGCAGCCGTGTAGCGAGGCCGGGCGTTGGGAATGCCTACGCGGCCCCGCTATCGCCAGCTGCGGCCGCAGATGCATCCGAGATCCCAGTGATCGGGTTTCGACAAGTCTTCGATCACAGGATCGTGGGCCTGTGCGCGGGTCCTGCACATTATAAGGTTGGGTAGGTTCATATCCGCGGTCAAGCGCCCCTTCGGCGCCCGGAACATCATGCCCAGGTCCGCCAGGACCGCGCGCCGGGTCGCGCTCATGTCTCGCGCCCAGATCATGATTTCCCGCCCTGGAAGATTGGTAAGCGCCGCCTCGGCGAGGTCTAGCCAGACGCTGTCCGACGCCGCCTCGCAATCCATGATGGTTGTAGGCGTCTCGCCCTCGATCCCGTCCACAAGCGTCCGGTGCCCAAGGAGATAGCCTTCCAGGCCGTCGCCTTGGGCAGTGAGCAGGTAATATCGCGCCAGGGGATTCTTGAGCCGCCAGCTGAGGTAGGTCGCATCGCGCACGTGCCGGGCCCGGGGCCCGCCCGATGTGACGCGCGCGATGACTTGAGCTAGCGCCTTCGGCGACGGGGAGTCGACGCACCGCAGCTGCAATCCCGAACGCTTTCCACGGGCTTCACACGACCATGAGCCGGGCCCCGGGCGATCTCGCCGAAAAGCCCCGATGGCCCAAGGCCCCACGGAGGTCCAGCCGCGCATAAGCATGGCGGGCCCAGCAGGCTGGTCGCCAAAATCAAGAAGCCAGGGGACGTCGTCATCCCCGAGGCGCTGCACCAAGTGTTGCAGCATGTGCCGGAACAACGGCGTGCCACGGTGCGAGTCAGCGATCACGGTATCCGCCAAACAAGGCAACATGATATCGCCAACGCCCGGAACCTCCCAAAGAGCCCCGAATGCGCCGATCATCCCCACCAAGGCCCCTGCTTGGCGGGCGAGCACGACGTATCGATGGTCGAGGTAGGGATTTTCCGCATACTTCCAGCGCATGTAGGCGGCGTTCCGCTCCGCGCCTCCCTGCCATAGGAGTTCTTGCAGCTGGCAAACATCGGGCAGGTCCGACGGCTTGAACTCGGACAATTGTATTGCGGAGCCCCCCTCAACTGTCATGCCGCCCTGGCCCTTGCGCTACCGCCGGGTCAGCCCCCTCGGCGAGCTTGCGCGCGACGAACCCGGAAATTTGGTCGGCCGACCTGAAGTTCTCGAGAATGAGGTCCTCGGCGGCGATGACGATTCCGAAGGTCTCCTCAAGAAGGAGAAAGAGGTCCATGAAATCCGCCGAATCGATGATCCCGTCCTCAACGAGGTCCGACTCTAACTGGTCCGCCGAAAGCAGCAGTCTCGTCAGCAACAGCTGACGCACGACGCCGACGATTGCGTCCAATCCGGATTCCCCGTCAGCCATCAGCGAACATCCGTTCAATAGCCGGTAGATCGGCTTTGCCCGAGAGGCCCCGCGGCAAGGCGGGCAAGCCCAGCCAGCGACGCGGCACCATATATGAAGGAAGATCACGACTGAGCGCGGCCTTAAGGCTCGTCGGCGTCCAGTCCGCGCCGGGGCTGAGAACATATGCCGCGCAGATTCGGCGCCCTTCAAACCCGCCAACGAAGGTGGACACCACCGCGCTGGCCTCAAGCCCTGGCAAGCGTCCCAGCGCGACCCCAACGTCATCGAGCTCGATTCTGTAGCCTCGGGATTTGATCTGCCGATCGACCCGACCGTGAAAGTGATAGACGCCATTGTCGTCCTGGCTGGCGAGATCGCCCGTGCGGTACCAGCGCCCGACGACACCAGGCAGGTCATTGCGGAAAGCTTTCGCCGTCTTCTCAGGATCGCGCCAGTAGCCAGGGCTCATCCCCTCGCCGCCAACATAGAGTTGTCCAACCGTCCCTGGCGGCGCCGGCCTGTCATCCTCGTCGAGAATCAGCAGACGTCGCCCCGGGATCGGTAGCCCAATCGGGATGACCTCCCGCGGGGACGCCGGACGATGACCTACGGTATGATAGGTGCAGTTCACGGTCGTTTCCGTAGGGCCGTAAACGTTTGTGAAAATGGCGCCAGGGACACGTCCCATCCAATAGTCGAGCGCGGGCGCCAGGAGCGCTTCGCCGCCCCATATCACGCGCTTCAGCTGCGGAAACCCTCCTGGAGGCAAGGCGTCACGGACGGCGACCCCAGAGAGCACAGAGGGCACCGAGTACCATTGGGTAAGGCCCGATCGCGCGATAAAGTCCACGAGCAGGGTCGGGGTTAAGTTGCTCTCCTGCGGGGTCAAGTGCAACTCAGCTCCGGCCGCGAGAGTCCCGAATATGTCCCAGACCGACATGTCGAAGTTCAACGGCGCGTGACTTGATATTCTATCCTCAGGCCGCACGCCAAAATGCGCGTTCGCCCAGCTGACGTAGCCAACCACGTTCTCGTGCGTTATGGGCACTCCCTTTGGCTCGCCCGTCGAGCCAGAGGTGAAGAGGATATAGGCTAGATCCCGTGCGCCCTCGAACACGGCCTCGTTCGCGGCGGGCTCCTCGCGAGACGGCCTCACCGCGGTGAGGCGGAACACGCCACGCGCCGCGGCAGGCCGCATCTGGAAGTTCGCCGTCTCGGCCAGCATGGCCGCCGGCTGATCGGTCGCGAGCCAGCATGGCGCGCAGGAGCGCAGCATTGCGGTCAAGCGCGCCGGCGGGTTCCTCGGATCTAACGGCACATAGGCTGCGCCAGCGCGCAGGACGCCCAAGACGAGGGCGATCGAGTCTATCGACTTGGGCAAGGCCAGGCACACACGGTCCCCAGGGCGAACGCCACCAACAGTGAGCCAGCTTGCAAGCTCAAGGCTCTCCCGCTCCAGATCCTCATAGGTGAGCGACTGATCCCCTTCGACGAGGGCTACGTGGTCGCCGCGTTCACGCAGCGCCGGCGCTAGGAGAGCCTCAATGCGCCGAGTCATCAGCGGAAATCGTCAGCTGGGATGATGTCGGAGCCTCGCGCTCTCGGATATTGAGATCGAAAGCGTACATGGAGAGCCGCCCCGCCGAGGCGTACACGAGTGTCGTCCAACTGAGCCCCGGAGGCCAGTCCGGCGGAACATGAAGCGATATTTGTGAATCGCCACCGGCTTCAACCGCCAGACCGGGGGAACTGACCCTACGCTCACGGAAAGGATCGAACAGGCTGGCGCAGGCGAAGCCGCGCTCGGTTGCTCCGAACGAAGGCCTGATCCACCACTCAAGACCGCCCCCCGCCCGGGGAGTACGATCGGCGACGCCTGCAACCAGGTCCAGCGCTAAGGTGTCCGCGGAAGAAGAGGAACCGCTGGACGGTGCGGCCACGTCCCCGACGAGACTGCACGTCGGACAGCTTATCTCCGCCCGCACCATGTCGAGGGTTGGATGCACTCGCAGGTGCGCGACGAGATCGCATCCGCAGTTGCAGCGATTCGCGAGCGTCCGATTGCCACCATGCCGCCAGGACGGCGACCAGAGGTGGGACAGGCGCGCGCCACCGAGCGGCGTGGCGGCGGCAACCGTCCGCGCGGTGGCGAGGTCGAGTTGCTCAAGTCCAGCCTGCAACGCCGCAACGGCTGGCGTCACTTCGCACACGATTTCTGATTGCCGGTCGGTCACGGCCGTGGATGCGGCGGTCTCGACAAGGGTCGCCATCTCTGCGCGCAGCTTCATCAGCTCGATCAGGGGTTCGGCGTCGAACCCGCGCTGGCGCACAGCCCCCACGAGGCCCTCAAGCCAAGCCGTCGCTCCCCGCAGCCACTGGTGAACCGGCCGCCAAGCCATCGCGGCTGGCAGGGGCTTCAGCAGGATCCGCCCGGGGCGGTCAGCATCTTCCGGCCGGGCGCCGACCCACAAGTAAGTGAATCCGTCATCATGACGCGCCCCGTGCGCCCACCGCCCCGTATCGGACCAAATCTCATAGACGCCTTCGTTGAGATGCACATTCGGCGCGGCCAGCAACGCCCCGCTCTCGCTCGAGATCAGCGCCCCATCGAACCAAAGCTCAGTATCATTCTCGCGCTGTCTAGTCCGCGACCGCAACAACCTCAGGCCGACGACCTCGGCAAGGGGATCGCCCACCAGCACCCACGGGGCCGCCGCCGTGCCGGGCAACGAGGACGGGCTCCCCATCCCTTCCCGGTGTCGGTTTGCTTCGCGCACGGCCTCGCCCATCGGCCGCCCCCTGGCGAGCATCGCCAACCACAGCACAACCGCGGACAAGGGCGTAGCGCTCACACCGAGCGAGAGAATGAGCGCCTGGGCCGGGCTACTCATCAGCCCTCTGAGCAGGCTCTGCTCGTAACGATAGAGAGATCCCGGGACGGGGAAGGTTCCACAGCCGTCGAGAACGACGATCTTTGCCGAGACCGTCCGCGGATCCACGAGTCCTTCCAGAGAACTCTCCGCACGGCCCTGGCCAGGCTGGCGGAAGCACCGACGGGTCTCGGCGCAGGGAAACCAGACCGATCGACCGGCACGATGAATCGGCCGACTGCAGAGGGTGAAGTTCCGCCCGAATGAGCCATCGGCCGGCCCCGCATGACCCTGCAGGAAGAGGAGGTCGGACCCGTCCACATCAGTCGCCACGGCCTCCGCGCTCTCCGCGTGCGCCCGCCCCAGCACGCGCGGGACACCCGGCGATTGCGCCACCGGAACGCCCCCTACGCGAAAGCAACTCCCGGCGAAGTCGATGCTGATCGGGGCGCCGCCCAGACGCTGACGAAGGCCCTCCCCGCTCAAATCCTCGCCATAAACGGGAAGAGCGCCAATAATGGCGCCCTGACGCCCCGCCTCACCGATCAACTGCATGAACCTCGCGGGCTCCGCATGGTCCGGATCGAAGATTACGAGCACCGCATCCTGACCATCGACGGCGCCGTTTACTTCGTCCGCGCGCCATGCCGCCGCGGCTGCCAGAACCCAGTTTGCGGGGACAGGACCCGCCGTCAACAGATGGCGTCGCCGGATCACCTTAATAGAGTCCACCCAAGGCGATATTCCATGGCGCATACTGAAACGGCGGGGACCCCGACTTCATGGCTCTGGTGGCCATCCGCCCGCCCCTCTGGGCAAGCCTCGGAGCGGCGCGAACGGAAACGATCTACCAGGCGTCCAGATAACGTTCGACCAGCCGCGAGAGTTCGGCCGCGCTAATCTTCGGATCCGAGGACCCGATATGCACATTCGCGGCGGCGACTTCGGCCTTCAGCCCCTTCACCGCGCTTTCATGTTTACGAAACTCGGGCATGGCTCCATTGAGAGCCCCAATTCGGGTTATGACATCTTCACGTGCGGACATGCTGTAGTCCCTCATTGCTGGAGGATTGACGGAACGCGTTGACTGGCAAGATCATTAGACATCGCCCGCCGGACGTCAACCCTAAGACGATAACGACGCCATTTCTTCCCTGAAGGTCAACGCGCTGGAGCGGTGGCCGGGATCGTCTGGACAGGAAGCACCGCTGGCTAAGTGGAATCGCTGCCGGTTGTGTCTTGCCGGTGTTGGCGCGTCACGC
>JARLIP010000299.1 GCA_031291685.1 Caulobacteraceae bacterium | reverse complement strand
GCCGCATCCCGGCGGCGGCCAGCTGGTCGTCGAGGCGCCCCTGAGCCCCGAGATGAAGGCCGGCTTCAACCGTTTCGGCTTCGACGAGCATGAGGCCGATCCAGAACCCTTCAAGATCAAGCCCAAGCGGCGGTAAACCGCGCCATGTCTCAATCCAACGACTCCCTGGAGCGGCCGCGCCGGTTCTATAAGGAGGCCGCTCGCGGTCCGATGGAGGGCGGCTTCGCGGTGCTGCTGGACGGCCGCGCCGTGCGCTCCCCCAGCCGCGCCCGCCTGATCCTCCCCAATGAGGCTCTGGCCGCCCTGATCGCCCGGGAATGGGCGGGGCAGGGCGAATATATCGAGATGGGCCGCATGCCCGCGACCCGGCTGGCCTATACCGCCATCGACTGGATCGGCGACAAGCGCGAGCAGACCATCGAGGAGGTGGTGCGCTACGCCGGCTCGGATCTGCTCTGCTATCGGGCGGGCAGTCCCCGGGGGCTGGTGGCGCGGCAGATCGCGGCCTGGGACCCGATGCTGGCCTGGGCCCGGCAAGAGCTGCAATTGACCTTCCATATCGTGGAGGGGATCATCCATAAGCCCCAGCCGCAGGAGACCCTGGATCGGATCACCGATCTGGCGGGGAAACTCGACACCTTTGGCCTCGCCGGCCTGGCCTACGCCACGGCCCTCTATGGCTCCGCGGTGCTGGCGCTTGGGGTCCTGACCGGCCGCCTTGGCGGGGACGAGGCTTTCGAGCTGTCCCGGGTGGACGAGGCCTATCAGCAGGAGCAGTGGGGCGTGGACTACGAAGCCGCCGACCGCACCGCCCAGCACCGGGCCGACGCGGCCATGGTCGGGGAATGGTTCGAGGCCCTGCGCGGCTGATACTCGTCGTCTTTAGCAGGTGAAGGTGGCGCTGATCTTGGGGCCCTTATGCCGGGCCACCCCTTGGAAGGTTCCGCCAGTGGGCGAGACCTCGCCGCTGTTCTGGGTCAGGACGTAGCCCTTGCCGCCGATGTTCACGGTCAGCACGGCGTCGGTGAAGGGGCCGGCGGCGACCTGAGTGGTCAGGCCCACATAGTCCGGCTTGGGTCCGGCCAGGCCCGGTCCCGCCACCACCCCAAGGTTCAGGCTGAACACCCCGCCCGTGGTCGAGCAGGCGCCGCCCGTCAGCAGGTGATCCACCCCATTCACCGTCAGCTTCACCTTGGCCGTTCCGTCGCAGAACGTGCGCACCACCCCCGCCGCCCCAACCGGATAGGCTGCGCAGGCCGCCGGCGTCGAGGCCAGGGTCGTGCCCGGGGCGTGGCTTTCAGCGCTGACCGCCGAGGGCTTGGTCTTGGGTCCGCATCCGGCCACCAGTCCGCCCGCCGCGCAGAGCACAAGAGTCAGGGCGCGAAAGGCCGAAGGGTGAGGCATGGGGGAACTCCAAGGCGCGGATCTTGCCCGCGCAAGTTCGCACGCCAGCGCGTCAGCATCCAGAGGCGCCGGCCGCTGTCGCTAGAGATGGTCGCCGCGCCCAAGGGGATCGGGCAGGGGATCACCATCGGAGACAAAGCTCAGGGACACCGAATTGATGCAGTAGCGCAGGCGGGTCGGCGGCGGGCCGTCGGGGAACACATGGCCCTGGTGGCTGTCGCAGCGGGCGCAACGGGTTTCGATCCGCACCATGCCGTAGCTGGTGTCCTTGATGGCCCGCACATGGGCCTCGTCCAGCGGCGCGTAGAAGCTGGGCCAGCCGGTGCCGCTCTCGAACTTGGTCTGGGCGCGGAACAGGGGCAGGCCGCACAGGCGGCAGCAATAGACACCGTCGGTCTTGTTGTTCAGCAGGCCGCCGCAGAAGGGCGCCTCGGTGCCATGGTGCAGAAGAACGTCCCGCTCCTCCTGAGTCAGATCGGCCTCCAGGGCGATCAGGTCTTCGGCGGTGGGCGGGGTCAGGTCGAAGCCGGCCTGGGAGCGGGTGGGGGCGCGGAGAGTGTCGGTCATGGATGCGATTGTGCCGTCTCAGGCCGGGACTGACCAGAGCCAGCACGCCGACGCGGTTGAACCGGGGATTGGGGTCTGATTTGGGGCGCTTGGGCGGAATTTCCAGGGGCGGCTAGATCGGCGGCCGCCCTGCCACGGTCGGGCCGAACACGTGGTGGAAGCTGGATCTCAGGGCCTCGTCGGCCTCGGCCATGGTCACCGGCAGGCCCAGGTCCACCAGACTGGTGACCCCGTGCTCGCGGATGCCGCAGGGGACGATGCCGTCAAAGTGGGACAGGTCCGGCTCCACGTTCAGGCTTATCCCGTGGAACGAGACCCAGCGGCGCAGGCGCACCCCGATGGCGGCGATCTTGTCCTCACGGGTGGGCGCCCCAGGCGCGCGCCGTTCGACCCAGACCCCGACCCGGCCCTCGCGGATCTGACCCTCGACATTGAAATGGCCCAGGGCGCCGATGATCCAGGCCTCCAGGGCGGCGACAAAGGCGCGCACGTCGCGGCCCCGGGCGCGCAGGTCCAGCATGGCGTAGGCCACCCTCTGGCCCGGGCCGTGATAGGTGAACTGGCCGCCCCGGGCGCTCTGGAACACGGGGAAGCGATCGGGGGCGATCAGGTCCGCCGGCTTGGCGCTGACCCCGGCGGTGTAAAGGGGCGGGTGCTCCAGCAGCCAGATCAGTTCCTCGGCCTCGCCATCGGCGATGGCCTGGGCGCGGGCCTCCATGGCGGCCACGGCCTCGGGGTAGGGAACCTGCGCCGTGGACACCGCCCATTGCACGGGACGCCCGTCAGGGCGGCCCATTAAAGGCGTCGGGGCTTCAGGATTTAACGACCGGTCAAGCATGTTAGCTGCAATGTGGCGCCGAGCCGGGCTGATGCAATGCCTGGTCTTCTTGTGAGGCGGTTGGCTTTGAGTCAGGTCCGGTCGGTCAATGTGGAAATCTCGGTGGTGCTGGGGCGATCGACCCTGCCCATGCAGCAGCTTCTGCGCATGGGGCGGGGGGCGGTGATTCCCCTGGACGCCAAGACCAATGACGAGGTCTGGATCCTGGCCAACAATCACCCCGTGGCCCGGGGCGAGATCCAGATCAACGACGACAAGATCGCCATCATGGTCACCCGCGCCGCCGATGTGTACGACTTCATGGCTGGCGGCCTTTAGGGTCTAGGTTCACGCGCCGCTTTAGGGCGAGCGCTCATCCAGTTGATTTCAAACGACCATGGCGGGTCACCCGTGCGGGGCGACCTAGCGGCTGCCCTGGCGCGCTTCGTGTTCGGCCTGCACCGCGTCGAGCAGGGGTTTGCGCAGGTGCTGACGCACGCCAACCGACTGGCCGAACTCCATCAGCTGATCCTGGCTGGCGTCATAGGCTGGCCATGCGGGCGCCGGCGGGCAGGCGGGGGCGCCGGTCTTGGCGAAGGCGACCCAACAGGCGTGCATGGTCTTGGCCAAGGCGCGATCCTCGTCCTGAACCTCGGCGGCGTAGTAGGGAATCGTGGCCTGGCTGTCGAAGACGTAGGGGATCTCCGAAGCGTGATTCGCCCCGGGCAATTGGCTCCGGCGGGCGACCCGGACGTAGGAGAAATAGTAAAGCCAGGTCGGCGCGCGCTCTGCGTTGTGTCCGGCGAGCCAACGGGCCGGGGCGCCCATGAATCCGTCGGTGAAGATGTCGTGGGCCAGGGTGACGTCGTCGGCGGCGTCCTTGGCGTAGGCGACCTTCACCGGCGGGGCGACGTGGCTCATGAAGCCCTTGGGGTCGATGCCGAAGCCCTGCATCAGCGAGGCCTCGAAACTGTTGGAGCCGATCACCAGGGGCGCCTTGACCACCTCGCCCTTGGCGAAGGCTTGTTCGGGTTGCTGAGGCAGGATCTGGCCGTCCACCATCGGGCCTGGATTGAAGCGGGTGGCCACCAGGGTCTCCACCGGCAGGCCGCGTAGCTGGGCCGCGGTGGCGTCGGCGGGCAGTCCTGCCTGTTGAGCAAGCGCCACCCCCTTGGCCTCGGCCTTGGCCAAGGTGTCCGCGGGGAACCAGCCGCCACCGGATTCAACGATGGCCTTGTTGAACAGGCCCTTGGCCTTGGGCGAGGCGAACAGGGCCAGGATATCGATACCCCCCGCCGATTCGCCGAACACGGTCACATTGTCCGGATCGCCGCCAAAGGCGCGGATATTGCGCTTGACCCAGGCCAGGCCCGCGATCTGGTCCATCAGCCCGTAGTTGGCCAGGGGCTCGCCCGCGCCGGCGGTCTTGGTCAGGGCGGGATGGGCGAAGAAGCCCAGCGGACCTAGCCGATAGTTGATCTCCACCAGCACGATTCCATCGCGGGCGAAGGCGGTCCCGTCATAGGAGGGCAGGGAGTTGGCGCCATAGATGTTGGCTCCGCCATAGATCCACACCATCACGGGCGCGCCCTTGGCGCCCTTGGGGGCGTAGATATTGAGATTGAGGCAGTCCTCGCTGGTCGGGCCGGCATAGCCGCCGCCATTGGGCCGGCCGTCCCGGCGGATCTCCTGCGGGCAGGCCGCGCCGAAGGCGCCCGCGTCCCGCTCACCGCTCCAGCCCGCGGCGGGCTTGGGCGGCGCCCAGCGCAAGGCGCCCACCGGCGGGGCGGCGAAGGGCACGTTCTTGAAGCTGTCCAGACCGTCGGTCTCTCGGCCCACCAGCACGCCGGTATCGATTCGCGCCCGAACCACGCCGTCATCGGCCAGGGCCGATCCGCCCACGGCCAGAAGCGCGGCGAACAGCAGTCCGGCGAGGCTCGTCTTGGCCATGATTTCCTCCCCTGGACGGATTATTTTCCTCTAGCGCAGTATGATGACGACTTCTGTCGCCTGTCGAGACAAGCGGCGCTCTTCACAAAGCCGACGGGGTTTGCTACGCCCCGCCGCTCACCACGTGCGGTCGTGGCGGAATTGGTAGACGCGCAGCGTTGAGGTCGCTGTGGGGCAACCCGTGGAAGTTCGAGTCTTCTCGACCGCACCAGTGGCTGAATGATCGCCGATGACGGCGGACCCGATCCTACCGCTTGGGTCCGCCGGTCATTGGAACAGTACCTCGTGGCCGGCCCTGGCCTGATGAGACCGGCCGGACGATCCGCGAAAGACAAGGACAGCAGCGCCGAGGCGATCAGAGACGAGGGACGATTCGATGGCCCGTTCGACGGATGGCTCGATGGTTGTGAACCCGGCCCCGGACGACGAGCGCGAAGACCTCGAGGATCTGGCCCTCAGCGACGACTACGCCCTCAATCCTGAATTTGTCGAGATGGTGGTGGACGCCGCCGACCGAGGGGACACCCGGCGTCTGCGCGAGCTGATGGACGCCCTCCATCCCGCCGACATCGCCGACCTGATGGGCTTCCTTTCCGCCACCTACCGTGAGGAACTGGTGCCGCTCCTGGGGGCGGACGAGCTGGGCGAGGTGCTGTCGGAACTGGACGGCGCCCTGCGTGAAGAGATCATGGACCAGGTGGCCCCGGCTATTCTGGCCGAAGCCATCGGCGAGATGGATTCCGACGACGCCGTCGACGTCATCGACGACCTGGACGCCCGTAAGCGCGGTCAGGTGCTGGCGGCCATGTCCGATGTGGACCGAGCCTCCATCGAAACCTCCCTGTCCTATGAGGACGAGAGCGCCGGGCGCCTGATGCAGCGCGAGGTCCTGGCCGCCCCCCAGTTCTGGACCGTGGGCCAGGCCCTGGAGCATGTGCGTGGGGCGGGGGATGAGCTGCCGGAGCTGTTCTTCGACATCTATGTGGTCGATCCGGCCTACCGCCCCATCGGCGGCGCCCCCATCAGCCGACTGCTCAAAAGCCAGCTGGCCACCCCGCTCACCGAAATCATGGAGCCGGTGACCGAGATCCCGGTGGGCATGGACCAGGAAGAGGTCGCCTATATCTTCGACAAGTACCACCTGATCTCGGCCCCGGTGGTGGAGATCGGCGGCCGCTTGGTTGGGCAGATCACTGTCGATGACATCGTCGGCGTCATCCAGGAAGAGAGCCAGGAAGACATGCTGGCCCTGGCCGGGGTCTATGACGCGGAGCGCGGGGCGACCATCTTCGGCGTGACCCGCTCGCGGTTCTGGTGGCTGCTGGTCAATCTGGGCACGGCGATCCTGGCGTCCAGCGTCATTTCGATGTTCCAGGGCTCCATCGCCAAGCTGGCGGCCCTGGCGGTGCTCAATCCCATCGCCGCCTCCATGGGGGGCAATGCCGGCACCCAGACCTTGACCGTGGCGGTGCGGGCCCTCGCGACCAAGGAGCTGAACGCCGCCAACCTGATGGCCACGATCTGGCGGGAGACGGCGGTGGGCCTGCTCAATGGCGTCATGTTCGCTGTGGTCATGGGCGCGGTGACCTATCTGTGGTTCCACGACCCGACCATGGCCGTGGTCGCGGCCCTGGCCATGGTGATCAACCTGTTCGCCGCGGCTGTGGCGGGAATCCTGCTGCCGTTGGCGGTGGATCGCCTGGGATTTGATCCGGCGGCGGCGACGGTGGTGTTCCTGACCACCGTTACGGACTGTGTCGGCTATTTCAGCTTCCTGGGCCTGGCGACCTGGCTGATCCTGCATTAGGCCAGCGGCGCACACGAGGGGGTAACATTCGGCCCTTATCTTGCTGGGCGAGGGGTAGGCGGGGGCGCGTCTGTCTCAAACTGGGTCAAGCATTGTGACGAAACCGGGTTTCTACGTCTCCGAGGCAGGCCTGGAGCTCATCATGAGCTTTGAGGGGTATCGGCAGACAGCGGCCCAACTCGCGGACGGGCGCTGGACCATCGGCTACGGCCACACCAAGAGCGCTCGGGAAGGGGCCAGCGTCTCGCGGGACGACGCCCGGGCGCTGCTGATCTATGACCTCCAGGAGACCGTCCGGGCGGTCAATGACTGGGTCTATAGCCCGATCACCCAGAACCAGTTCGACGCCCTGGCCAGCTTCGCCTTCAATATCTGCTTGGACAATTTCCGTGGCTCAGTCGTGTTGCGGCGGGTCAATGAGGGCGAGTTGCTGCAGGCGGCCTATGCCCTGGAGATGTGGCGCAGGGCCGATCTCGAGGGCGAGTCCATGGTGGTGGACGCCCTGGTGCGCCGCCGGGCGGCGGAAAAGACCCTGTTCCTGACCCCGCCGACGGGCTGGGTGGCCGCCCCCCGTGCGGTGGTGCGCCCCACGGTCGACGAGGACATCGCCGCCTCCGCGCCAAGGTCCCGTCCCGTGGAAGTGACCACCGCCCTGGTGGGAGACCGCGTCACCGCCGAGGTGGTGCGCGACTTTCCCCGGCAGGAGTCCCTGGAACTGGCGGTCGCCGGATTGGCTTCGTCCGTCGTCGAGGCGTCAGCCCCCGACGAGGAAGCGCTCGCCGAGCCGCCTCCATCTGACCCGTTCGATAAAGACGCCGTCGAAGCCTTCCCTGAGGTCGCCGAAACGGCGTTGGCCGATGCGGAAACGTTTGAGCCTGCCCTCGAACACACTGTTTCAGCCGAACCCGCCGTCGCCGAGCCCGTTGTCGCTGAGATCCTGGCCCCGGAACCCGAGGCGCCAGAACCCGAGCCGGCGCCGATTTCAGCCCCTAAGCCCCCGCCAGCCGTGGCCGCTACGCCCCCCGAAGCACCCTTCCATCCGTTCGACCCGATCGGTAGCGTCGCGGCCGCGGAGTTAGCCCTTGATGGGCGGCCCGCTTCTGTCGGCGCCGCGGGATTGCCCGCCTGGGCCGAACCCGTCGCCGCGCCGCCTCCAGCCGAGGGCGCGCCCAATCCCGCGCTGGCGGAGCGGGCGGCCTTCCGAACCCCGTCCACGACCCGCTTCACCGGCTTTCAGGTGGTCCAACAGGAACTCGATCCCATGAGCTTCGCGCCCATGGCGGCGTTGGGGCTGATGGGCCTTGTGCTGTTCGCCGGGGCGGTGATCTGGGGGCTGAACGCCCACGCCGCCCGGGGACCGCTCAATCCGCTCACCATCGGCGCCCTGATCGCGCTCCTGGGCATCGCCTGCGTGGTGGTGGCCGTTTATAGCGTGGTCACCCGCTATCTGGGCCGAGACGAGTAACCCTTTCCCAAGCGGAGTGGGTGCGCGGACCAGTGAAATTGGGCTATCGAACTCGAATCTCAATCAAGTCAGTGAGCCGCCATGGACATCCGCCGTATCTCTTCCGGTTCCGCCTTCGAGACCGTCGCGGGCTATTCCCGGGCCGTGGTGGTCGAGCACGGCGCCCATGCGGAGGTGTTCGTCTCCGGCTGCACCGGTTTCGACTATTCCAACATGACCATCACCGACGACGTGGCCGAGCAGGCCCGCCAGTGCTTCGTCAATATCGCCCTGGCCCTCAAGGAAGCCGGCGGTGATCTGAGCCACGTGGTGCGCGTGCGCTATTATTTCCCCGACAGCGCTGACTGGGACCGGTTGGCTCCTGTGTTCGGCGAGGTCCTGGGCGCCGTCCGGCCGGCCGCCACCGCCCTGGTCTGTGGTCTGGTGGACGTCCGAATGAAGATCGAGATCGAGGCGGATGCCCGTATCCCGCGTTAGACTTTTCCGCATTGGCGCGGCGCGCACGGGGCTGGTCCTTGCCCTTGGGGCGACTCTGCTGGGCGGATGCGCCACGCCCGCGCGCGCCGTCTGCGGCGCGGACACCGGCGGGCGGACCGCCGAGCTCTATTTCGGCCGATCGATCAAGACGGGGGGCGAGGTGGCCGACGATGTCTTCATCCGCTTCCTCGACGAGGTGGTCACGCCCCTGTTTCCCGACGGCCTGACGGTCAGCGACGCCCAGGGGCGCTGGCGCGCGCCGACGGGGCGGACGGTGCGCGAAAATTCCAAGGTGGTGATGATCGTCCTGCCGGGCCATGCCGATGACCGTGCTCATCTGGAATCCGTGCGCCAAGCCTATCGCCAGAGGTTCCACCAGGATTCGGTGCTTCTGGTGACCCGCCCCGCCTGCGTCGCTTTTTAGGCCGTTAGCAGTCGGCGCGAGCCCTCGGAGAGGGTCACGATCTCGAAATCCATGGACTTGGCGGCCTCGATCAGCGCGCCCAGGACCTGAGGCGTGGAGCCCCAGGGTGACGGCGTTTCGCAAACATCATGGGTGTAGAGCAGCAGCCAGGCCTTGCGGTCCCGCGCTCGCTTCAGCCAGCGCAGGGCCATGTCTTCTCCTCTGGCCCCCTCGATCCCGATGGCGGGCGCCTGGTTCAGGTCGGTTCCTGTCTCGATCAGCCCCTTGTGCAGGGCGCGCAGGATCTTGAAACGCCCGCCGAGCGCCCGCTTCGCATCCAGGGACACGTCTCCATAGGGATAGGCGAACTGGGTGGCCGGCGCCGCGCCCCAGGCCTTGAAGGCCTCGGCGTTGGCGTCGACCTCGGCAAGGATTTGCGCCGCCCGGGCCTGGCCGCAGTCAAGATGGTTGGCGGTGTGGCAGGCCAACTCATGGCCTCGGGCGGCGACGGCCATCAAGGCCTCGCGGGTGGCGTATCGACCCATCGGCCCTTCGCCGCCGGCGAGGCTGGTGGAGACATAATAGGAGCCTCTTGCCCCATGGGCCTCCAGGACCTTGGCGCCGTTGGTCACCGCCGTGTCGGGCGCGTCGTCGAAGGTGAAGGTCACCATGGGACGGTCGAGGTTCAGGCGCGCGGGCCGGCGCGCCAAGCCCCGGACCAGCCGTCGGCGCAACTTGCCGCGCAGGGAGCGATCGGCGCTGTAGGCCGGTTCGGTCGTCATCACACGACCTCCGCATAGAGGGCGGCGCGGTAGAGCCTCATGGCCAGGGCGCGGGCGGACAAGGGAACGGCCTCCGTCAGGGCGAGGCGCTTCAACAGCGGGCGCCAAGCGCCGCGCAGAGGAAGCCGCTTGAGCATCCGTGCGACCTTGTAGCTGGGATAGCGCTCGACGATCTTGCGATGGTACCGCGCCACCCGACCGAAATTGGCGGCGGACTGCTCGTATTTGCGGGCCATCATCGGGGCGGGGTCGAGGCCCAGATGGGTGGCGGTGTTGGCGATATGGGTGATCGGATAGCGGCGGGAGACGCGCATGGCCCATTCCACGTCCTCCCAGCCCCAGCCGGTGAAACCTTCGTCGAAGGCCTCGCTCTCGAACACATCCCGGCGCACCAGGAGGTTGGAGGTGAAGACGTGCTTTTCCGGGGCGGCGCGGCGCTGTTCGACATTGGCGCAGTCCGTGGCCAGGGCCATGCGCTTGTGCAGGGCGTGCTCGGGGCGGGCGGGCGTCTGTTTGAGGGAAAAGCCGCCGAACACCACGGCGGGGGCCTCGGCCTCGATCAGGCGCAGATAGGTATCCAGAAAGGCGTCGCCGTCGGGCA
The DNA here is from genome assembly GCA_031291685.1 of Caulobacteraceae bacterium. GTDB lineage: Bacteria > Pseudomonadota > Alphaproteobacteria > Caulobacterales > Caulobacteraceae > Poindextera. The sequence goes on along the minus strand of JARLIP010000299.1, from coordinate 928 downwards.
GCATATCGCTGTCCAGGAACAGCAGCCACCGCCCCCGGGCCGCCGAGGCCAGGCGGTTGCGACCCCGCGCGCGGCCGATATTGACTTGGGACCGGATGAAGCGGGCGGGCAGGGTGGCTTGGGCCACGGTCAGGCTCGTCGCCCGGGCCAGCTGATCGTCATCGGAGCCGTCGTCCAGGACAACCAGTTCCACAGCGCCGGGCCGGCTGAGGGTCTGGCGGTCCAGGGCCCGGATCAGGGCGGTTGGGTCGTCGCGCAGGAAGGGCGTCAGCACGGACAGACGCGGGGCCGCATTCGCCCAAGCGGCGTTGTCGGTGACGGTTTCAGTGGCCTCAGTCATGCGAACCTGGCCCTCAGAGCGCTCGCCAGGCGCAGGACCAGCCGCGGGGATTGGGTGCGCAAGCCGCCCACGTCCAGGACCAGGGCCAGGGCGGCATAGGTGACGGCGCCGGTCCCGGCCTTGAGGATCAGTTCCACGACGCCGCCATAGGCGGGCAGGGCGCGCACGGCCAGGGCCATGCCAAGGGTCGCGATCCCCGCCTTGACGATCGTAGCCCAGGGGATGGGCAGGGCCAGGACTGAACGACCCAGGGCCCAGGAGGCCACGGCGCCCAGGCCATAGCTGATCAAGGTGGCCCACAGCGCTCCGGGAATGCCCAGGCGGGGCACCAGGATCAGGTTCAGCGTCAGGTTGGCGACGGCCGGCACGGTCATGGCCGCCATCAGCAATGGCGTGCGCCGGGCCAGGGTGAAGGCGGTATGGAAATAATAGACCGTGATCCCAGCCAGGAAGGCGCTGGCCGCGACCCAGGGGGTCACCTGGGCGGCGCCGTCCCGCAGGGCTGGGCCCACCATGACCGCCGCGAGCGGCTTGGCCACCAGGGCCAGACCCGCCGCCGCCGGCAGGGTCAGGGCCACCATCAGGGAG
>JARLIP010000298.1 GCA_031291685.1 Caulobacteraceae bacterium | reverse complement strand
TCGCGGTCCCCCTCCCCCAACGGGGGAGGAATGAAGCCAGCGCTCACCTTCTGCAATTCCTCCCCCATTGGGGGAGGGGGACCATGCGCAGCATGGTGGAGGGGGCCTTTCGAATGACCCCCATCGAACCCGAAACCACCGACGCCCTCGCCGAGGCCGTCGCGTCCGCCGCCGTGGCCCGCGAGCCCCTGGAGATCCTGGGCGGCGGCGCCCTGCGCGGGCTGGGCCGGCCGGTCAGCGCGCCCCGCGCCCTGACCACCGCCCGGCTGAATCGCGTCCACTTCCATGAGCCGGACGAGCTGGTGATCAGCCTGCAGGCCGGGGCGGACCTGGATCAGATGGAACAGATCCTCGCCGCGAAGGGTCAGCAGCTGGCCTTCGAGCCCCCCAATCTGAGCGGGCTTCTGGGCGCATCGGGAACCCGCACCATCGGCGGGGCCATGGCCGCCAACCTGTCCGGCCCCCGACGCCTGTCCGCCGGTGCGGCCCGGGATCACCTGCTGGGCTTCGTCGCCGTCAATGGCCGGGGCGAGGTGATCAAGTCCGGCGGGCGGGTGGTCAAGAACGTCACCGGCTATGACCTGTCCAAGCTGGTCACGGGCTCGTTCGGCACCCTGTGCGTCCTGGCCGACGTGACCCTCAAGGTCCTGCCCCGCCCCGAGACCGCCTCCACCCTGGTGGTGGAGGGCCTGGAGCCCGCCGCCGCCGTGCGCCTGTTCTCCCGGGCCCTGGGCGCGCCCCTGGAGGTTTCCGGCGCCGCCTGGCTGCCGGCGGGCCTTGCCGAACCCTGGTCGGCCCGGTCCCTGGCGGCGCTGCGGCTGGAGGGTTTCCCCCGGTCCGTGGCCGAGCGCCTGGACCTGCTGGCCGCCCTGACCGACGGCGCCCCGAGCCTGCGCCTGGACGAGGCCGAGACCAAGGCCCTGTGGCGGGCGGTGCGGGACGTTCAGCCCCTGGCCGAGCCCGCTGACCGCGCCGTCTGGCGGGTCTCGGTTCCGCCCACCGCCGGCCCCGGGGTGCTGGCGGCCTTGCCCGAGCCCACGGGCTTTCTCGACTGGGCCGGCGGCCAGGTCTGGCTGTCGATCCCGCAAACCGGCGACTGCGGGGCCGCGGCCCTGCGCGCCCATATCGCCGGCTGCGGCGGCCACGCCACCCTGGTGCGGGCCAGCATGGAAACCCGGGCCGCGACGCCCGTGTTCCAGCCCCCGCCCGCCCCCCTCGCCGCCCTCACCGCCCGGGTCAAGGACAGCTTCGACCCCCTGGGCGTGCTCAATCCCGGCCGCCTCTACGGGGAGCCATAGCGCCCATGCAGACCCGCTTTTCCGAGGCCCAGCTGGCCGACCCTGATATCCGCGACAGCGAGGCGATCCTGCGCGCCTGCGTCCACTGCGGCTTTTGCACCGCCACCTGCCCCACCTACACCCTGCTGGGGGACGAGCTGGACAGCCCCCGGGGGCGCATCTACCTGATCAAGGAGATGCTGGAGAACGGCCGCCCGGCCACCGAGCGGGAGGTGCGCCACATCGACCGGTGCCTGTCGTGCATGTCCTGCATGACCACCTGCCCCTCGGGCGTGCACTACGGCCATCTGGTGGACCACGCCCGGGTCTGGATCGAGAAGACCTATAACCGCCCCCTGCCCGACCGGCTGATCCGCGCCCTTCTGGCCTGGCTCACCGCGCGGCCGGCCATGTTCCGCCTGGCCACGGGCCTGGGGCGCCTGGCCAAGCCCTTGGCGGGCCTCTTGCCAGCGCGGATGGCGGCCATGGTGCGCATGTCTCCCGCCAGCCTGCCCGCGGCCTCGGCCATCGACCGGCCCCAGACCGTCGCCGCGCAAGGAACCCGCCGCCTGCGGGTGGCCATGCTGTCCGGCTGCGTCCAGCCGGTGCTGTCCCCCCAGATCAACGAGGCCACGGCCCGCCTGCTCACCCGCCACGGCTGCGAGGTGGTGGTGGCCAGGGGCGCGGGCTGCTGCGGGGCGCTATCCCATCACCTGGGCAAGGAGGACCCGGCCAAGACCATGGCCCGGGCCAATATCGACGCCTGGATGGCCGAGATCGAGGGCGCGGGCCTGGACGCCATCGTGATCAACGCCTCCGGCTGCGGGGTGGTGGTCAAGGACTATGGCCACATGTTCCGCGAGGACCCCGCCTACGCCGCCAAGGCCGCCCGCGTCGCGGCCCTGGCCCGGGACCCCACGGAGCTTCTGGAAGAGCTGGGCCTGATGGCGCCCGTCCGTCCCATGGACCTGAGCGTGGCCTATCACCCGGCCTGCCCGCTGCAACACGGCCAGCGCGTCCGCGAGGCGCCCAAGGCCCTGCTGCGCGCCGCGGGCTTCGAGGTGCGCGAGATCGCCGACGCACACCTGTGCTGCGGCTCGGCTGGGATCTACAACATCCTCCAGCCCAAGATCGCCGGAGAGCTGGGCGCGCGAAAAGCCGCCAATATCGACAAGCTGGGCGTGGCCGTGGTCGCCACCGGCAATATCGGCTGCATCACCCAACTGAACGCCCTGGCCGACGCCCCGGTGGTCCACACCCTGGAACTGCTGGACTGGGCCACCGGCGGCCCGAAGCCGGTGGGGTTGAACTGAACCCCGCTTACGCCCGCGTCCAGCCATGACTAAGTTGGGACACCCCCGCTCAAGCCCCAGGAGCCTCCGCTCATGACCCAAGCCATCGCCGCCGCCCACCCCGCCCTGGCCCCCGGCAAGGTCGCCGTGATCACCGGGGCGGCCAGCGGGATCGGACTGGCGGCCGCCCGGCGGTTCGCGGGGCTGGGGCTGAGGGTGGTCCTGTGCGATCGGCCGGGGGAGGCGCTGGAAGCGGCCAGGGGCCAGGTCGCCGCTGAAGCCGCCGCGGGCGTCGGGACGGTGATCGCGGTCGGCGCCGATGTGAGCCAGCCGGGGGAGCTGACCGCCCTGCGCCAGGCGGTCAACGCCGCATTCGGCTCCGTGGACGTGCTGATGAACAATGCCGGGGTCGGCGCCAATCCGGGCAAGCCCTGGGAGAACCTGGACGGCTGGCGCGCCCTGATGGGGGTGAACCTGTGGGGGGTGATCCAGGGGGTGCAGACCTTCGTTCCGGACATGATCGCGGGCGAGGCGCCGGGCCTGATCATCAACACCGGCTCCAAGCAGGGCATGACTCTGCCCCCGGGCAACAGCGCCTATAATGTCTCCAAGGCCGGGGTGAAGGCCTTTACCGAGCTTCTGGCCCACGAGCTGCGCCAGGCCGCTGGCGAGCGTATCACCGCCCACCTGCTGATCCCCGGCTTCACCTTTACCGGCATGACCGGCCGGGCCGAAAAGCCGCCGGGCGCCTGGAGCGCCGATCAGGTGATCGATTTTCTGCTGGAGAGCCTGGGCCGGGGCGACTTCTACATCCTGTGCCCGGACAACGACGTGCCCCGCCCCACCGACGAAAAGCGCATCCAGTGGATGGCGGGCGACGTGATCAACAATCGCCCCGCTCTGTCGCGCTGGCATCCCGACTACAAGGCCGCGTTCGAGGCCTTCATGAAGGGATAGACCCTTTTCCTCCCCCGCATAGCGCAGCGATGCGGGGGAGGTGGCGCGGGGCGAAGCCCCGTGACGGTGGGGGCGAACCGACCGCCGGAACGCCCCCTCAGACGGGGTTTCACCCCGACAGCTCCCCCGTTCTGCGAACAGGGGAGCAGATCAGGCTTCCGCCCCGCCGCGCTGGCGCCCAGACGATAAGACCGCGTTCGAGGCTAACCCTTTTCCTCCCCCGCATAGCGCAGCGACGCGGGGGAGCAACCATGTCGTCATGCGGTTCGCTTTTCCCATTGGCGGCCACGGTTGAGGACGAGGTTGGCGGCTTCGATGAGCTTTCGCATGACGGCGACAAGGATAAGCTTTGGGGGCTTTCCC
>JARLIP010000032.1 GCA_031291685.1 Caulobacteraceae bacterium | reverse complement strand
GCGGCGGCGATTCCGCGCCGCGGGGGTGACGGTTCCTGACCACGTCTTTGGCCTGCGCTGGTCCGGCGCTGTGACCGCCGATCGCCTGGCCGGAGTGATTCGCCACCTGCCGCCGGGGCTTAGCGAGATCTATCTGCACCCGGCCCTGGGCGCCTATCCAGGCTCGGCCCCCGGCTACCGCTACGCCGAAGAACTCGCCGCCCTGGTGGCGCCACAGACCCTGGCGGCGGCGTCCGATCCGTCCATCCGGCGCGGCCGTTTCGCGGATTTTTCCGGGAGCGCCCGCGCGACATGAAACTGGGCGTCATCCTCACCGCCCTCCTCGGCCTTGCCCTGGGGACGGCGATCATCGGCTATTTCGGCTTCGGGGCGGTGCTCTCGTCCCTGGAGACCTTCGGCTGGCGGGGCCTTGCCGCCCTGACGGCCTACAGCCTCCTGCCGATCCTGATCCTGGGAACCGCCTGGTTCATCCTGACCGAGCCCAAGACCCTAGGCCGCTTTGGCGTCTTCGTCTGGGCGCGGGTGATGCGGGACGCGGCCACCGAGCATCTGCCCTTCTCCCAGTTCGGCGGGTTCCTGATCGGCGCGCGGGTGGCGATCCTGCACGGAGTCACACCGACCCAGGCCTTCGCCACCACCGTGGTGGACGCCACCGCCGAGTTGATCGCCCAGATCGCCTTCATCGGCTTTGGCCTGGGAGTCCTGGCCGTGCGCCTGGGCCACAACTCCAGCCAAAACGCCCTGATGGGCGCGGGCCTGATCGGCCTGGCCCTCTGCGTCGTGGGCGCGGTGGCCTTCATCGCCCTGCAGCGCCGGGGCTCCGGCGTGATCGCCGCCCTGACCGAGCGCTTCCTGCCCAGCGCCGCCGGCCACGCCAGCGCCATCACCGCGGCCCTGGACGAACTCTACCGGCGCCCCTTGCATATCGGCGCCGCCGTGATCATCCACTTCTGCGCCTGGCTGGCCAGCGCCGCCGGCGCCTGGATCGCCCTGCGCTTCGCCGGGGTGTCCCTGAGCCTGAACCAGGTCCTGGCCATGGAATGTCTGATCTTCGCCATCCGCAGCGCCGCCTTCGCCGCCCCCATGGCCATCGGCGTGCAGGAGGCGGGCTACGCCCTGGTGGGGCCCCTGTTCGGCCTGCCGCCCAATGTGGGCCTGGCCCTGTCCCTGATCAAGCGTGCCCGGGACCTGGCCATCGGGGTGCCCGCCCTGCTGATCTGGCAGACCCACGAGGCCAGGCGCCTGATCATCGCAGCCCCTGACGCCGCTTCCGATCCCAACGCCCCCAGCGAGGCCCCATGAAGATCCACGGCCGCGAGACCCGCACCATCTGGCCCGCCGCCGACGGCTCCGGCGACATCGAGATCATCGACCAGGCCCGTCTGCCCCACGAGGTGGCGATCGCGCGCCTGACCAGCCTGGACGAAGCCGCCCGGGCCATCCGCGACATGCAGGTGCGCGGCGCCCCCTTGATCGGCGCCACCGCCGCCTATGGCCTGTGCCTGGCCCTGCGCGCCGACCCAGGCGACGCGGCCCTCACCCACGCCGCCGCGACCCTCAAGGCCACCCGACCGACCGCCATCAACCTGGCCTGGGCCGTGGACGAGGTCCTGGCCGTGGTCGCCCCCCTGCCCCCCGCCCAGCGCCTCGACGCCGCCCGGATCAAGGCCGCCCGGATCTGCGACGAGGACGTAGAGGCCTGCAAGGCCATCGGCCAGCACGGCCTGGCCCTGATCCGCGAGGTCCAGGAGCGCCGGAGCGCCGAGCGGGTCAACATCCTGACCCACTGCAACGCCGGCTGGCTGGCCACGGTGGACTGGGGCACGGCGCTCGCCCCCATCTACGCCGCCCAGGCCGCCCGGATCGATGTCCATGTCTGGGTGGACGAGACCCGCCCCCGCAACCAGGGCGCCTCCCTCACCGCCTTCGAGCTGGGCCAACAGGGCGTCGCTCACACCATCATCGCCGACAACGCCGGCGGCCACCTGATGCAGCACGGCCAGGTGGACCTGTGCATCGTCGGCTCCGACCGCACCACCCGCACCGGGGACGTTGCCAACAAGATCGGCACCTATCTCAAGGCCCTGGCCGCCGCCGACAATGGCGTGCCCTTCCATGTGGCCCTGCCCGGCTCCACCATCGACTGGACCCTGACCGACGGCGTGGCCCAGATCCCCATCGAACAGCGCGACCCGCTGGAGCTGACCCGGATCACCGGACGCACCGCCGACGGGCGCCTGGCCACGGTGGACATCGCCGCCCCCGGCAGCCCCGCCGCCAACTACGCCTTTGACGTCACCCCCGCCCGCCTGGTCACCGGCCTGATCACCGAACGCGGCCTGTGCCCCGCCACCGAGGCCGACCTGCTTGGCTTGTTTCCGGAGCGGCTTGTCTAGAACCCAAAGACGGGGCCATGCTCGCTTCTCCTCCCTTGCACAGCGCAGCTGTGCGGGGGTGGCGCGGGGCAAAGCCCCGTGTCGGAGGGGGCGAACCGGCGGTCCGAACGCCCCCTCAGTCGGGGTTTCACCCCGACAGCTCCCCCGTAAGGCTGCGCCTGACAGGGGAGCAGAAAAGGAAACTACCGCGCCACCATCCCGCCATCGATGATCAGTTCGGTCCCGGTCACGTAGCGGGACTCGTCCGAGGCCAGATAGACCACGCCCAGGGCGATGTCCTTGGGCCAGCCCTTGACCCCCAGCGGCGTGGCCACGGCGGTGATGGCGTCCAGATCGATGCGGTTGGCGCCCGGAGGGGCGATACTCGCCCCGGCGGCGCTGGCGCCCATGCCTGCGGAGATGCTGTCCCAGATGGGGGTCTCGATGATCCCCGGATGCACCGAATTGGCCCGCACCCCGTCCTGCATGGCCGCGCACTCCAAGGCCGTGGCTTTGGTGAACAGCCGCACCGCCCCCTTGGTCGCCGAATAGGCCGCCAGGTTGGGCGCCCCCTTGATCCCCGCCACCGAGGACATGTTGATGATCGAGCCGCCGCCACCCGCCCGCATCAGCGGCAGGGCGTGCTTGGTGCCCAGGAACACCCCTTCGACATTGATCGCCTGCTGACGGCGAAAATCGGCCAGGGTCATGTCAGTGATCAGCCCGCCCAGGCCGATCCCGGCATTGTTGACCAGCACGTCCAGGCGGCCGAACTGGTCCTTGATGGCGGCGATGGTGGCGATCCAGACATCCTCGCTGGTCACGTCCTGGGGCAGATAGATCGCCTTGCCGCCGCCTGCCGTGATCTCGGCGGCCAGGGCCTCGCCGGCCGCGTGCTGCACGTCGGTGATCACCACCGCGGCGCCCTCGGCCGCCAGGGCCTCGGCGCAGGCCCGACCAATGCCGCTGGCCGCGCCCGTGACCAGGGCGACCTTACCGTTGACCCGTCCCATATTTCGTCCTTCCTCAAACACCAGGGCCGCTTTTCCGGCCGTTTTTGAAACTGTGATTGGATCACCGCCGCCGAGCAGGCCGCCGCAACAGGCGCCTGCTGGGTCGCGTCGCCGCCCCATATATTATCAAGCGTAACCTAAGCCGAACCAACTGGGTGTGGCGACTCGTTTTTTGGGTGTCCGCGCGCGCGGGCGGGCCCTCACCCCTCGCCCAGGATTCCCGCCAGCACGTCCAGATCCACATTGCCGCCACTGAGCACGGCCACGGACCGTGACAGGTCCCCGCCCCGCTTCAGGGCGCCGGCCGTGGCCGCCGCCCCACTGGGCTCGGCCACCAGCCGCGCCTCGGCGGCGATGGCCCGCACGGCGCCGCGGATCTCGCCCTCACTGACCGTGACGATCTCATCCACGAACTGACGGATATTGGGC
>JARLIP010000297.1 GCA_031291685.1 Caulobacteraceae bacterium | reverse complement strand
GCGGGACGCCCGAGAATCCCTTCTCCCCTTGTGGGAGAAGGGGGGGGGCGGGGGGTTGCGCGTGGGTGGTTGAGGGGTTTCTCAGCCCGTGGTGAGCGAGTGTGTTTACGAGAGGGAGGTGGGGATGGCGTCACGGTCGGCGCGACCCCTCAACCTCCCGTCCGCCACGCGGCCGGGCCCCTCCTTCTCCCACAAGGGGAGAAGGGAAAATTATGGACCCTGCCTAGGTGTGTGAATGCCATAGCTCCCCCTCAAGGGGGAAGGGAGAGTGCTCGATGAGGGCTGACCTTTCAGATTTCGCGCCGGTTAAATGAGCGATAACCCAATGCTTTCGATCAAGAATCTACATGTGCGCGTCGGCGAGACGCAGATCATCAAGGGCCTGTCCCTGGACGTGCCCGCCGGTGAGGTGCACGCGATCATGGGGCCGAACGGGGCGGGCAAGTCGACCCTGTCCTATTCCCTGGCCGGTCGTCCCGGCTATGAGGTCACCGAGGGCTCGGCCAGCCTGAACGGCGAGGACCTGCTCGCTCTGGAGCCCAATGAGCGGGCGGCCAAGGGTGTGTTCCTTTCGTTCCAGTATCCCCTGGAGATCCCCGGCGTGCCGGGCCTGACCTTCATCCGCACCGCCCTGAACGCCCAGCGCAAGGCCAGGGGCGAGGACGAGATCAGCGCTCCGGCCTTCCTGAAGCTGGCCAAGGAGAAGGCCACGGCCCTGAAACTCGACTGCGCGATGCTCAAGCGGCCCCTCAATGTCGGCTTCTCGGGCGGTGAGAAGAAACGGATGGAAATCTTTCAGATGGCGATGCTTTCACCCCGCCTGCTGATCCTGGATGAGACCGACTCCGGCTTGGATATCGACGCCCTGCGCATCGTCTCCGAGGGGGTCAACGCCATGCGCTCGCCCGACCGCTCGATGCTGGTGATCACCCACTATCAGCGCCTCTTGGACTATATCCGCCCCGACCGGGTCCACGTCCTCGCCGCCGGGCGCATCGCCGCCTCGGGCGGGCCGGAGCTGGCCCTGGCCCTGGAGCGCGAAGGCTACGACAAGTACGTGCGGGAGGCGGCATGAGCCTGACCTCCGCCCTGGCCACCGGCGATCTGACCCTGCTGCCCAGCCGCAGGGACGAGGACTGGCGCTGGACCGATCTGCGCGGCCTGATCCGCGCCCTGCCGCCGGCTTCGCCCCCGGGGGACGCCGCGCACCTGCCGGCTGATCCGTTCGCGGGCCTGGCCGATGAGGCGGTGGTGTTCCTCAACGGACGCCGGCTCGGCGGGCAAGATGCTCTGACCGTGGCGGCCGGCGCCGACCGCGTTCTGGCGCTTCGGTTCGTGTCGCAGGCCTCCGAGACCGCACACGCCGCCGCCTGGTCCCTGACCCTGGAGCCCGGTGCGCGCCTGCTCCTGCTGGAAAGCTATCAGGGAACGGGGCAGGGCTATGTCAGTGACGTGACCTTGGATATTCGCCTCGGCGAGGGCGCGCGGCTGGAGCGGATCGTGGTGATCGACGAGGCCGCCGACGCCATCAGCATCAGCGCCGCCGAGGTCGAGCTGGCGGCCCATTCAAGCCTGGCCCAGACGGTCCTGACCCGGGGCGCCAAGCGCCAGCGGCATGAGACCCGGATGCGCCATCCCGGCGGCGGGGCGGACCTGCGGCTGGACGGGCTCTATCTCTTGTCCGGGACCGCCCACGCGGACCTGACCACCGCCGTGACCCATACGGGCCTCGACGGAACCACCGCCCAGCTGACCAAGGGCGCCGTGCGCGACCAGGCCCGGGCCGTGTTCCAGGGCAAGATCGTGGTCTCGCAAGGCGCCGATCGCACCGACGCGCGGATGGGCCATCACGCCCTGATCCTGTCGGACAAGGCCGAGGTGGACGCCAAGCCGGAGCTGTTCATCTATGCCGACGATGTGGCCTGCGCCCATGGCAACACCGTGGGGGCCATCGACGAGGATGCTTTGTTCTACGCTCGCCAGCGGGGCATTCCCGAGGCCGAGGCCCGGGCCATGCTGACCGAGGCCTTCGTCGGCGAGGTGGTGGACCGTATCGCGCACGAGGGCGCCCGGGACGCGGCCCGCGCCTGGGTCGCCGCGCAATCGAGGGGGCAGGCATGAGTTTCGATCCCCACGCCGCCCGGGAGCAGTTCCCGATCCTCAAGCGCCAGGTTCACGGCAAGCCGCTGATCTATCTGGACAGCGGCGCCTCGGCCCAGAAGCCGAGGGCGGTGATCGAGGCCATGACCCGGGCGATGGAGACCTCCTACGCCAATGTCCACCGGGGCCTGCACACCCTGGCCAACGAGACCACCGAGGCCTACGAGCAGGCCCGCGAAAGCGTGCGCCGGCTGCTGAACGCCGCCAGCGTCAATGAGATCGTCTTCACCAAGAGCGCCACCGAGTCGATCAATCTGGTGGCCTCGTCCTTCGGCCAGTCCCTGGTCGAGGGCGACGAGATCTTGCTCACCGAGATGGAGCACCACGCCAATATCGTCCCCTGGCACTTCCTGCGGGAGCGCAAGGGCGTGGTGCTGAAGTTCGTCCCCGTCACCGACGAGGGCGAGCTGGACATGGACGCCTATCGCGCCCTGTTGGGCCCTCGCACCCGGATGGTGGCGGTCACCCACATGTCCAACGTGCTGGGCACCATCAATCCGGTGAAGGCGATCATCGAGGGCGCCCACGCCATCGGTGTTCCGGTGCTGCTGGACGGCTGCCAGGGGATCGTCCACACCCGGGTCGACGTTCAGGCCCTGGACGTGGATTTCTACGCCTTTTCCAGCCACAAGCTCTACGGCCCCACCGGCATTGGCGTGCTCTATGGCAAGGCCGAGCGCCTGGCCGCCCTGCCGCCCTATCAGGGGGGCGGGGAGATGATCGGCACGGTCACCCTGGAGGCGATCACCTATGCCGACCCGCCGCACCGCTTCGAGGCCGGCACGCCGCCGATTCTTGAGGCGATCGGCCTGGGGGCGGCCATCGACTGGCTGGAGACCCTGGACCGTGACGCCATCGCCGTTCACGAGCGGGGGCTCTATGACCGGGTCAAGGCCCGGCTGAATGGGGCCAACTGGCTAAGGGAGATCGGCGGCGCGCCCGGTAAGGGGGCGATCTTCTCCTTCGCGGTGGAGGGCGCCCATGCCCACGATATCGCCCAGATCCTCGACCGCTACGGCGTCGCCGTGCGGGCGGGCACCCACTGCGCCGAGCCCCTGATGCGGCGGTTCGGTCTGACCTCCAGCGCGCGGGCCTCCTTCGCGCTCTACAACACCGATGAGGAGGCCGACGCTTTCGCCGACGCCCTCGTCAAGGCGCAAACCTTTTTCGCATAGGTCTTCAAGCTTACCGCCATGGACGACGCCAGCCTCCCCGCCGACACCGCCGCCGCCTCCGCCATCGATCCGGCGGAGCTCAACGCCCTGACCGATCTGCTGATCGAGAAGTTGAAAACGGTCTATGATCCGGAGATCCCGGTGGACATTTACGAACTCGGCCTCATCTACAAGGTCGATGTTTCGGACGACAAGGATGTCGCCATCGACATGACCCTCACCGCTCCGGGCTGCCCCGTGGCCGGCGAAATGCCGGGCTGGGTGCAAGAGGCGGTGATGAGCATCGAGGGCGTCAAGTCCTGCGACGTCAATCTGGTCTTCGAGCCGCCGTGGGATCCCTCGCGGATGTCGGACGAAGCGAAGCTGCAATTGAACATGTTCTGATGACCATGGAACCCGTCGTTCAACCCCGCGCCCGCCGCCCGCGCCCCAAGGTGGTGACCCTGACCGACCGCGCCGCCGAGCGTGTGCGCGAGATCATGGATCGCGCGGAGAAGCCCTATGCTGGCTTGCGTGTAGGGGTGAAGAACGGCGGCTGCGCCGGCCAGGAATATGTCCTGGAATACGCCGAGACCGCGGGGCCCCTGGATGAGGTGGTCGAGGACAAGGGCGTCAGGATCCTGATCGAGCCCAAGGCGATCCTGTTCTTGATCGGCTCCGAGATCGACTACGAAACCAACCGGCTGGCGGCCAAGTTCGTATTCCATAATCCCAACGAAACCGACGCCTGCGGCTGCGGCGAGAGCGTGACGATTGTGCCGGCGTCGGAGGTTCCAAAGGAGTAGTCGGGAGGCCACAGACTCGGCCGGCCGTGCTCAGAAATCCTCGACCCAGACCCTTTCAGGCGCGACGCGCCACGGGCGCAGAGAACGCGCGGGCCTCGGTCGGTGCTTTCAAGCCGCGGCGGCGGCCGGCTCCCCGGCGGTTGTGACCATGTTTCGTCCGCCGCGCTTGGAGGTGTAGAGCGCCTCGTCGGCCCGCTCGATCAGGGCCTCCATCCGCTCGCCGAACTTGAATTGGGCAAGGCCGGCGGAGACTGTGATGGTGCCCAGATCCTCGTTGGTCGAGCGGCGCTTGAGGGTGCGCGAGGAAACTTCCAGACGGATTTCCTCCAGGGTGTGAAACACCTCCGCGACCCGTTCACCGGGGAAAATCATGGCGAATTCCTCGCCGCCGTAGCGGGCGGCGAAGCGGGGCGGGGGCGCCATTCGGCCGATGACGCTGGAGACGTAGCGGATCACCTGGTCGCCGGTCTGATGGCCCCAGGTGTCGTTGAAGCGCTTGAAGTGATCGATATCGATCACGGCCAGGGTCAGGGGCTCGGACTTATCGGTGGCTTCGGCGCAGGCGCGGCCCAGCTCGTCATCGAAGGCCTTGCGGTTGGCCAGATTGGTCAAGGCGTCGGTGGTGGCGTCCCGGCGGACCTGCTCCAGGTGCTCACGCAGGCGTCCGACCTCGGCGGTGGATTCGTCGAGGCGCTTTTCCAGCGCCTTGTTTTCCCGCTGAACGCGCTTGGTGGCGGTGGTCAGGGTGTCGATCAGGCGCTTGAGCACGGCCGGTTCGGCGTCTTCGGCCAGGGTGCGGCCGGCGCCGGCCAGGGTCTGGCCATATTGTTCGCTGGAGCGCTGGGCCTGCTTGATCGCCTGGGCGACCGCGGCCAGTTCCTTGTTCAGTTGATCCCCGGCGTCGCGGATCTGCTCGTTCAGGCGCGCCTTGGGCAGGTAGGCGGCGGCCAACTGCTCGCTGAGGCCTTCGGTGATGGTTTCGCCAGCCTGCAACAGGCGCTCGATCTCCTGGGCCAGATCGCCGTCAGGATTGGCCATGAAATGCAGCCATAATTCGTAATTCAGAGCGGTCGGCCAGATCTGGCGACGCTCCATGTCTTCCAGCACCTTGCGTGCCAGGCCATACGCGTTGGGACCGCGAAGGGTGCTTTCGACACCAGACGACATTCAGTCTTCCCCGAACTCTGGGAGGCGCATTCAGCGCTCCGATAGGCTCCATGCTAGACAGAGAAGATGAAACGCCGAGTTAAAGTTGGCGGCTAAGCTGGCGTAAATCCCGTCCTGAAAAGGGCCGCGTCGATACTGAAGTCCCGGGCTGACCCCGCGTGATCTTGTCCCAGGCCTCGCTTGGAGACATTGTAGCGAAGATGACGCCGCCGTCAGCGTGGCGTGAGGAGGATAACCATCCATGACCGCCACCGGCGCCCACGACGAAAATTCCATGAAGGCCTTGCTGGCCAAGCAGAAGGCCGCGCATCTGCGGGACGGTGAAGCCTCGGCGGAAAAGCGTATCGAGCGTCTGGACCGGTGCATCGGCCTTCTCGTGGATAACGCCAAGGCCTTTGAGGACGCCTTGAACACCGATTTCGGCTCCCGCTCCCGGGAGGCTACGGCCTTCACCGACATCGCCGCCTCGATCGGGCCGCTCAAGCACGCCCGCGACCACCTGCGCAAATGGATGAAGCCTGAGAAGCGCAAGACCTCGCCGCCGATCCTGGCCCTGTTCGGCGCCCGGGCCGAGCTGCGCTATCAGCCCAAGGGGGTGGTGGGGGTGATCAGCCCCTGGAACTTCCCGGTGAACCTGACCTTTGCGCCCCTGGCCGGCATTCTGGCGGCGGGCAATCGAGCGCTGATCAAGCCCTCGGAATACACCCCGGCCACCTCGGCCTTGATGGCGACCCTGATTGGCGGCGCGTTCTCCGAGGAGGAGATCGCGGTGATCACCGGCGGGCCGGAGATCGGCCAGGCTTTCGCGGGATTGGCCTTCGACCACCTGATCTTTACCGGCGCCACCGGCGTCGCCCGGCACGTGATGCGGGCCGCCGCCGAGAACCTTGTGCCCCTGACCCTGGAGCTGGGCGGCAAGAGCCCGGTGGTGATCGGAAAGTCCGCCGACATGGGCGTCGCCACCGCTCGAATCATGAACGGCAAGACCCTCAACGCCGGCCAGATCTGTTTGGCGCCCGACTATGTGCTGACTCCCCGGGACAGCCTGGAAGGCTTCGTGGCGGGCGCCGAGGGGGCGGTGAAGAAGATGTTCCCCACCATCAAGGACAACCCCGACTACACCTCCATCGTCGCCCAGCGGCACTATGACCGGATCATGGGCTATGTGGACGACGCCCGGGCCAAGGGCGCACGGATCGTGGAGCTGAAGCCCGCGGGCGAGGATCTGAGCCAGCAGGAGCATCGCAAGATCGCGCCCACCCTGATCATCGATCCCACGGACGACATGAAGGTGATGCAGGAGGAAATCTTTGGCCCGCTCTTGCCCGTGAAGACCTACAGCACGGTGGATGAGGCCATCGACTACATCAATGAGCACGACCGGCCGCTGGGGCTCTATTATTTCGGCGATGACGAGGCCGAGCGCGAGCGGGTCCTGACCAAGACCACCTCAGGCGGGGTGACGGTCAATGACGTGATCTTCCACGTGGCCCAGGAAGACCTGCCCTTTGGCGGCGTCGGACCCGCGGGCATGGGCAGCTATCACGGGGTGGACGGCTTCAAGGAATTCAGCCACCGCAAGTCGATCTACAGCCAGATCAAGAAGGACATCGGCCCCCTGCAACTGATGCGTCCGCCCTATGGACCGGGGATCCGCAAGTTCCTGCAAGGCCAGATCAAGCGATAGGGGAACCAGGCAGCGGTGGAGACCCCCTCCACCGCTTCGCGGTCCCCCTTCCCCAAAGGGGGAGGAATTAGAAAATCAGCGCCAAGCCATTCCTCCCCCCTTGGGGAGGGGGACCACGCGCGGCGTGGTGGAGGGGGCTTAGCCCTTCACGGCGGCCATTTTCGGAATGGGGATCCGCAGGAAGGCGGGGATGTCGTCGCCAAAGCCGCGGACGCCGGTTTCTTCCATTTCCTCGCGCTCACGCTCGCGGCGCGGGGGCGCGGCCTCGACCGCCGGGCGGCGGGCGGGACGCTCCTCGGTGCGGGCTCGCCGAGGAGCGCGTTCCTCACGCGGCGCGCCTTCTTCGCGGATTTCAGCCACGGCCTGGCCGGCGGCTTCGACCTCAGGCGCCTCGGCGCGGGCGCGGGGCGCGCGTTCGCCGCG
>JARLIP010000296.1 GCA_031291685.1 Caulobacteraceae bacterium | reverse complement strand
GCGCGGATGCGCTCGGCCAGGGTGCCCTGGGGATTGAACTCCAGCTCCAGCTCGCCGGACAGATAGAGCTTCTCGAACAGCTTGTTCTCGCCGACATAGGAGCTGATCATCTTCCTGATCTGCCCCCCGGCCAGCAGGATCCCCAGGCCGAAGTCGTCCACCCCGCAGTTGTTGGACACTACCGTCAGGTCCCGGACCCCCGACTCGCGGATCGCCCCGATCAGGTTCTCAGGAATCCCGCACAGGCCAAACCCGCCCGCCATGATCGTCATGCCATCGAACAGGAGCCCCGAAAGGGCCTCGGTCGCGGTGGTCTGCAATTTTGAGGTCATGCGCGGTCCGTGAGGCTGGGGGGCGTTGCGATCCGGCTCGGAGCGAGGCCCAGGTGAAGGAAATCCTGGCCAAAGAGCCCGGCCGACAGGCTGTCGCCCATCGGCCGGCAGTACGCCGCGACGGGAGAGGAAAGCGCCGCGGTGTTCCGGCCGCGGGGGCCAGATTGGAGAAGGGGATGGGATCTCAAGGATGCTGGCCGATCTGTCCCAACAGGCGGGCGGGTCGCTCAGGATGGCGTGCGAGGCCGCGTGTCATGGACTGTTTCCCATCAAGCCGACGCCAGAAGCGCCCCTGGTTCGTTGGGGAAGATTGTTCTGATCTCAGATGCGATATGACAAGCTGCGGAAATGGGCAAAATGTGAATTGATCAATTCGTTCTATTTGCCTGGGTCACCGGGGGCGAATTGGCAGGGCCGTGGTCGACTTGGTCGCTCCCATGCTCATGGTCGACTGGATCTCGCGCACGGTGGGCAGGGTGGAGAGTCTGCCGAACACGAACTGCCGATAGTCGGCCACATCCCGGGTGACGATGCGCAGCAGGAAATCGAAGGCGCCCATGGTGGTGTGGCACTCGACCACCTCGGGAAACCGGCCGATCGCATCGGTGAATTCCGTTATATTCGCCCGACCATGGGCCGAAAGCCGAATACTGGCGAACACGACGGTCTGAAATCCCAGCTTCTCGGGATTGAGGCGGGTCACTTGGTCGAGGATGTAGCCGGCCTCCTTCAGCCGGGTCAGCCTGCGCCAGCAGGGTGATTGCGACAGGCCCACCAACTCCGCCAGTTCGGCGGTCGAAAGCGGGGGACTCCTTTGGATCGTGTCCAGGATCTTGAGGTCCAGGTCGTCCAGTTCCATGACGGTATATCTTTCGTGGAATAGCGCGAACCCGTGGATCATATGATCCAATTTTGGCGGGTTTTCCTCACAATTAGAAAATTCCACGTTTTCCGCAAGCTTTAGCCTTCCCTTCTGCGAAGGGAGTCATTCATGCGGACGGGCGTTACGGAGATCGATCTCGACAGCAAGTATGAGGTCGAGACTGGGCGGATCATCCTGACCGGGGTGCAGGCCCTGGTGCGGCTGCCGATGGTGCGCAAGCAACTGGATCTCGCGGCCGGCCTGAACACGGCGGGTTTCATCTCGGGTTACCGCGGTTCGCCCCTGGGGACCTATGACAGCCAGCTGGCGGCGGCCAAGGCGCGCCTGGACGCCCATGACATCGTGGTGCGGCCGGCGGTCAACGAGGACCTGGGCGCTACGGCGGTGTGGGGAACCCAGCAGGTCAATCTCTATCCCGGCGCCCGATATGACGGAGTGTTCGGCCTCTGGTACGGCAAGGCGCCTGGGGTCGACCGGACCGGCGACGTCTTCAAGCACGCCAACTACGCCGGCGTTTCGCCCAAGGGCGGAGTGCTGGCCGTCGCTGGCGACGACCACGGCGCCAAGTCCTCATCCCTGGCCGGCCAGAGCGAATACGCCTTCGCCGACGCTGAGATCCCCGTGTTCGCCCCCGCCAGCGTCGAGGAGGTGCTCAGCTTCGGGATCAAGGCGTTCGAGGTCTCGCGGTTCGCCGGGCTTTGGTGCGCCATGATCACGGTGGCCGATATCATGGACTCCTCCGCCTCGGTGAATGTGGACCCCCGTCTCTATGGCGTGACCCCGCCCGGCGGCGTCGCCTTCCCCGCCGACGGCCTGCACATCCGCGTTCCCGACACGCCGCTGGCCCAGGAGATCCGGCACCGCGAATTTCGACTGCCGGCCGCCCTGGCCTTCGTGCGGGCGAACGGTTTCGATCGGCTGCTGATCGATCCGCCCAAGGCCCGGTTTGGCGTCCTGGCGGCGGGCAAGGCCTATGTTCACGTGCGCCAGGCCCTGATCGATCTTGGGGTGGACGACGATCAGGCGCGCCGTCTTGGGATCAGGC
This sequence comes from Caulobacteraceae bacterium, assembly GCA_031291685.1. Lineage (GTDB taxonomy): Bacteria > Pseudomonadota > Alphaproteobacteria > Caulobacterales > Caulobacteraceae > Poindextera. The sequence goes on along the minus strand of JARLIP010000296.1, from coordinate 19,359 downwards.
TCTACAAGCCCGGACTGGTCTGGCCCCTGGAGCCGACCGGCGCGCTGGCCTTCGCCCGTGGGCTGGAAGAGGTGCTGGTGGTCGAGGAGCGGCGGGACCTGGTGGAAAGCCAACTCAAGCAGATCTGCTATGACCTGCCAGACCGGCCGAGGATCCTGGGCAAGCGCGACGAGCATGGACGTCCGCTTCTCAAGGAAGCGGGCGAACTGGACGCCGCGCAGATCGCCGAGGCGATCGTCGCGCGCCTGCCGGAGGACTTGCGCACCCCGGCCATGCGCGCCCATCTGGCGCGTTTGAGGGGTATGGCGCCGGCGCTCCCCGCTCTGCACGAGCGCAAGCCGTTCTTCTGCTCGGGCTGCCCCCACAACACCTCGACCCGGGTGCCCGAGGGCAGCCGCGCGGTGGCCGGGATCGGTTGTCACTACATGGTCCAGACGATGCCGCGAAGCACCGCCACCTTCACCCAGATGGGCGGGGAGGGTGTGTCCTGGGTGGGCCAGGCGCCGTTCACGGACGAGGCGCACATCTTCGCCAATCTGGGGGACGGAACCTACTTCCACTCCGGTATCCTGGCGATCCGTCAGGCCGTCGCCGCCCGGGTCAACATCACCTACAAGCTGCTGTTCAATGACGCCGTGGCCATGACCGGCGGCCAGGCGGTGGACGGGGTGCTGACCGTGCCGATCCTGGCGCGGCAACTGGCGGCCGAAGGGGTTCGCCAGATCGTGGTGGTTAGCGACGATGTCGCGCGAACCCGCGCCCAGGGCGCCTTCGAGGACGCCATCACCTTCCGCCAACGCGACGACCTGGATTCGGTTCAGCGGGAGCTTCGCGCCGTCGGGGGCGTCACCGCGATCATCTATGATCAGACCTGCGCCACCGAACTGCGCCGCCGCCGCAAGCGCGGCCTGGCGCCGGACCCGGGCCTGCGGCTCTACATCAATCCTCGGGTCTGCGAGGGGTGCGGCGACTGCTCGGCGACCTCGAACTGCATCTCCATCGAGCCCCTGGAGACCGACTACGGCCGCAAGCGCCGGATCGACCAGTCGTCCTGCAACACCGACCTGTCCTGCCTCAAGGGCTTCTGCCCGAGCTTCGTGACCGTGCGCGGGGGCGAGAAGCGCAAGCAGAAACTCGATTTGGACGCGCATCTGGGCGCGCTGATCGAACCTCCGGCGCCCGCCCTAAGCGCCCAGCCCTACAACATGGTGCTGGCCGGGGTCGGCGGGCAGGGGGTCACCTCCCTCGCCGCCATCATCGGCATGGCCGCCCATCTGGATGGGGCGGCGGCCAAGTCGGCCGACATGCTGGGCATGGCGCAGAAGGGGGGCGGGGTGTTCGTTCACCTGCGTCTGGCCCGAACGCCGGAGGATATTCCCGGGCCGCGCCTGGGGCCTGGCCAGGCGGATCTGCTGCTGGCCAATGACGCGGTGGTCGCCCATGGCCCCACCATCGCCGGATTGCTGGCGGCGGATCGAAGCGTCGTTGTGCTGAACAGCACGCTCGCGCCCACCGCGGAGTTCACCACGCGCCGCGACCTCGCCTATGACGCCGACGGTATGCGCGCGCGGCTTGAGGCGCTGGCGCTGCGGCTGAGCGCGTTCGACGCCAGCCGTCTGGCGGCGGAGCTGCTTGGGGACGCCATTTTCGGCAATATGATGCTCCTGGGCTGTGCGTGGCAGCGGGGACTTGTCCCGCTGAGCCACGGGGCGATCGAACGGGCCATCACCCTGAATGGCGCGGCGGTGTCTCAGAACCAGCGCGCCTTCGCCCTCGGCCGGCTGTGGGCCGAGGCGCCGAGCGTCCTGGATGGTCTCGCCCCCGCGCCGGCGCCCCTGCCCGAGGCCTTTGAGGCGGTGCTGGAGCGGCGGGTGGCCGACCTGACCGCCTATCAGGACCGCGCCTATGCGGAGCGCTACCGCGCGGTGGTGATGGGGGTGGCGCGGGCCGAGCAGCGCGCCCGGCCCGGCTCGACGGCGCTCGCCCTGGCGGCGGCGCGCTCGCTCTACAAGCTGATGGCCTACAAGGACGAGTATGAGGTCGCCCGGCTCTATGCCGATCCCGCCTTCGCCCGGGAGATCGAGGCCGGGTTCGGCAAGGGCGCCCGCCTCAGCCTCAACCTCGCGCCGCCCCTGTTCGCACGGCGCGATCCCGCAACCGGCCTGCCGCGCAAGCGGGAATTCGGCGCCTGGATCCTGAAGGTCATGCCGTTGCTCGCGCGGCTGAAGATCCTGCGGGGGACGCCGTTCGACCCCTTCGGCGCCACCGCCGAACGGCGGATGGAGCGGGCGCTGCGCGACGAGTTCCTCAAGGTGCTGGAGGTCTTGGCCGCGGCGGCGGAGCCGGCGCCCTTCGAGCGATTGCTGGAACTGGCGGGCCTGCCTATGACCATTCGCGGCTATGGCCACGTCAAGGCGGCCTCCGTCGCCCGCTACCGTCCGAGACTGTCCGCCCTGCGCGCCGCCCTGGCCGGGGCCCCGGCCCTTGCCGAAGGCCACGACCGATGACGGGAGCGCCGCGGCCCATGGCGGCGCCGGCCATCCGGGTGACCGCCATGCCGGCCGACGCCAATCCCTACGGTGATATCTTCGGCGGCTGGCTGATGTCACAGATGGATCTGGCGGCGGGCCTAAGCAGCCTCGCGTGGCTGAAGCCACGATTGATTTTGCTTTTTTGGAAGCAAAATCAATGCTGCTAAGAGTCCCAAGTGTAAGCAAACCTGCAAAGGTTTGCTTAGTGGCCTCGCGCGCCATAGGTGGGCGGGCCGTGACCGTGGCGGTCGATGGCATGGCGTTTCTGCGGCCGGTGGCGGTGGGCGACGAGGTTTCGGTCTTCGCCGAGGTGATCTCCACCGGACGGACATCGTTGCGCATCGCCGTCCAGGCCTGGCGGCGGGACCGCCATCAGGACCAGGCGGAGAAGGTGACGGAGGCGACCTTCACCTTTGTCGCCGTGGGCGACTATCGAAACCCCCGCCCCACCCTGCCCGGCGCGCTCAGCCCCAAGGAGGGCTGAGCGCGCAGGGGCCCCTCGTCAGGCGAACCTGTCCGGCGCGATCTCGGCAAGCGCCAGACCTTCGTCCTGGATGTCCTGGGGCGCTGTCTGGCCGCGGATCAGGGCCGCCGCGAGCCGGGCCATGGCGGGCGCCGTCTGGATGCCATAGCCGCCCTGTCCCGCCAGCCAGAAAAAACCCGGCGCCTGGGCCTGAAAGCCCACCACCGGATTCTTGTCGGGCGCGAAGGTGCGAAGGCCGGCCCATTTGGCGTGGACCCGGCGCACCTGAAGCGTGGTGGCGGCTTCAAGACGGTCGACGGCCACGGCGATGTCCCATTCGTCCGGCTGGACGTCGCAGGCCTCGCTTGGAGTCTCGTCCGCGGGGGACAGCAGGACGCGCCCGGACTCGGGCTTGAAGTAGAACTGCTCGTCGATATCGATGGGCATCGGCGTTTCGGACAGATCCAGGCCAGCCGGTCCATCGATGGTGATCGCCGTGCGGCGGCGTGGCTCGACCCCCACCGCGGTCACTCCGGCCAGGCAGGCCAGTTCGTCAGCCCAGGCGCCAGCGGCGTTCACGACGATCGGCGCCGAAAATTGGCCCTGGCGGGTCTCGATGCGCCAGCCCTGGGGGCTGGCGGCGGCGCCCAGGACCTCGGACTCGGTGTGCAGCGCGCCGCCGGCGGCCCTGAACAGGCGCAGATAGCCCATCAGCAGGCCATGCACGTCCATATCCGCGGCGTCCGGCTCGAACACGGCGGCGGCGACATAGTCCGCGCGCAGGATCGGCGAGAGCCGGATGGCCTGCTCCGCGAAGACGGGCTGCGTGGCGCCGGCGATGTCGGGCGATTGCGCGAAGGCCTCCAGTTGGGACAGCTGATCCTCGCGCGCGATGAACAGGGAGCCCCGGGGCGCCAGCAGCGGCGCCTGGGCGAATCCCGTCGGCGGGTTGGTCAGGAACGCGCGGCTGGCCCGGGACAGGGCGCGGATGGCGGCGGAGCCGTAGATTTCGGAGAACAGGGCCGCGGAGCGTCCGGTGGTATGGTAGCCGGGTTGGCTTTCCCGCTCTAGCAGGACGACCTTGCGGTCCGTCGCCAGTTCAGCGGCGACCGACGCCCCCGCGATGCCGGCGCCGACGACGATGACGTCGCATGTGATCTGAGACATGGCGTATTCCCTCACTGTGCGGCGACGTCGGACGCGATCGCCTCGATCTCGATACGCGCGCCCGGGATCACGAGCTGAGCGACCACGGTGGAACGCGCCGGGCGGTGGTCGCCGAAGAAGGCGGCGTAGGCCTCATTGAACGCCGCGAAATCGGCGGGATCAGTGAGCCAGATTGTCGTCTTGAGGATATCGCGTCGATCGCGGCCCGCCGTCTGAAGGGCGCGTTCGAGATTCTCGAGGCAGCGGGTGGTCTGGGCGCTTACGTCGCCGGTGATGCGCCCCGTCTCGTCGAAGGCCATCTGCCCGGATGCGAAGAGCAGCTCCGCGCCGCGGACGATGGGGGAGAGGTGAGGGGGCATGGTTGGGTCATCCGGAAAATAGGAAAATAAATATCTAGACTGGCAAGGCGATTCTCAAAATGGGAAATTTACTTGGGCGCGTGACGCCGGTTGGTCGCGGATCTGGCGCCTCGCGGAAGGCGTCGTCGGACCAACAGCCCTAATCGCCCACGGGTTCGGCGACCGGCTGCATCCGATGCGCGGAGCAGATCGATAGAACCATGCAGCGGTCTGACGATCCGGCCAGATAGGCATGTCCCATGCTGCTGTCGAAATAGATCGAATCGCCCGCGTTCAAAATTGTTGGAGAGTATAGATCTGTTTGAAATATAATTTTTCCCTCAATGACATACCCATATTCCTCACCAGGGTGTCGTATAAAATCACCAAACTCGGCCATGGTGCGAGCTTTTACCTCCGCGATGATGGGTGTGAAGTGCTTATTCAGGAGTTCCATGGCGGGGTATAGGTGAGAGTATTGATGTGTTTCGACCTTTTGCCCTTCGTTGGCGCGGGTAATGCAGCGGCGACCCCCAATGGGCGACCTCATTTCCTGAGGCGAATGATCGGCGGCGAAGAGGGTCGCGATGTCGATCTCGAGTGCGTCGCTCATGCGGGCGAGCTTGTCGTAGGTCAGGGTGACCTTGCCGTTCTCGACCTTGGACAGGGTGGAGACGGGCAGGCCCGAGCGGCGCCCGACCTCGGCGAGGGTCCATCCGCGCTGGGCCCGCACTCGCCGCAGAATGGCGCCGGGGTTCGCGGTTGGGCCAGGATTCGCGGTTGGATTGGGGGCCGCAAGGGGTTCAGGCATGCTCGCGTCGCTCCGTCTGCGTTCTCGACCGTGAACTTTGCCTCCAAAATCGCCAGGGGCAAGAGTCTGAATTGGCATGTTTGGAAAATTTATTGAGATGTGGGAAAGTTCGGTCAACAACTGAGCGGCTGGCTAACGGCCGATGGGAAGGACGAGATGGGCGGACTGAACGATCCAGAGACGAACCTGGAGCGCGGAGCCAGGGGCGGGGCGGACGACGGCGTTGTCACGCTCGCCCTCATGGTCGCGCCCGGCATCGCGGCGGCGGCGTCCTTCGCCATGCTGCCGGTGATTCTGGGCGCCCTGGCGCGCGGCTGGTCCCTGTCCGATCCGCAACTAGGCCTGTTGGCCTCGGTGGAGCTGGGGGGGCTGACCCTTGGAACGCTCCTGGCGGTGTTGCTGACGCGGCGATGGGGCGCCCGCGCGGTCGCCCTGGCCGCCATGACCTTTCTGGTCGCGGCCAATCTGGCCTCCATGCTGGCCCCCAGCGTGACGGGGCTGATGGCCCTGAGGGCGATCGCGGGGCTGGCGACCGGCGGTGGGCTGGCCGTCTGCTATGCGAACCTGGCGGGGACCGCCCGGGCCGAGCGCAACTTCGCCATCTTCACCCTGGCCCAGCTGCTGCTGGGCGCCCTGGGACTGCTGAGCATGCCCCATCTGGTGGGGCTGTTTGGCTGGCGCGCGCCCTATGGCCTGCTGGCGGTCGTGGCCGGCTGCGGCGCGACGGCGGTGGGCCTGCTGAGGTCGGCGCGGCCTGAAGCCCCTGCTGAACGCGTCGCGACGGCGGCCAGATCAAGACTGAAGATCGGGCCTCGCGCCTGGTCGGCCTTGGCCGGGGTGGGATTCTATTTCGCCGGGGTGGGGTCGGTCTGGGCCTATGCCGAGCGGATCGGCGGCGCGGCGGGGATCGGCGCGGGGGATGTCGCCGCGATCCTGGCGGGCAGTCAGGTGGTGGCCATGGTCGGCGCCCTGTGCGCGGGCCTGCTCGCGGGGCGAGCGCCGGTTCTGGCCGGCCTGATCCTGGGGTCGCTGCTCACGGCCTTCGGCATGGGCGCCCTCGTGGTGGTCCGGGAGCCGATCGGGTTCGCCCTGGCTGTTTCGGCGGTCAATTTCGGCTGGAACTACGTCTCGGCGCCTCAGTTCGCCGCGATCGCCAAGGTGGACGCCGACGGGTCCGTGGCCGGGCTGATGTCGACCATCACCGGGGTCGGCGTGGCGGTGGGGCCCGCCTTGGGCGCGCAGTTGGTGCTACATGGCTTCGCTCCGCTTCTGATGGTGGCGGAGGTCCTGATCCTGGCCAGTCTCATCCTGATCTGGCCCGCGTCGAGCGCCCGCGTCGCCGCGGCGCGGACGCCGTCGCTTGAGCCGGCGGTGAATTTGGAGGTGGGAGCATGACCCTCAATTCTCAGATGGCCGCCCCGACACAGGTCAAGCCAACGCAGGTCAAGCCGACACAGGCCAATCTGGCGTCCCTGGGCGCCCGCGAATTGCATCCGGCCATGGCCGGAGGGATGGCGATGGCGCGGGCGGAGTTCGATCCCGGCGTGGCGGCGGGGACGATCGACATCTACGACATCCACCCGGGGGTTTCGGTCGCGGTCAGCGATTTCGTCTCCCACGGGCCGGAAATGAAGACCGTCGTGGATAAGGACGTGGTCAAGCTGAACTTCCAGATGGCGGGGGGCGGGGCCTTCACCCTGGAGGGCGACCGCGCCTTTTCCGTCGCCAGCTCCAGCGCCTGCATCGTCCACCAGATCGCTGGCATGACCAAGACGGAGCTCTACGCCGCCGAAGCGCCCCAGCGGGCGGTGACGCTGTTTTGTGACATCACCTATCTGAGCGAGGCCCTCGGGGACGCCGGCGCCGGTATGCCGTCTCCTCTGGCCCAACTTCTGGCCGGGCGGAACAGTGATTTCTTCGCCCTCGGCTTCGCGCCGGACTGGGAATTGATGCGGGCGGCCGACGCCCTGCTGCGGGCCGCCAATTCGCGCCTGCGGTGGTTGGAGATCCAGGCCCGGGGCTTCGATCTGCTGCTGCAATTCTTTCGGCGCGTCGAGGATCTGGAGCGGCGGTCCGCCGATCATCCCACGCTGTCCGCGGCCGATCGCAATCGCGTGGACCTCGTCAGGCAGACCCTGGAGGCGCGCTTCGACGAGCCCTTGACCATGACCCAACTGGCGCGGCAGGCCGGAGTGAACGAGTCCAAGCTGTCGGAGCTGTTCAAGGCCCGGTTCGGCCTGACCGTGTTCGAGTGCCTGCGCAAGGTCAGGATGGAGCGGGCGCAAAGGCTGTTGCAGGATACGGACCTGCCCGTGACGCAAATCGCCTTGGAGGTCGGCTACGAGCATCCGGCCAACTTCGCCACAGCCTTCAAACGCAGCTTCGGCGCCACGCCCCGGGCGTTTCGTTCGGCCTGAACGCCTCGTTCCTGAATCCCCGATCCAGGGCGCTGGCCCCTATGCCGTCAGCCTGTCGCGGATGACCTCGCCCCGGCTGATGATCCCCATGAGCGTCTCGTGAGGACGGGCGAGCAGGTCCAGGTTCCGCAACGGATCACCATCGACGATCAGCAGGTCGGCGTAGGCGCCCCGCCGCACCTCGCCAAGGTCTCCAGTGCGTTGGAGCAGGGCGGCGTTGACAGAGGTGGCGGATCTGAGGACCTCCAGGGGGGACTGAACCTGGCCGCGCAGGACGAATTCGCGGTTCTGGCGAGGGTGCAATTCGCCCACCAGGTCGGTGCCGAACCCCAACTTCACCCCCGCCGCGGCGCAGGCCGCCACAGCTTCCTGGGCGTGGGATGCGATGGTCGCCAGCTTGGCGCGGGCCGGTCCGGGCAGCAGGTCGGTCGGGCCATTCAGCAGGGCGTCGATGATCGCCAGGGTCGGAACCACGTAGATTTCCTGGCCAGCCAGGGCCTGGGCCGTCGCCGCGTCGATCAGGGCGCCGTGCTCGATACTGCGCACCCCCAGCCGCAGGCAGCGCAGGGCGGCCTCGCCGGTGTGGGCGTGGGCCATGACATAGGCTCTGCGGGCGGTCGCCTCGCCGACCACGGCGAGGATTTCCTCATCGCTATACTGGGCGCTCCAGATCGGATCGGCCTCGGACAGGACGCCCCCTGACAGCATCAGTTTGATGTGGGACGCGCCGCGCCTCAAGGTTTCGCGGGTGGCCAGCCGCAGGGCGTCGACCCCATCGACCACCTGGGTCAGGGATCCGCAATAGGCGCAGGCGCACAGCGGCGCGTCATGGGGAGAGCGAAGGTCTCCGTGCCCGCCCGTCTGGCTCAGGGCCTTGCCCGCGAACAGCAGGCGCGGGCCTTGGATCAGGCCGCGTTCGATCGCCTGGGCCAGGCCGAAGTCGGCGCCGCCGGCGTCCCGCACCGTGGTGAAGCCCCGCAGCAGCGCGCCCTCCAGATTGGCGCGGGCGTACTGGGCCAGCAGGCTTTCGGGCATGTGGTCGGCGGCGGCCACGTCGATCAGGGGCGCGCAGGCGTGAAAGTGGGCGTCGATCAGGCCGGGCATGACCACCCGTCCACGGGCGTCGATCACCCGGGCCGCCGCCGTCGTCAGGTTTTTGTCGATGGTCTCGATCCGGCCTTCGCGGACCAGGATATCGGCCTCTCCCTGAAGGTCCGCGCCGTGACCGTCAAAGATCAGGGCGTTGGTGATGATCAGATCGGGCATGGGCGAGGGGCCTTGGGGCGAGGGGTCCTTGAAACGAGACGGCACCATAGCGCCACGCGATCCGTGGCGCTTGTGGGCCCTGCCCAAACACCTTTGCGCGGCCGAGGCGCGCAAAGGTGTTTGGGGCGTCCGCAAACGTGTCGCGTGGCCATGCATGGCAACCTGGACGGCCAGCCCGCCATCCGTTCGCAAGCGGGTGGCGCGCCGGATTTTGCTTTGTCGCGTGACGCAATCGTCGAAAGGGCCGTGTGATGGTCGAAGCCGTGTTGGACCAGCAAGCTTGGCGCTCCAGGGCCGATGCGGTCGCGTGGGACGTCAGGCCGTTCGTGGACGGCGCCCTTCGGGAGAGCCACGCCGCCGAGCGTTTCGCCGTGCGTGATCCGGCCACCGGCGCGGTCCTGCACGAGGTGGCGGCAGGGGACGCCCGTGACGTCGCGGCGGCGGTCGCCTCGGCCAGGGCGGCCTTCGACGACGGGCGCTGGTCGGGCCTGGGGGTCTTGACCCGCAAGGCGCTGCTGGAGGCCTTCATCGACGCGGTCGTGGCCCAGGCCGAGGAACTGGCCCTGCTCGACAGCCTGGAGATAGGCAAGCCGATCAGCGCGGCCCTGTTCGACGCCCAGGTGCTCTCGCCCATGTTCGGGCGTTTCTGCGTCGAGTCGGTGGACCGTCTGTTCGGGGTGGTCGCCAATACCGAGCCGGAGGTCCTGGCCTTCAGCGTGGCGGAGCCTCGCGGCGTGGTGGGCGCGATCACGCCCTGGAATTTTCCGTTGGTGAACGCGATCATCAAGGTCGCCCCCGCCCTGGCCGCCGGCAATACGATCGTCCTCAAACCCTCGGAGTTAGCCGCGGCTTCGGCGGTGAGGCTGGCTCGGATCGCGGTCGAGGCTGGCCTTCCGCCGGGGGTGCTCAACGTGGTTCCGGGACTGGGCCGCACGGTCGGTCAGGCCCTGGCCAGCCACGATGATGTCGATATGCTGTCCTTCACCGGCTCAACGGCGACGGGGCGGCTGCTGATGCGCTCGGCGGGCGCCTCCAACGGCAAGCCGCTTCTGCTGGAATGCGGGGGCAAGTCCCCGGCCGTGGTGTTCGCGGATGCGGATGACCTGGGGGCGGTGGCCCGTCATATCTGCGCAGAGGCTCTGCATAACCAAGGGCAGGTCTGCGTCTCCCGCAGCCGGGTGATCGTGCAGGACTCCATCAAGGGCGCGCTGCTGGAGGCCCTGGTCGAGGCGGCGCGGGCCTATCAGCCGGGCGATCCGCTGGACCCGGCGACGGGTTTTGGTCCCCTGGCCAGCCGCGAGCAGTGGCTTCGGGCGCGGGACCTGATCCTGGCGGGGGCGAGCCAGGGCCATGGCCCGGTTCTTGGCGACCTGACGGCCCTGTCGAGCCATGGCGGCGCGGACATGGCGCCCTTCGTCTTCAGCGACCTTGGGCGCGATAATCCCCTGTGGCGCGAGGAGGTGTTCGGTCCGGTGATCGTGCTGGAAAGCTTCAGCACGCCGGTCCAGGCGTTGGCCCTGGCCAATGACACGGCCTATGGCCTGGCGGCCACGGTCTGGACCCGGGATCTCAGCCTGGGCCAGGCGATGGCCCGGGGGATCCGGGCCGGGGAGGTGACCGTCCGGGCCACCGCGGCGGAATACGAGGGGCCTGGTTTCGTCCTGCCGCAGGAGGGGCGCAAGGGTTCTGGGTTCGGCTCGGAGACCGGTGTTGAGGGGCTCAGAAGCTACACGACCTGGAAGAAGGTCGAGTTCCACACCGCCCGGCTCGCATAGCGCTCCGTGCAAAGATATTCGCGGCCGCGCCAAAAGCGGCTGGGCGCCGAAGCCCTAATCTGGCCGGCGATCAAAAGCGCCCCGGGTGGGCGACTAAGCATGACGGGGGATCTAAATATGGTTGGCCTGGCGTCGAAGGAACTGCAATCCGCTCGAACCCGAATGGGCGCGCGAAAGCGCCTGGTCGCGGCCTCGGCGCTCACGGCGAGTCTGGCCTGGGCGCCCCTGGTCATGGCTCAATCCACGCCGCCCGCGCGCGGCGGCGACGGGGCGCTCCCCGAATTGGTGGTCACCGCCCAGAAGCGTGTTGAAAAGGTTCAGGACGTGCCGATCAGCCTGACCGCGATCAGCGGCGAGGCCCTCAAGGCGCGCGGTCTGGCGGCCATGGGCGACTATCTTTTGGCCCAGCCCAGCGTGGTGATCGAGGATCGCGGTCCGGCCCGCAACCAGGTGGTGATCCGGGGGGTGGCGACCTCCGCGGAGTTCGAAAACCCCACTGTGGCCTTCTATTTCGGCGAGGCGCCGGTGACCAACGGCCTCGGGTTCGGGGCGAACGGCTTTCCTGACCTGAAGACCTTCGATGTGGGGCGCGTGGAGGTGCTGCGCGGCCCCCAGGGCACGCTCTATGGCTCCGGCTCCATGGGCGGCGCGATCAAGGTGATGCCGAACGAGCCGCGGTTTGACCGGTTCTCGGCCACCGCCGAGGCGTCCATTTCCGGAACCGAGCATGGCGGGATCGGCGGCGATCTGGCGGCGGCGGTGAACGTCCCGATCAACGACCAATTCGCGGCCCGGGTGACGGCCTACCACTATACCGACGCCGGCTTCATCAAGAACAGCTATGCAGGCTCTCCCAATCCCACGGCCCCGGTGGCGGCGCTGGGCGAGAAGTCGTGGGCTTCGGTTGGCGTATCGTCGTTCGGCCTGCCGGCGCGGACCGACAAGAACGTGAACCGGGACGACGTGGATGGCGGGCGCGGCTACCTGACCTACGCCCCGACCGACCGCTTCAAGGTGACCCTTGGCGTGGTGAGCCAGTCCTCGCGGGCGGGCGGACTGCCGGAAAACCTGCCGTCGCTCGGTGACTATGAGCAGTCCCGGATGATCCCGGAAAAGCTGACGGATCGGTTCCAGCTCTATACGGCGACGGCCACCTACAAGTTCCCCTGGGCCGACCTGACCTCGGTCACCTCCTATATCGACCGCGCTCAAAGTCAGAACCGCGACGTCTCGGCCTTCTTCCTGACCTCGCCCCTGTCCCTGCGCGACATCAACCGCAACCACAGCTTCACCCAGGAGGTGCGTCTGTCCTCCCAGGGCTCGCAGCCTCTGAACTGGTTGGTGGGGGTGTTCTATGAGCGCGTGACCTCCCAGGCGACCCAGGATCTCATTTGGAACGGGACCGCACAGTCGCTCAATCAGTTCACCACCTTGCTCACCGCCCTGCACGCCCTGGGCGGGCCGGCGGTGATGGGGGACACCCTCTATCGGCGGGACGACCACAACAAGGCCGTGCAGGTCGCCGGCTTTGGCGAGGTGTCCTATGAATTCCTGCCCAAGCTTCGGGCCACGGCCGGCGTGCGGGTGGCGCACTATAACGAGGACACCAGCGCCTATTCGGCCGGCGCCTTCAACGACGGCGTCACCGCCTACGGGACGTCCAGCGGTGAGACCGTCACCACCCCGAAGTTCCAACTGGAATATCGCCCGACCCGGGACCAGCTCTACTATGCCCGCGCGGCGAAGGGGTTCCGTCTCGGGGCGCCCAACCAGCCCCTGCCCAGCACCTGCGCCAGCGACCTGTCCGCGATCGGGCTGAGCAAGGCGCCGTCCGGCGTGAAGTCCGACAGCCTGTGGAGCTATGAGCTGGGCGCAAAGGAGACCCTGGCGAACGGGCGCGCGACCCTGAACGGGGCGGTCTTCTATATCGACTGGAGCAATATCCAGACGAACTTCCTCCTGCCCAACTGCGGTTTCAGCTTCGCGGGCAATGCGGGCAACGCCCGCAGCCAGGGGGTGGAGCTGGAGTTCAATTGGCGGGCGACGCAGGCCCTGACCCTGAACGCCTCGGCCTCCTATACCGACGCGCGGCTGACCCAGGATTCGCCGAAGGATAGCGGGGTGGGGGGCAAGTCCGGGGATCGCCTGCCGGGGATTCCCCAGTGGACGGCCCAGGCCGGCGGCCAGTACGATTTCACCGTCATGGGCCGGGGCGGCTTCTTCCGGGCCGATGTGCGCTATCTGTCGGGCTATCTGAATCGCTTCGCCGGGGCGGCCAAGGGCGCCCAGCCCGGCGGCGACTACGCCGTGTTGGACGGACGCGTGGGCCTGAACCTGAGCGACCAGATCCGCGCGGAGCTCTACGGCAACAACCTGTTCGACACCAAGCAGCTGGTCATCGTCGACACCGAACTTCCGGACAAGCGTCAGGTTCTCGGACGCCCCAGGACGGTCGGCCTCACTCTGCGCTATCAGTACTGAGGGCGGAGGCGGAGACAGACCCAATGAGTGTCGGCGTATATGACTATATCGTGGTCGGCGGCGGCTCCGCCGGCTGCGTCCTGGCCAATCGGCTGTCGGAACGCCCGGATGTGAGCGTGCTGCTGCTGGAGGCCGGGGGCGCCGACAATTCATTGCATATCAAGGTGCCGGCCCTGCTGCTGACCGGCGTCGACAAGTTCAACTGGCGTTATCAGGCTGAAGCCGACAGCTCGCGCGAAGGGGCGCGGGATATCTGGCCGGCGGGCAAGGTGCTGGGTGGGGGAAGCTCCATCAATGGCATGATGTTCGTGCGCGGCAATCCGGCGGACTTCGACAGCTGGGCGGCGGCGGGCGCGGACGGGTGGTCCTATGCGGAGGTCCTGCCCCACTTTCGCGCCATCGAACGGTTCGAGGGGCCGCCAAGCCCCTATCGTGGGGATCATGGTCCGCAGAACGTGGCGATGTTCAATGTGCCCCACGCCTTGACGGACGCCTTCATGGACGCCGCGGTGAATGTCGCGGCGGAGGTCTGCGCCGCCCCGCGCAACCCGGACACCAATGGCGAGCGGCAGGAGGGGGTGGGGCCCGTCCAGGTCTCGCAAAGGCGCGGCCGGCGGGCCAGCGCGGCGGACGCCTTTCTGCGACCGGCGCTGGGCCGTCGCAACCTGACGGTCCTGACCGGCGTGTCGGTGGAAAAGGTGATCATCACCGACGGCCAGGCTCGCGGCGTGTCGGCGCGCGGGGCGGGGCGGCTGATGCGCTTCGACGCCGCCCGCGAGGTGATCGTCACGGCCGGCGCCATCGGCTCGCCCAAGCTTCTGATGCTGTCGGGTGTCGGGCCCGCCGAGCCGTTGCGGGCGCTGGGTCTGGCGGTTGTGGCCGACCGCGCGGGGGTGGGCGAGAACCTGCAGGAGCACCCTTGCGTGATGATGCCCGTCCGCACCCGCAGCCGCACGCTCAACTCGGCCTACAACCTGATGGGCAAGGCCTGGCACGGCCTGCAATGGCTATTGTTCGGCAAGGGTTATGCGACCGCCGCCGTCGGCGCGGCCCAGGCCTTTGTGCGCCTGGGGTCGGAGCGGACCTGGCCCGACCACCAGATCATTTTCTCGCCCTTCGGCTATGCGCCGGACGAGGCCAATGGTGAATATAAGATCGCCCCCTATCCGGCGGTGACCGTCATCCCCTGCCTGATGAATCCCACCAGTCGGGGAACGGTGCGCCTGGCCTCCGCCGATCCGGAGGCGGCCCCGAAAATCCAGCACGAATTGCTCCCGCCCGAAGATCTCGCCCGCCTGGTGCGCGGCGCGCGCTTCGCCAAGCAGATCTACACCGCGCAGGCCTTCGCCGCCGAGCTGGTGTCCGATGAGGCGCCGGCGCTGGAGGCGGACGACGCCGCCTGGAGCGACTTCGTTCGCGGCCACGCCTTCATGGGCTATCACGCCTGCGGAACCTGCCGGATGGGCGGAGACGACGCGGTGCTGGACCCGCGATTGCGGGTGCGCGGCGTGCGCGGGCTGCGGGTGGCGGACGCCTCGGTCATGCCGACGATCACCACCGGCAACACCAACGCCCCGGTGATGATGATCGCCGAAAAGGCGTCGCGGATGATCCTTGAAGACAATGTCTAGAAACGACTGGAGCTCGAACATGCGCGCGACGACCACGAAATCGAAGGCGGCGGGTTGGGCCTGGGCCGGCGCCCTGGCCGGCGCGGCGGTGCTGGCCGCGGCTCCGGCCGGTTGGACCCAGTCCGCGCCCCCGGCGGCCAAGGCGGCGCCCGACATGGGGCCGATCGATCCCCAGACTGGGCTGCGGCGGTTGCCCTATGCGGTGAACACGAAGCCCGCGCGCTACGCCTATACCGGCTCGACCCTGATCCGCCATGTGCGTCTGATCGACGGCATGGGCGGGCCGGCCAAGGCCGATCAGGACGTCCTGGTGGCCGATGGCCGCATCGCTCAGATCGCCCCCGGCGGGACCATCGCCCATCGCCCTGGCGTGAAGATCATCGATGGCGCGGGCTTGACCCTGTTGCCCGGCCTGATGGATCTGCACGTCCACTTCCAGGGCGTGGACCGGTTCGCCGGCTCGATGATGACGGATCCGGGCCTGCGCTCGGACGTCTATCGCTACAAGGCCCAGCTCTATGGCTTCCTCTATTCGGGGGTGACCACCGTGCTGGATTGCGGAACCGTGCCGCAGGTGAGTGTTGGTCTCAAGCGTCTGATCAACAACGACTATGTGATGGGGCCGCGTTATTTCTGGTCCGGTCCGATCATCGAGGGCGGGGTGGAGCCCTCCGCCCCCTATCACCTGACCCTGCCGACCGCCGACAAGATCCCGGCGACCCTGGACTATCTGCAGAGCATGGACGTCGATATCGTCAAGCTCTACCAGGCCACCTCCGACGATCTGATCGAAAAGATGAGCCGGGCCGCGCATAAGCGGGGCATGCGGGTCATGATCGACTCCTGGGCGCGCAACGACGTCGGGCACATGGCGCGGTTCGACCGGATCGACGGCTATCCGCACCTCAACTTCCATTTCAAGATCAGCGATGACGACGCCAGGATCCTGGCCGAGCACAAGGATTTCGTGTTCACCACCTTCTATGCCCTGAACGCCTTCTCCGGCCGGGTCTATCGCGATCATCCGGGCTATCTGGACGATCCGCTGGTCAAGGATATCCTGCCGCCAGAATACCTTGCCCCGATGAAGGCCAACCCGACGGACCCCCTGGCTCCGCTGCGGGACGGCGTCTATCACGAGGTGGTCGAACCCATTCAGGATCTGATGGGCTTTCCCCCCGATACGCCGCAGCAGACCATCTTCGACGAGATGTCCAAGATCGGCGGCTATAATCTGCGCAAGCTGATGGACGCGGGGGTGCTGATCGCCGCCGGCACCGACGGCGGGGAGGGCGAAAGCACCCTGACCGAGCTTGAACTGATCGTCGCCGACGGCGGCGCAAGCCCGGTCCAGGCGATCCAGATGGCCACCTACAACGCCGCCAAGGTGCTGAAAAAGGAAAAGGAATTCGGCTCGATCCAGCCCAACCTGATCGCCGATCTGGTCCTGGTCCAGGGCGATCCGTCCACCCACATCCGCGACGTCCGCAACATCCAGTATGTGTTCAAGGGCGGCAAGATCATCGACCGCGCATCGCTGGCGCGGCAGTGGGCCTACTAAGCCGCGGCGAATACCGGCTCCGCTAAGGACCTACGCGACGAAGCAGAAGCATGGGGCGCCCTTCCGGTTGGGCCGGAAGGGCGCTTTGCGCGTGAGGGGCTCCAAATCAAGAGCTTGGAGCATGACCGGCGTCACCTGTCATGCGCCAGCCTTGCCTCAGGCGTCGTCCTGGCCGTCGTCTCCGGAATCCAGGAGCTGAAACTCGTGCCACATCCCGTTCAGGATGCCGAAGGCCACCGCCAGGCCCACGCCCAGCACCCAGGTGAAATACCACATGGTCGGATCTCCTCGGTTCAGTAGAGGTCAGGATTGGTGGAAAGCGCGCCGACCGACGAGCGGCCGAACATCACCTTGTAGGCCCAGGCGGTGTAGGCCAGCACGATGGGCAGGAAGACCACGGTGACCAGCAGCATGATGAACAGGGTCATGTGGCTGGAGGAGGCGTTCCACACCGTCAGACTGGATTTCGCGTCGATGCTGCTGGGCAGGATGAAGGGAAACATCGACAGGCCGACCGTCGAGATGATCCCCAGGGCCGACAGGGACGATCCGGCGAAGGCGGGAAATTCCTTGCCCGCGCGGATGCCGATGAAGGCCAGCGCGGCGCCGACGAAGCCCAGCAACGGCGCGATCCACATCCAGGCATGGCTGTGGAAGTTGCTCAGCCAGGCGCCGGGGGTGGCCAGGGCCGCGGCCCGCAGCGGGTTCGACGGTCCAGCCGGATCGACGGCGCCTTGCAGGCTGAAGCCCAGGCCCCCCTTGGCCACGAAACCGTAGCCGACGGCGAACAGGGCGATGGCGGCGATGGCGGCGACCGATCCGAAGGTCCGGGCCCGGTCGCGCACCGCCCCGTGCTCGGTCTTGATGGTCAGCCAGGCCGCCCCATGGGTGACCAGCATGGCCACCGACAAGAGGCCGCAAACCAGGGTGAAGGGGGTGAACAGGCCCAGGAAGGTTCCTTCATAGGTGGCGCGCAGATCGCTATCCAGGCGGAAGGGGATCCCTTGCAGGACATTGCCCACCGCCACCCCGAACACCAGGGCCGGGGCGAAGCCGCCGACGAACAGGGCCCAGTCCCAGGTCGTGCGCCAGGTCTTGGACGGCCGCTTGGAGCGGTACTTGAAGCCAACGGGGCGCAGGATCAGCGAGGCCAGCACGGCGAACATCGCCAGATAGAAGCCGGAGAAGCTGACGGCATAGACGAAGGGCCAGGCGGCGAAGATCGCGCCGCCGCCCAGGATGAACCACACTTGGTTGCCTTCCCAGGTCGCGCCGATGGTGTTGATCACCATCCGCCGCTCGCCGTCATTGCGGGCGACGAAGGGCAGGAGGGCCGCGACGCCCAGATCGAAGCCGTCGGTCAGGGCGAAGCCGATCAGGAGCACGCCCATCAGGGCCCACCAGATCAGCCGCAGCGTCGGGTAGTCGAGGGGAATAGCCATCGATCAGATTCCTTATTCAGCCGGGGCCAGGCGAATGGCGTCCGCCGCGGTGTCACTGGGCCCCTCGTGATGGGCGTAGGGGCCGCGCTTGATGGTCCGCACGATCAGTCCGACCTCGACCACCGCCAGGGTTCCGTAGAGCAGGGTGAAGCCGACGATAGTGGTCAGAACCTGCGGGACGGTGAGGCTGGAGGCGCCCAGGAAGGTTGGCAGCACCCCGTCCACCGCCCAGGGCTGCCGGCCGATCTCGGCCAGAACCCAGCCGGCTTCGGCGGCGAGCCAGGGCAGGGGCATCATCAGCACGGCGGTCCACAGGATCCACTTGGTGTCGCACCGGCGCAGGGCGACCAGGACGAAGGCGGCGCCGAAGACGGCGATCTGAAGGAAACCGATGCCGGCCATGAGGCGGAACGCCCAGAACATCACCGGCACATTGGGCACCGTATCCCAGGCGGCCTTGGCGATGGTCGCCTGATCGGCCGTGCGCGGATCGGCGACATAGCGCTTCAGCAGCAGGGCGTAGCCGAGATCCCGCCCATCGAGCGCGAAGGCGGCGCGGGCGGCGAGGTCGTTTGGCGCGACCTTCAATCGTTGTAGCGCGTCATAGGCCTTGATCCCGTGCTCGATCCGGGTTTGGGCGGTCGCGACCAGGGGCAGGATGCCCGTGACCTGACGGTCCAGGCTGCGGGTGGCGATCAGCCCCAGCACATAGGGTATCCTGATCGCCGCGTGGGTGGTGTGGGTCTTCAGGTCGGGAAGGCCGAAGGCGGTCAGCCCCGCCGGGGCCGGCTCGGTTTCCCACATGGCCTCAAGGGAGGCCAACTTCATTTTCTGGTTGTCGGTCAGGGCGTAGCCGCTCTCATCCCCCAGCACGACCACGGACAGGGACGCCGCCAGGCCAAAGGAGGCGGCCACGGCGAAGGAGCGCTTGGCCACCCTGGGCCACTTGCCGCTCAGCAGCATGATCGCCGAGACGCCCAGCACGAAGACGGAGGCGAGGACGTAGCCGGCGCTGACCGTATGGACGAACTTGGCCTGGGCGACGGGGTTGAACAGCACCTCGCGAAAGCTGGTGACCTCCATCCGCATGGTGTCGGGATTGAAGGCCGCGCCGACCGGGTTCTGCATCCAGCCATTGGCCACCAGGATCCACAGTGCGGAGAGGTTGGAGCCCAGGGCGACCATGAAGGTTACGAACAGGTGGCGTTGCCTGGAGAGCCGCTCCCAGCCGAAGAACATCAGGCCGACGAAGGTGGCCTCCAGAAAGAAGGCCATCAGGCCTTCGATCGCGAGCGGCGCCCCGAAGATGTCGCCCACATAGTGCGAATAGTATGACCAGTTAGTCCCGAACTCGAACTCCATGGTCAGGCCGGTGGCCACGCCGAGCACGAAGTTGATGCCGAAGATGGTTCCCCAGAATCGGGTGATGGTCCGCCAGATCGGCCGACGGGTCATCACATAGAGGCTCTCCATAAT
>JARLIP010000295.1 GCA_031291685.1 Caulobacteraceae bacterium | reverse complement strand
CCGGAGGCGTGGGAGGATGAGGGGTTTCTCAGGCCCCTGTGAGCGAGTGTGTTTACAAGAGGGATGTGGGGATGGCGTCGCGGCCGGCGCGACCCCTCAACCTCCCGTCCTACTCCCACAAGGGGAGAAGGGAAAATTGTGGACCCTGTCCAGATGTGTGAATCCCATAGCCCCCATTGGGGGAGGGGACCATGCGAAGCATGGTGGAGGGGGCCTCCCGCCTTACGGGCAGGGGTTCGGGCGCTGGACGTGCAGGGCGTCGACGCGGGCTTCGAGGTCGGCGGTCCAGGGGATTTCGAAGGCGTCGATATCGGCCTTCAGCTGCTCCATCGTGCTGGCCCCGATGATGGTCGAGGTGGTGAAGGCGCGGGTGTCGCAGAACTTCAGGGCCAGCTGGGTGGGAGTCAGGCCCACCTCGGCGGCCAGGTCCAGATAGGACTGGATGGCGGCGTCCGCGCCCGGGCCTTCATAGCGCTGCAGGCGGTTATAGAGCTGCTTGCGCGAGCCCACGGGCAGGGCGCCCTTCTGGTACTTGCCGGTCAGATAGCCCTGGGCCAGGGGGGAATAGGCCAGGAGGCCGACATTCTCGCGCAGGGCGACCTCGGCCAGGCCGTATTCGAACACGCGGTTGATCAGGCTGTAGGCGTTCTGGATCGAGGCGACCCGGGGCAGGCCCCTGCGCTCGGCTTCTTCCACAAAGCGCATCACCCCCCATGGGGTTTCGTTGGACACGCCGATATGGCGGATATTGCCCTTCTCCACATGGCGACCGAGGCTTTCCAGGATCACCTCGAAGGGCTCGAAGTCCTGGGGATAGTCGGCGAAGGTCATGCCGCCAAACACCCGGATGGCCCGGTCGGGCCAGTGCAGCTGATAGAGATCGATATAGTCGGTCTGCAGGCGCTTCAGCGACTTCTCCACCGCCTCGTCGATCTGGACCCGGGTCAGCCGGCTGGCCGAGCCGTCATCCCGCATCCAGTTCATGGGCGAGGCGCCGGCGATCTTGGTGGCCAGGATCACCTGATCGCGCTTGCCGCTCTTCTTGAACCAGGTCCCGATGATCCGTTCGGTATTGCCTTGGGTCTCGGCCTTGGGCGGCACCGAGTACATCTCGGCGGTGTCCCAAAAGTTCACGGACCGCTCCAGGGCGTAGTCCATCTGGGCGTGGCCCTCGGCCTCGGTGTTCTGATCGCCGAAGGTCATGGTGCCCAGGCAGATCTTCGACACCTTCAGGCCGGTGCGGCCAAGTTCAGCATAGTCCATGGGAGTCCCCTCGATGTGTTCGCAAGATCGTTGATGGTCAGGTTCGGGCGGCGCTCGCCAGAATCAGGGTCCTGGCCAGCCCTTTGGCCAGGACCGGCGCCAGATGGGCGGCGATGATCTTGACCCCGGCCGGATTGGGATGGATTCCGTCGGCTTGATTCAGACGCGAGACGCCGCCCACGCCCTCCAGCAGATAGGGGTAGAACGCCGCGCCCCCGGCCTTGGCCACCGCCGGGAACACCCCGTCGAATTCCCGGGCGTAGGCCGATCCGATGGCCTTGGGCGCGCGCATCCCGGCCAGGACCACGGCGATCCGGCGGGCCTTCAGATGGGCCAGGATGGCGGTCAGATTGGCCTTGACCACCGCCGGCTCGATCCCCTGCAACAGGTCGTTGCCCCCCAGGGCCACCAGGCACAGGCGAGTGTCGGGCTGGACGCTGAAATCGACCCGGGCCAGGGCGTCGGCGGTGGTGTCGCCGGAGACCCCGGCGCCGCGCACCTGAGCGCTGACCTTCAACGCCTTCAGGGCGGCGGCGATCTGGGCGGGCAGGGCGTCGACGGCCGGCAGGCCAAGGCCCGCGGTGATGGAATCGCCCAGGAGGGTGATCACCGGCGGCGCGCCCGCGACGCCCACGCGCGCGGCCTCCACACGCCCAGCCGTCAGCGGCGCAAGAACGGCCCCACCCAGAACGGCGAGGCCTGCGCGCCGGGTCAGCATCAGTCCGGGTGGAGAAACCATGGTTACGCCTTATGTAGGGACAATGGGCCCAGGCTCAACCGTTGTTCTCTCATCCAGCCCCGCCAAAGGCCCAAAGCCCGCATGACCGTCTCTGCGCCGCCGCTGCAACTGACTGGGGTGGCCCTGACCCTGCCCTCGGCGGCGGGACCGGTAGCGATCCTCAAGGGGGTGGACCTGACCGTGGGCGCGGGAGAGCGGGTGGCGGTGACCGGCCCCTCCGGCTCGGGCAAGTCCTCCCTGCTGGCCGTGGCCGCCGGGCTGGAGCAGCCAACCTCTGGCCAGGTGCGCCTGTTCGGCCAGGACCTCGCCAGGCTGAACGAGGATGGCCGGGCGCGCCTGCGCCGGGGGCGGGTGTCCCTGGTGTTCCAGTCCTTTCACCTCCTGCCCAACATGACCGCCGAGGAAAACGTCGCCGCGCCCCTGGAGATCGCGGGGGCGCGGGGCGCGGCGGCCACGGCGCGAAGCTGGCTGGACCGGGTGGGGCTGGGGGCGCGGCTGCGGCACTATCCGCACCAGATGTCCGGCGGCGAGCAGCAGCGGGTGGCCCTGGCCCGGGCCCTGGCGGCGCGGCCGGCCCAGCTGTTCGCCGACGAGCCCACCGGCAATCTGGATGCAGCCAACGCCGCCACTGTGGCCGACATGATGTTCGCCCTGGTGGCGGAGGTCGGGGCGGCCCTGGTGCTGGTGACCCACGATCCGGCCCTGGCCCAGCGGGCCGACCGTCGGGTGGTGATGGGGGACGGAACCATCCAGTCCGACGACGCGGGCCAGGGCCGGCCGGCCGCATGATCCCGCTTTCGGTCCGTTTCGCCCTGCGCGAACTGCGGGGCGGGGTGCGGGGTTTCCGCATCTTCCTGGCGTGCCTGGCCCTGGGGGTGATGGCCATCGCCGCCGCCAGCTCCACCGCCGAGGCTTTTCGCCGGGGCCTGGCCGCGCAATCCCGGGAGATCCTGGGTGGGGATATCGCCGTCACCGCCCAGCAACGCGGCTTCTCCGCCGCCGAGCGGGCCGCCTTCGCCCAGGCCGGCAAGGTGGTCTATTCCGCCGGGGCCCGGGCCATGGCCCAGGCGCCTTCAGGAGACCGGCGCCTGGTGGAGATCCGGGGGGTGGGGTCGGGCTATCCCCTGGCGGGGACGATCACGGTTCAGGGCGCGGCGAGCCTGGATCAGGCCCTGCTGCCCGCCGCCGACGGCGTGGCCGGGGCGGCGGTGGAGCCGGCCCTGCTGGACCGCCTGCATCTGAAGCTCGGGGACCGCTTTCTAGTGGGGGACACTCCCTTCATCGCCCGGGCGGTCCTGATCGGCGAGCCCGACCGCATCGGCCGGGGATTCGCCCTGGGGCCCCGGGTTCTGACCCGGCTGGAGGCCCTGCGCGCCACCGGCTTGATAGCCCCTGGCGCTCTGCACGCCGAAAGCGCCCGCATCGCCCTGCCCTCCAGGGCCGATCCAGCCCCGGCCATCCGGCGGCTGAAGGCGGTCCTGCACGGGGACGGCCTTTTGATCCGCGACCGGGGGGATGCGGCGCCGGGGGCGCGCAAGCTGATCGACCGGCTGGAATACTTCCTGGGCTTCATCGGCCTGGCCTCCCTGCTGGCCGGCGGCCTTGGGGTGTTCGGGGCGGTCCAGGCCTATCTGGAGACCCGCAAGAGCTCCATCGCCGCCCTCAAGGCGCTCGGGGCCGAGGGCGCCTTGATCCGCAATGTCTATCTGATCCAGATCGCCCTGCTGGCGGGGCTGGGGGTGATCATCGGCCTTGGGCTCGGCGCCGCCGTGCCCCTGCTCCTGGGGGTGTTCGCCGCGGGCAGCCTGCCGATCCCGGCCCTGTTCGCGGTCTATCCCCTGCCCCTGGCCAAGGCGGCCCTGTTCGGCCTCTTGTCAGCGGCGGCCTTCAGCCTGGAGCCGCTTGCCCGTGCCCGGGCCACGCCGCCGGCCAGCCTGTTTCGCCGGGACCTGGGCGCCCGGGTCGGGTTCAGCCTGGAGGCCGTGGGCGCTATCCTCGCCGCCCTGGGCCTGGCGGCCCTGACCGTGGTCACGGCGCCGACCCCGGTCATGGCCGGGATCATGATCGCCGGGGTCGCGGTCTCCCTCGGCCTGCTCTGGGGTCTGGGACGGCTGGCGGTGAGGGCGGCGGGGCGCTTAAGGGGCCGGTTGCGGGGCGCCCTTCGCCTGGGCTTGGCCAATCTCGCCGGACCTCGCTCGGCGGCGCGGTCCGCCACACCCGCCATCGGCCTGGGCATAGCCCTCCTGACCGCCGTGATCCTGATCCAGTCCAGCCTGCTGGGCCAGATCCGCGCCGTCGCCCCCCGCACCGCCCCCGCGGTGATCTTCACCGAGATCCCCACCGGTCGCGACGCGGCCTTCGACCAGGCGGTAAGCGCCGTCATCGGCCCGGCCGGCCCCGACCGTTACCTACGCTTTCCCTTCGTCACCGGGCGCATCACTGGCCTCAAGGGCCGGCCCCTGGACCGCAAGACCATCCCCCAGGATCAGCGCTGGGCCTATGACAACGACATCAGCCTATCCGCCATCGGACCAGAACCCAAGGACGCGGGCCTGACCGAAGGCGCCTGGTGGCCGGCGGGCTATGCCGGCCCGCCCCTGGTATGGAGACCCGGGTGGCCAAGGCCGGGGGCTTGAAGATCGGCGACAGCGTCACCCTCTCGGTGCTGGGCCGGGATATCACGGCCAGGGTCGCGGCCCTGCGCAAGGTGGACTGGGGCGGGTTTGGGCCGGACTTCGCCGTGATCCTCGATCCGGCGGCCCTGGCGGGCGCGCCCCTGCGCAGCGTGGCCATCGCCAAGATGGACAAGGCTCAGGAGGCCACCCTGACCCGCGCCCTGGGCCGGGATTTTCCCATGGTCAATGTGATCAGCGTGCGCGAGCAGCTGGAATCCGCCGCCTCCCTGTTCGATCGCCTGACCCTGGCGGTGCGCGGGGCGGCGGCGGTGGCGGCCCTGGCGGGGCTGCTGGTTCTGGCCGGCTCCATCGCCGCCGGGGCCGGCGCCCGGGCGCGGGAGGCGGCGGTGCTGAAGGTTCTGGGCGCCGCCCGGGGACAGATCCTGACCGCCTATGCGGTGGAATATGGAGCGGTAGGCCTGATCGCGGGTCTGGCCGGGGCGGGCCTGGGGGCGGCGGCGGCCTGGCCGGTGGTGGTCAAGGTGTTCGAGGCCGACTGGACGGTGGACTGGGGCGGCATCGCCGCCCTGATCGCCGGGGCCGCGGCCCTGACCGCCGCCGGCGGGCTACTGGCGGCCCTGCAAGCCCTGTCCCGCAGGCCGGCACCGGTCCTGAGAGCGGGCTAGGACCGCCCCCGCAGCGCCCGCCTTGATCCGCCTCAAGCCTTTATCAGGCCGCGAATCGCGCCCCCTTGCGAAGGGCCCGAGGGTGAACGATATTTAGGGGGCGTCCATCTGGGACGTCTTGAAAGGATTTGCACTCGATGAGCGACTTTAACCGCGGCTATCCCCGCAACGTGACGGCTGGCAGCGCCGACATGGCGGTGGACGCGGGGCTGCGCGCGTTCATGCTGGGCGTCTATAACAAGGTGGCCTTGGGTCTGGTGCTATCGGCCGCCCTGGCCTTCCTGACCGGGTCCTATCCGCCCGTTCGCGATCTGATGTTCCAAGTCACCGGCTCTCGCATCGGCTTCACGCCTCTGGGCATGATCGTGGCCTTCGCCCCCCTGGCGATCCTGTTGTTCTCCGGCTTCGTGATGAAGTCGATCACCCCCCGCAGCTCGGGGGTGATCTATTGGTCGATCGTGGCCCTGATCGGCGCCTCCATGGGCACGGTGGTGCTGCTCTATACCGGCGCCAGCATCGCCACGACCTTCCTGATCACGGCGGTCTCCTTCGGCGCCCTCAGCCTGGTGGGTTACACCACCAAGAAGGATCTAACCGGCTTTGGCAGCTTCCTGATCATGGGTCTGGTGGGCCTGGTGCTGGCTATGCTGGTGAACATGTTCCTGCAGTCGAGCGCGATGATGTTCATCATCAACGTGATCGGCGTGCTGATCTTCGCCGGCCTGATCGCCTATGACACCCAAAGCCTGAAGGGCACATACTATCAGCTCGGCGGCGACGCCCAGGCTCTCGGGGTCGCCACCAACTACGGCGCCCTGAACCTCTATCTCGACTTCATCAACCTGTTCCGCTTCCTGCTCTACTTCATGGGCGGCAGCCGCCGCTAAGGCGAAGGTTCAGGCCAAATATGAGAAACCCGGCGGGCGACCGCCGGGTTTTTTGTTGGATGATGTTTCTGCTCCCCTGTTCGAAGAACGGGGGAGCTGTCGGGGTGCAACCCCGACTGAGGGGGCGTTCGGACGGCCGGCTCGCCCCCACCGTCACGGGGCTTCGCCCCGCGCCACCTCCCCCGCATCGCTGCGCGAAGCAGGGGAGGAGATTGGCCTCAGTCCACGATTTTCAGCCGGCCCTTGTCGAACATCTTCAGGACCTGATCGAGTTCGTGGCCGCGCTTGAGCACGTGCCCCCCGTGGCCGACCACGGCCCAGGCGCCCTGGCGGCGAGCCAGGGCCGGGCGCTTTTCGATGCGATAGAGGGGCGCCTCGGAGGCCCTGCGGAACACGGAGAACACAGCCGCTTCCCTCAGGCCGTCTATGGCGTAGTCGCGCCATTCACCGGCGGCGACGTGCTGGCCATAGAGGCGCAAAAGCGCCTCCAGTTCGCGGCGCTCGAAGAAGACGACCGCGTGGGGTGGGGGCGATGAGGGTGTCGGGTCGAGACTCACGAACCCTAGCTAAGCTCAATAAGGCGCGATTGGCGAGCCTTTGCTGAAAGGACACACCCTTCGAACAAACGTGTCGCACATGGAATTCGCGCCTTAAAATGACCTCCTTTTGGTCCCGGTCACGCCTGCATGCGCCCCGATAGTGTGATGGTCGATTGATCGACGGCGCGGTTCGGATCCTGAACAGCCCCCCCAGCCCCTCCGGGCCGGCCCTTGATCCATTGATGTGTGAAGTGAAGTCGCGAAGCCCGCATGGTTCCCCCCCTCCATGCGGGCTTCTGCTTGTCTAGTGTTTGGGGTTCAGCCCGGCGGTGACGGCGGAAGACGGCCCTACGGCGTCCACAGTCCCAGGACGCGGCCGCCATGGGCGCCTTGCAGGATCACCACGGTGTTGAGACCGTCCTGGGCAGGTGGGGGCAGGCGGTAGCTCTTGGAGCGGCCGGACCAGGTCCCCAGCCGGGTCAGCTCGCGGACCACATTGTGTTCGACGATGGTCTGGCCGCGGTTGTCGCCCTTCTTGACCACCACCGACTGGTCCTTGGGATCGTAGCGCACCAGCCAGACATCGGCGCCGCCCTTTACCGGGCTTCCAGAGCCCACCAGCACCCGGCCCTTGGCGAAGCTGGCGTCGGGGGCGTCGCGATGGGCCCGGGCCGCCTGCTTGACCAGGGGGGCGACCTTGTCGGCGGAATTGGCCGGCGCCTGGACGCGGCCATCGATCACCAGTTGCGGGGTATAGACCTCGCGCAGGGCCAGGCCCTTCATATAGGCCCGCTGGCGGTCGCTGAATTCAGGTTTGGCGAAGGTGTCGGGCCAGCCGAGATAGTCCCAGTAGTCCACGGCGAAGGTCAGGGTCAGGACCGGCGGCTTGTCGCCCAGGTCGGTGAGGACCGCTCCGGACTTCACACAGGACGAACAGCCCTGGCTGGTGAACAGCTCGACCAGAACCGGCGTCCGCGCCGCCGCTGTCGTGGCCAAGCTCGCCGAAAAGAGACCGATAAGTGCAAGCGCCGCTGTACGCATTGCGCCGCACTTAAACGGGTTTGCCCTGTTGGCGCCCCTCACGAGGCCGTGAGGACGCCAATCAGTGGCCGCCAGACGGCTCACGACCCCGGAACGGCCCTTGGGACCGTCCGGGATGATGAGCGCGCCATGGCCAGGGCGAGACGAACGGGGCTTAGGCCGCGTCGCCGCGCGCCAGGTTACGCAGCACATAGTTCAGCACGCCGCCTTGCTTGAAATAGTCCAGCTCGGTGGGCGTATCGATGCGGCAGATCACCGGGAAGCGGGCGATCCGGCCGTCGGCGGCGCGGTAGAGCTCCACCGTCAGGGTCCGGCGGGGGCTAAGTTCGTTCAGGCCGCGGATGGTGACGATTTCCTCTCCGGTGAGGCCCAGCTTCTGCCAGCCATCGACCTTGAACTGCAGGGGCAGCACGCCCATGCCGACCAGGTTCGACCGGTGGATCCGCTCGAAGCTCTCGGCGATCACCGCGCGAACGCCCAGGAGCTTGGTGCCCTTGGCCGCCCAGTCGCGGGAGGAGCCAGTGCCGTATTCCTTGCCGGCGAACACCACCAGCGGCCGACCTTCGGACTGATAGCGCATGGCCGCATCATAGATGGCCATGGTGTCCTTGGACGGGAAGTGACGGGTGACCCCACCCTCGATCTCGGGGGTGTTGCGGTTCTTGATGCGGATGTTGGCGAAGGTGCCGCGCATCATCACTTCGTGGTTCCCGCGGCGGGCGCCGTAGGAATTGTAGTCGATCTGCGGCACCTGACGGTCAGACAGGAACTGACCGGCGGGGGAACTGGCCTTGATCGAGCCGGCCGGGGAGAT
>JARLIP010000294.1 GCA_031291685.1 Caulobacteraceae bacterium | reverse complement strand
GGCGGCGCGGATGCGACCGGCCAGGGCCTCGCCCCGGGCGGGGCGGCGGACCAGGGCGGCGATCCGCGTCACCTGCTCCAGGCTTTCATCGATCGTGCTGGGCACCCCGAACAGCTCGGTGGATGCACCCAGGGTGCGCAGAGCCGCCCGGGTGGCCGCCGCCGTGTGCCGCGCCGCCAGCACCAGGTCCGGCCGCAGGGCCACCACCTCCTCGGCGCTTTCATAGGTGAAGGCATACCCCGCCC
The DNA here is from genome assembly GCA_031291685.1 of Caulobacteraceae bacterium. GTDB lineage: Bacteria > Pseudomonadota > Alphaproteobacteria > Caulobacterales > Caulobacteraceae > Poindextera. Next base: position 2,683 of record JARLIP010000294.1, on the reverse strand, counting down.
CCAGATCGGGCAGGCTGGAGCTGTCGGGATAATGGGAATAGTGGCTCAGGGCCGCCACCTGGCCCCGGTCGGCCACCTGGACCAGGATCGCGTCCAGGCAGGGATTGAGCGACACGATCCGCCTGGGTTCCGGCCCCGGAGCCGCCCGCGCAAGGCCGCCGCCCTGGACCATAGCGGCGGCGAGCCCCGCCGCCGCTCCACGCCGGGTCAGGTCGCTTGGAGTGGAGCGATTGCTCAAAAGTCCACCCCGCGCTGGGCCTTCACCCCGGCCTCGAAGGGGTGCTTGATCAAGGTCATCTCGGTGACGAGATCGGCGGCCGCGATCAGTTCGGGCTTGGCGTTGCGGCCGGTGACGCAGACATGCTTGCCCGCCGGGCGCGCCGTCAGACCCGCGACCACCTCGCCAATATCGAGATAGTCGTAGCGCAGGGCGATATTCAGCTCGTCCAGCACCACCAGATCAAGGGCCGGATCGGCGATCATCTCCAGGGACACGGCCCAGGCCGCCCGGGCGGCGGCGATATCCCGCGCCCGGTCCTGGGTGTCCCAGGTAAAGCCTTCGCCCATGACCTCATAGCGCACCAGATCGGGGAACCGCTGGAAGAACTGCCGCTCCCCGGTGATCCACTTGCCCTTGATATATTGGACAATCCCGACCTTCTGCCCCCAGCCCAGGGCCCGGGCGACCAGGCCGAAGGCTGAGGTCGACTTGCCCTTGCCGTCGCCGGTGTGAACCAGCAGCAGGCCGCGGCTTTCGGTCTTGTCGGCCATCAGGGCCTCGCGCTCGGCCTTCAGCGCCTTCATCGCCTCGGCGTGGGCGCGGTTGATCTCGGCTTCGTCGTCTTCGGTCATGGGTGAATCCTCTTGAGTCAAGGTCAGTAACGGAGCCGCAGGCCCAGATAGGCCGCGCGTCCCGGGGAGCCGTAGTCGTGGGTGGTCTCGTAATGCTGGTCGACCAGGTTCTCGATCCGGCCATAGACCTCGAACCCCTTGCGGATCGGATAGGCCGCCCGCAGGTCAACCAGGGCGTAGGCCTTGATCAGGGTGCGGTTGGCCGCGTCGTCAAAACTGTCGCCCACATAGCGCACCGCCAGCCCCGTCGAGAGCTTCACCGGCCAGATCCAGTCGGCGGAGAGGTTGGCCTGGTGCTCGGGCCGGCGGGCCAGACGCTTGCCGTCATTGGCTGACCCGGAGACGTCATTGCGCGCGTCGGTCCAGGTATAGTTGCCTGACAGGGCCAGGGCGCCGATCCGGCTGGAGGCCGCAAGCTCCACCCCTTGGGCCTTGGTGCGCGCGGTGTTGGCGTAATAGCCGTAGCGGGCGCTGGCGCCGCTGCCGCATAGGGGATCGGCGCCGCCCGTGCAGGTGAAGAAATCAATCTGATTGGTGGTGCGCCGGCCGAAATAGGTCGCCGAGGCCCTCACCGCCCCGCCGAACAGGGCCTGCTCGACGCCCGCGTCCCAGCTGTTGGCCTGTTCCGGCTTCAGGGTCAGGTTCCCGTAGGGACTGTAGAGCTGATAGAGGGTCGGCGCCTTGAAGCCCTGGCCAAGGCTGGCCCGCAGCACCGTGGCGCCCCGGTTCAGCGACCAGGCCGCCGCCACCTGGCCCAGGGTCTTGCCGCCAAAGGTGCTGTGGTCGTCGTGGCGCAGCCCGGCGGTCAGGGTCAGGCCCGGCGCCAGGCCGCCCTGGGCCTGCAGATAGACGCTGTCAGTGCGGGTCGAGCCCCCTTGCGGCGCGGGGTTTGGATCATAGGGGGATGGGGACGCGGCGCGCATGCTGGCCTCCTCGTGCTCGGCGCCGAAGATCGCTCCCCAGTTCCCGATCAGGTCCGCCGCGCCCTGGTACTCCACCCGCCGGGTCTCGCCCCTGGCGTCGAAGGTCTTGGTGGTCACCGCCTGGGCGGGATCGTAGTTCTGCCGGTCGGTGCGGGTGTAGTCATAGGCGATGCGGTTGCGCAGCCGGCCGCCGAAGAGGTCGATATTGATCCCGCCATAGGCCAGAAGGTCCTTGGTCAGGCCATATTCGGCGTCGTCGGCGAACACATAGGCCGGCGCCGGATAGCCGTCGAACGGGTTGCGTCCCCGGGAATAGACCGCCCGTAGGTCCAGGGAGACCCCATCGATCAGCTTCAGATTGGCCCGCCCGCTGGCGCCGGTATTGGCGTAGCCGTCGCTCTCCCTGCCATAGCGATAGGCCGAGACCCCGCTGGTGGAATAGTCATTGGCCGCCAGGCGCCAGGTCAGCCTCTGGCCCGCCCCGCCGATCCCGGCCCGGACGGAGTGGGTGCTCATCGAGCCGCCCTCGGCGTCGAGGCTGGCCTCCAGGGGACGGGCGGGTTCGGTGGTGACGATATTGACCACCCCACCGATGGCCTGGCTGCCCCACAGGGTCGACTGGGCGCCCCGCAGCACCTCGATGCGGCTGATGTCTCCGGTCAGCAGGTTGCCGAAATTATAGCCGCCGCCGGCCTGGGACGGATCGTTCAGCTTGACCCCGTCGATGACCACCACCGTCTGGTCGCTCTCGGCGCCGCGGATGCGCAGGCTGGTGGCCTCTCCTACCCCGCCATTGCGGGAAAAGCTGACCCCCGGGGTCCGGACCAGCAGGTCGGTGATCACCACGACCTGGGCCTTCTCGATGGTCTGGTGGTCCAGCACCGTGACCGACTGGCCGATGCGGGCCG
>JARLIP010000293.1 GCA_031291685.1 Caulobacteraceae bacterium | reverse complement strand
GGAGGGCATAGGCAGCCGTGATCCCCGTCCGCGGATTTGAGGGCAAACGCGTCGCCGTCTTCGGCCTTGGCCGTACGGGGCTGACGGCTGCGCGCGCGCTGAAGGCGGGCGGCGCCGAGCCGGTGCTGTGGGACGAAAAGCCCGCCGCGCGCCAGGCCGCGGCCGCCGAGGGCTTCGAACTGGCCGACCTGCGCCAGGTCGACTGGTCGAGCCTGGCGGCCCTGATGCTCTCGCCCGGCGTGCCCCTGACCCATCCCCAGCCGCACTGGACGGTCGAACTGGCCCGCGCCGCCGGCGTCGAGATCCTCGGCGACATCGAACTCTTCGCCCGCACGGTGAACGCCGCGCCCGAGTACAAGCGGCCCAAGGTGATCGCCATCACCGGCACCAACGGCAAGTCGACCACCACCGCCCTCGTCGGCCACATGCTGACCGCGGCCGGCCGCGACGCGCGCATCGGCGGCAACATCGGCTACGGCGTCCTGGGCCTGGACGACATGCACGGCGGGGCGGTCTACGTGCTGGAGGTCTCGTCCTACCAGCTCGACCTGACATCGAGCCTGAAGCCCGACGTCGCCATCCTGCTCAATATCTCGCCGGACCATCTGGACCGGCATGGCGGCATGGAAGGCTATATCGCCGCCAAGCGCCGGATCCTGCTCAACCAGGGCAAGGGCGACACCGCCGTGATCGGGGTCGATGACCCCTGGGGGCAGAGGATCTGCACCGAGATCACCGCCGCCAATCGCCGCACCATCTGCCCCATCTCCGCCGGCCGCTCCATGGGGCGCGGGGTCTATGCCCTGTCCGGCGTGCTCTACGACGCCACCGGCGACCGGGTTCTGGAGGTGGCGGATCTGCTGCGGGCCCGCTCCCTGCCGGGGCGGCACAACTGGCAGAACGCGGCCGCGGCCTATGCGGCGGTGCGGGCGCTTGGCCTGTCGGTGGAGGACGCCGCCACCGGGCTGGTGACCTTCCCGGGCCTGGCCCACCGCATGGAGACGGTCGGCCATATCGATGGCGTGCGCTTCGTCAACGACTCCAAGGCCACCAACGCCGACGCCGCGCGCCAGGCCATGAGCGCCTATCCCCGCTTCCATTGGATCGCCGGCGGACGGGCCAAGGAAGGCGGCATCGACAGTCTCGAGGATCTATTCCCCCGCATCGCCAAGGCTTATCTGATCGGCGAGGCGGCCAAGGACTTCGCCGCCGCCCTGGACGGCAAGGCGCCCTACGCCATCTGCGGAGACCTGGCCACGGCCACGGCCACGGCCTTCGCCGACGCCCAGGCCACGGGCACGGGAACCAGCAATGGCGGCAATGGGGGCGGGGAGGCGATCGTGCTCCTGTCGCCGGCCTGCGCCTCCTTCGACCAGTTCAGCGATTTCGAAGCCCGGGGCGAGGCCTTCCGCGCCGCCGTCACCGATCTGATGCGCCAACCCGCGCGGGGAGTGAACGCATGAGTCCCCAGCAATACGCCTTCGCCCGCTCGGACCGCTCCCGCCTGGGGGTCTGGTGGTGGACCACCGACCACATCCTGCTGGGCGCGACCACCATCCTGATCGCCATCGGGGTGCTGCTGTCCTTCGCCAACAGCCCGGCGGCGGCCGAGCGACTGAACCTGGCCGACCCCTTCCATTTCGCCGTGCGCCAGAGCCTATTCGCCGCCGGCGGCAGCGTCATCCTGCTCGCCGTGTCGATGATGTCCCCCAAGGGGGTGAAGCGCTCGGCCTTCTTCATCTATCTGGCGGCCATCGCCATCATGATCGCCCTGCCGCTCCTGGGTCACCACGCCAAGGGCGCCACCCGCTGGCTCCAGTTTGGCGGCTTCACCCTGCAGCCGTCGGAGTTCATGAAGCCGGCGATGATCGTCCTGGGCGCCTGGATGTTCGCCGAGGGGCAGAAGGGCGAGGGCGTCGCCGGGGTCTCCATCGCCTTTGGCCTCTACGGGCTGGCGGTGGTGTTCCTGCTGTTGCAGCCGGACGTCGGCCAGACGGTGCTGATCACCATCGCCTTTGGCGCCGCCTTCTTCATGGCCGGGGTGCCCTTCGCCTGGATCATGGGCCTTGGGGGCGTCGCCCTGGGCGGGGCGGTGGCCCTCTATTTCGCCTTCGACCACGTCTCCAGCCGGGTGAACGGCTTTTTGTCCCACGACAAGGCCGGCTCCGCCGACCCGCATCAGATCCAGCGCGCCCAGGAGGCGATCGCGGCCGGCGGGCTGTTCGGCCGGGGCCCGGGGGAAGCCATTCTCAAGCGCCAGGTGCCCGACGTGCACACCGACTTCGCCTATGCCGGGGGGGCCGAGGAATATGGCCTGATCTTCTCCCTGCTGCTGATCGGCCTGTTCGCCGTGATCGTGCTGCGCGGCCTCTATCGCTCCATGAAACTGTCGGACCCGTTCGAGCAGGTGGCGGCGGCGGGGCTGTTCGTGCTGGTGGGCCAGCAGGCCTTCATCAATATCGCGGTGAACTTGAGAATGATCCCGACAAAGGGCATGACGCTGCCGTTCATTTCCTACGGAGGCTCGTCGATGTTGGCCATGGGTCTGACCCTGGGCATGGCGCTGGCCCTGACGCGCAAGCGTCCGGGCGCCTATGCGCCCTCTGAAAGCCCCAACGGCGCCTTCGCGTGATCCAGCAAGGTAAGGGCCGCCTGGCCGTTGTCGCGGCCGGCGGCACCGGCGGCCATCTGTTTCCCGCCCAGGCCCTGGCAGAGGCCCTGATGGCCCGCGGCTGGCGGGTGGTGCTAGCCACGGATGAACGCGGCGCGGCCTATGCCGGAAGCTTTCCCGCCGAGGAGCGCATCGCCCTGTCGGCGGCCACCTACCGCTCCGGCGATCCCCTTGGCATGGTGCGGGCGGGCGTGGCGATCCTGCGGGGCGTGCTGCAGGCCAGGGTGGCGTTTAAGCGGCTGAATCCCGCCGTGGTCGTGGGCTTTGGCGGCTATCCCTCCCTGCCGGCCCTGCTGGCGGCCCTGTCCGACGGGCGTCCCACCGTGATCCACGAACAGAACGCGGTGATGGGCCGGGCGAACCGGTTCCTGGCCTCCCACGTCACCGCCGTGGCCTGCGCCTTTCCCACCTTGCAGAAGGCCGATCCCAAGGTCGCGGCCCGGGCCCAGGTGGTGGGCAATCCGGTGCGCCCGGAGATCCGCGCCCTCGCCGACCTTCCCTATGAGCCGCCCACGGACAGGATCCGGCTGTTGATCACCGGCGGCAGCCAGGGCGCGCGCCTGCTTTCGGAACTCTTGCCCCGGGCCGTGGCGCGTCTGCCGGACGATCTGCGCGCGCGCCTGTCGGTGCAGCAGCAGACCCGCAAGGAATCCATGGACAGCGCCCGGGCCGTCTATCGCGAGGCCCTGGTGGAGGCGGAGATCGCCCCCTTCTTTCGCGACATGGCCGGTCGGCTGGGCGCGGCGCACCTGGTGGTCGGTCGGTCCGGCGCCTCCACGGTCTGCGAACTGGCGGTGGCCGGCAAGCCGGCGATCCTGGTGCCCCTGAAGATCGCCCTGGACGACGATCAGGGCCAGAACGCCCGCCTTCTGGCCGAGGCCGGCGGGGCGGAGGTGGCGCCGGAGGATGTGCTGACGGTCGAGGTCATGGCCAAGGCCCTGGAGACCCTGCTGACCAATCCCGCCCGTCTGGAGCGCATGGCCGCCGCGTCCCGTTCAGTGGGACGCCCGGACGCCGCCGAGCGCCTGGCTGACGTCGTGGAAGCCATCGCCCGCTAGGTCGGAAGGTCCGCGGGCCTTGTCTTCATGGACCTCGGCCCCATGATGATCCACGGCGCGGGTCATGGCCGCGTAGAGCGCGTCAAGGCGGATCGGCTTGGCCACGCAGTCATCCATGCCCGCCGCCCGGTATTGCTCCACCTGATGGGTCATGACGTTGGCGGTCAGGGCGATGATCGGTGTGCGCGGGCGTCCCGCGGCGGCTTCCTCGGCGCGGATTCTGCGGGTGGCCTCCAGGCCATCGGTCCCCGGCATCTGCACGTCCATCAGGATCATGTCATAGGCGCCGTCGCGCCAGGCCCGCACCGCCGCGTCACCCTCCTCGACCAAGACAAGGTCGACCTCGAAGGGCTCCAATATAGCGGCCAGAACCTGCCGGTTGGTGGCGTTGTCGTCCGCCGCCAGAATCCGCAGCGCCTGGCTTGGCTCGGCCGCCACGGGGTCTTGCGCCGCCATGGGGAGCGGGGCCTGCGCCGCCCTGGGAAGCGGGATCTCAACGTGGAAGACCGAGCCCTGGCCGGGATGGCTCTCGACCCAGAGCGCGCCGCCCATCATCTGGGCCAGGGACCGGCTGATCGGAAGGCCAAGGCCGGTGCCGCCGAACCGCCGCGAGGTGGAGCTTTCCGCCTGGCGGAAGCTGTCGAAGATCATGTCCAGCTTATCGGCCGCCACGCCCACGCCGGTGTCGGCGACATCAATCGCCAGGCCGCCATCGGCGCCAGGGGCGAACCGCACCGTGATCGAGCCGGTTTCGGTGAACTTGATGGCGTTGGCGATCAGGTTGGCGCAGATCTGGCGCAGGCGATTGGCGTCTCCCATCCAGGCGCCGGCCACCGCCGGATCGACCCGCAGAACGAAGTCCAGGCCCTTGTCCTTCGCCACCGGCCGATAGAGCCCGTCCAGCGCCCGGGCCAGGCCGCAAAGATCGAAGGGCTGGAGATCAAGATCCAAGCGCCCCGCCTCGATCTTGGACAGATCCAGTATGTCGTTGACGATAGTGAGCAGGGCCTCGCCCGAATGGCGCATCACCGCCAGGCGTTCGCGCTGCTCCTGTGGCAGAGGGTGCTGGCCCATCACCTGGGCCATGGCCAGGACGCCATTGAGGGGAGTGCGGATCTCATGGCTCATATTGGCCAGGAACATGGATTTCTGGGCGTTGGCGGCGTCGGCCTCGTCCCGCGCCTGACCCAGTTGGCTGAGGGTCAGGGCCAGCCGCATGGCGGTGCGCCGTCCGTCCAGATAGAGCAGCAGGGGCGCACCCACCCCCAGGAGGATCGGCAGGAAAGCCACCGAGATCATGTCCAGGCCGGGGTGTTCCGGCATCCAGGTGATCCTGGCCAGGGCCGCGCCCGTCCGATCCTTCAGGTCGATGTAGGCGAAGGCCCTGGTCCCCGCCGGCGCTAGGCGCACTTCCCTTAGCAGCAGCCGGTCGCCGAAGGTCTTCAGGAAGGGCGCATCGATCGGCTTGCCGGTGATCAGGATGGTCGAACGGGGACCGGTGGGCAGGTGCGAGCCGAATTCCGGTTGGATCAGGGTGGCGCTGACGATGAACAGGGAGCCGCGCCAGCGTGTCACCTCATTGGCCTGGATCGGATAGGATAACACTCGCCCGCCCCTCGAATGGCGCTCGAACGGTCCGCGTTGGATTTCCAGAGCCCGCACGCTGGCGACGAGACGGCGCTCCGGGCCGGCCAGGGCGCTGAACCGGTCGGGCGGGACGATCTTGCCGGCATCGACGCCGAAGACGTTTTTCCCGTTCGGATCGATCACATAGGCGAAGCTGAAGCGGCCGGGCTGAGAATAGTAGGAGCCGATGTTCTCCTTCGCCCAATTGAAGTTGAAATGATTAGTCAGGTTCTCGACCGCGTCGTCCCATTCAGTATTGGCGGTGACCTGGATAGCCACCTCCTGGATGCGGCCCTTCAGGGCGTTCTCGGCCTGGGTCTCTTCACGCTGGCGGGCCATGTAGTCGACATTGGCGCCGAGGCCGAGCAGTCCGGCCAGGAAGACGATCAGGGCGATCGCCAGGGCGGCCGGCGGAGCCCCCCCCAGCAGTCTGCGAACGCCAATGATCGTGCGCGCCGGGAACATCAGAAGGGGCCAGGACTCACCATGTTCATTGGAGCAATCTGGCGGGACGCAAGTTAAGGTGTCTCCTAACCGCCATGGCGACGGATCGACGCGGGGGAAGGCGTTTTCTGTCGATCCCTGGGTCAAGCCCGGTTGTCCCGCGCCGCTGAAATGGTCTAGCAACCGCCCATGAACCGTCGCCCCGTACCCTTCGACCTCGGCCCCGTGCATTTCATCGGCATCGGCGGCATCGGCATGAGCGGCATCGCCGAGATCATGCTTCGCATCGGCTATGTGGTGCAGGGCTCCGACATGAAGGCCTCGGCCAATACCGAGCGCCTGCAAAAGCTCGGGGCCAAGATCTTCATCGGC
>JARLIP010000292.1 GCA_031291685.1 Caulobacteraceae bacterium | reverse complement strand
TTGCTCTCCACCCCGCCTCGCGGCGACGCAGTCTCCTTCAGCTTCATGCGGCGTGACACCGCATGGCGAGGACTCTCACCTCGCTGACAAAGCGTCCTCACGGACGCACGATCCCCGACACTGCGTGTCGAGGATGACGGACGGAAAGATGGAATGAAACGGTCAAGCTCACTGACCGCTGGTATCAGATCGGTTCTGGTTCGATAGCGGTCGAGGGCAGGCCGGTGGCGTTGGATAGGGTCTCCAGGACGCCGGCCTCGGGGATCAGGGCGTCGCGGGCGTCCAGTTCGGCGCGGATCTGGGCGTGGCGCTTGGCGTCGAGGCTGTAGCCGATGTAGCAGGCGCCCCCCAGCATCACGAACAGGATCGGGCCGGTCAGATAGACCAGCTCCAGGCCGTGGATCGACTGCGGGGTGTTCACCGCGCCTTCGCGGGCGTCGTAGCGGATCAGGCTCAGGACGGCATAGGTCAGGCCAATGCTCAGGGCGCCGGCGATCTTCTGGGTGCTGGTGATCAGGGCGTAGAGCACGCCGATCCGCTGGCGGCCGGTCTCCAGGCGCACGGCGTCGCTGACATCGGCCACCATGGCGCGGTCCAGCAGAGTGAAGCTGGTGGCCAGGAAGCCCATCAGGAACATGCAGGGGGCGGCGACCAGCAGGTTGGCCTTGGGCAGCAGGGTCATGGACAAGAGGCCGAGGGAATAGCCCGTGCTGGCCAGCATCAGTGTGCGGTGCTTGCCAAGCTTCGTGGCCACCCGGCTCAGCACGGCGGCCCCCACCAGGCCCGCCAAGACATAGATAAACAACAGCAGGTTGGCCTGGCTTAGCTTGAAGCCCCGGGCGTCCTGAAAATAGAACAGGTAGAGGGCGGACATCCAGCCGGGGCCGAGGGCCAGGCAGAAGTCGGCGGCGATGATCCGGCGCATGTCCGGGCGGATCATCATGGTCCAGTAGTCCTTAAGGCCGAACTGCTCGGCGGTGGCGCTGGCCGGCGGCGGCTCCACCGTGCGGGCCACGGCCAGGGCGACGCCTATGGGGGCGATGATCACCAGGAACCAGCCCATGGCGTGGACCCCGGGCAGGAGCAGCACGGCGCTGGCGCCGGTGACCCCCGCGATCTGGATCCAGCCGAAAATACGCGATCGCTCATGATAGCTGGGGGCGATCAGGGCGGCCCAGGAGATGTGGGACAGGACCAGGATCGAATAGCCGATGTAGAAGGCCAATAGCCATCCCACCAGATAGAGGGGGCCGACTCCCACGGGGGCCATGAACAGCTGATAGGCCGACAGCATGAAGATCGGCGCCCCCGCGATCATCCAGGGCCGGTAGCGGCCGAACCGACCGCGGCCCCGGTCCATGACCATGCCCAGGGCCGGGTCGAACAGGATGTCGATCAGGCGCACGCCGGTGAAGGCCAGGCCGACAACGGCCAGTTCCAGACCCAGGCGGCTGGCGTAGTGGTGGGGCAGATAGACCGTGAGCGCGACAGCCAGGGCGCCCACCGGCAGGGCCGGGCTGGAGAAGGCGAGGGCGCCCAGGAGCGATAGACCCTTGCGGGCGGGAGGTGGGGACACGCGGGCTTCCTGGCGATCACTGAAACGAGCGCCTCTGACGGGCGCGTTGGATGCGGACTCAATCCCGGTTCCGGGGCTGCGGCAAGTCTTTTCGAGCAACCGGTTTGCTGGCGCCGCCGCCCTAAAACGAAACGGGCGGCCCGATGGGCCGCCCGCCATATTCGCCAGGTTGTGGGTTTTTTAGCCCCCGGACAACTTGCGGAAGAACTTGGCGGTCTGTTCGCCGCCGTTGAAATAGGCCTTCTGACCGGCGTCGTCGCTGATCTTGTCCCAGCTGTCGCGGACTTCCTCGGCGGACAGACCGCCGTCGCCCAGATAGACGCCCTCGGTTTCGTAGATCCGCGCCAGGGAGAAGACGCCGGCGCCGGCGGCCAGGATGGCGCCCGTGGGGGCTTCATCCGAGGCCAGATAGACCACGCCCGGGGTGACGTATTCGGGCTTGAGCCGATCCAGGATTTCCGGGGGCATCAGGCTTTCGGTCATCCGGGTCGCGGCCACCGGCGAGATGGCGTTGATGTGGACGTTGTTCTTCTGGCCTTCGAGCTTGATGGTGTTCATGAAGCCGATGATGCCGAGCTTGGCCGCGCCATAGTTGGACTGGCCGAAGTTGCCATAGAGGCCCGACGAGGAGGTCGTCACGACGATCCGGCCGTAGTTCTGGGCCTTCATGATCTCCCACACCGCCTTGGCCGGCTTCACCGTGCCCAGCAGATGGACGTTCAGCACCAGTTCGAAGTCGGCGATCTCCATCTTGGAGAAGGACTTGTCGCGCAGGATGCCGGCGTTGGCGATCAGGATGTCGATGCGGCCCCATTCGTCCATGGTCTGCTTGACCATGTGGGCGACGCCCGCGTCATCGGTGACGGACGAGCCGTTGGCGATGGCTTCGCCGCCAAAGGCCTTAATCTCTTCGACCACCTTCTGCGCGGCCTCCGAGGAGCCGCCCGAACCATCGACCGAGCCGCCCAGATCGTTGACCACGACCTTGGCGCCGCGCCGCGCCAGTTCCAGCGCGTGCTGACGGCCCAGGCCGCCGCCCGCCCCGGTCACGATCGCCACCTTGCCGTCGAAGCGGATGTCCGCCATGTCGCTTTCCTCTTACGTCCGTTTGAAACGAATTGGGCGACGTTTTGAGTGGACGGAGCGGAACCGTCAAGGGGCGCGGGCAGGGTCTGGCCCTCAGCGGGACGCTCTGCCCAGAACCTCGATCAGTTCCGCCACCTTTCGCCGCTGTTCGTCGGCGTCGCCACTGGCGATGGCGCCCTCGACGCAATGGGCCACGTGGTCGCGCAGCACGGCTTCCTCCACCTTGCGCAGGGCGGCCTGAACGGCGGCGATCTGGGTGATGATGTCGATGCAGTAGCGGTCGTCCTCGACCATCTTGGCCAGGCCGCGAACCTGGCCCTCGATCCGGTTCAGCCTCTGGGTGCAGGCCTTGCGCGTGTCAGCTTGCATTGAGCGATACCCTCCGGGGGTAGTTGCAACTACCCCATGGGGGTATATGTATAGGCGGTCCCACCCAGTTCGAGAAGTCCGCATGTCCGATCATAGCTCTCACCACGATCACGGCCATCCCCTGGTCAAGGACCCGGTCTGCGGCATGGCGGTGGACCCCGCGGCGGGCAAGCCCAGCGCTGCGTTCGGGGGCGAGACCTATCATTTCTGCGGCGATCACTGTCGCTCGCGCTTTGTCGGCGATCCGAAGGCGTTCCTGGAGCCCAAGGCGAAGGCCGCCGATCCAGCCCAGGCCAAGATCGTCTTCACCTGCCCCATGCACCCCCAGGTGCGCCAGATGGGGCCCGGCGCCTGCCCCATCTGCGGCATGGCCCTGGAGCCGGCGGAGGTGACGGCCGAGGCGGCGCCCAATCACGAACTGGCGGACATGAGCCGACGGTTCTGGATCGCCCTGGCCCTGACCGCGCCGGTGTTCGTGCTGGAGATGGGCGGCCATCTGATGGGCATGGCCTTTCCTGTGGGGATGCGGCTGTCGGGCCTGATCCAGATGGGTCTGTCCACCCCGGTGGTGCTGTGGGCGGGCTGGCCGTTTTTCCAGAGGGGCTGGGCCTCGCTCCAGACCCGCAACCTCAACATGTTCACCCTGATCGCCCTGGGGACGGGCTCCGCCTATCTCTATTCGCTGGTGGCGACCCTGGCGCCCGAGCTGCTGCCCGCGGCCCTGCGCAGCATGGATGGTTCCGCGCCGGTCTATTTCGAGGCGGCGGCCGTAATCACGGTGCTGGTGCTGCTGGGCCAGGTGCTGGAGCTGCGCGCCCGGGACCAGACCGGCGGCGCCCTGCGCGCCCTGCTCAATCTCGCCCCCCGGACCGCCCGGCGCATCCTGGAGGGCGGCGCGGAGGAGGAGGTGGCTCTTGACCAGATCCAGGTGGGCGACCGCCTGAGGGTGCGTCCCGGCGAGAAGGTGCCCGTGGACGGCTCGGTTCTGGAAGGCCGCAGCCATCTGGACGAATCCATGGTCACCGGCGAATCCATGCCGGTCCTGCGAGAGGTCGGCGCGGCGGTCATCGGTGGGACCCTCAACCAGACCGGCGCCCTGGTGATGCGCGCGGACAAGGTCGGCCGCGACACCCTTCTGGCCCGGATCGTCCAGATGGTCAGCGAGGCCCAGCGCAGCCGCGCGCCGATCCAACGCCTGGCCGACCGGGTTTCGAGCTGGTTCGTGCCGGCGGTGATCGCCGCGGCCCTGATCGCCTTCGCCATCTGGGCCCTGGTGGGGCCGCAGCCCCGGCTGGCCTACGCCCTTGTGGCGGCGGTCTCTGTGCTGATCATCGCCTGTCCCTGCGCCCTGGGCCTGGCCACGCCCATGTCGATCATGGTCGGGGTCGGGCGGGGCGCCCAGGCCGGGGTCCTGATCAAGAACGCCGAGGCCCTGGAGCGGTTCGAGGCGGTGGACACGGTGGTGGTGGACAAGACCGGCACCCTGACCGAGGGGCGCCCCGCCGTCACCGCCATCCATCCGGCCCATGGCTGGGCCGAAAACGACCTGCTGCGCCTGGCCGCCAGCCTGGAGGCGCCCAGCGAGCATCCCCTGGCCCGGGCGGTGGTGGCGGCGGCCAAGGGGCGGGACCTGACCCTGGCCGAGCCCACGGGATTCGATTCCCCCACCGGACGCGGGGTGGTCGGGCAGGTCGATGGGCGGCCCATGGCCATGGGCGCGCGCAAGTTCATGGGGGAGCAGGGCGTGGACGCCGCCGGCCTCGATCCCGCCCTGACCAAGGCGGCAGAGTCCATGGCCCTGGAGGGGGCGACCGCGGTGTTCGTGGCTGTCGATGGGCGTCTCGCCGGCGTGCTGGGGATCTCCGATCCGGTCAAGGCCACCACGCCTGCGGCGGTCGCGGCCCTGAAGGCGGCGGGTGTGCGGGTGGTGATGCTGACTGGCGACAACAAGGTCACGGCCCAGGCTATCGCCCGGCGGCTGGGCATCGACGAGGTCGAGGCCGAGGTCCTGCCCGATCAGAAGGCCGCCGTGGTTCAGCGTCTGCGTCAGGCGGGCCGGATTGTGGCCATGGCCGGAGACGGGGTCAATGACGCCCCGGCCCTGGCGGCGGCCGATGTGGGCGTGGCCATGGGCACTGGGACGGACGTGGCCATCGAAAGCGCCGGGGTGACCCTGTTGCGGGGGGATCTGAGCGGCCTGGTGGCCGCCCGGCGTCTGTCCAAGGCGGTGATGGGCAATATCCGCCAGAACCTGGTGTTCGCCTTCGCCTACAACGCCGCCGGGGTGCCGATCGCGGCGGGGCTGCTCTATCCCAGCTTTGGCCTGCTGCTATCGCCGACCCTGGCGGCGGCGGCCATGGCCCTAAGCTCGGTGAGCGTCATCGGCAACGCCCTGCGTCTTCGGGCGGCGAAGCTTTGAGCCGGCTTGACGCGCCAGCCCCCAGCGCGTTGGTATCGGCCCATGCAAAGCCCGTCCAAACTTCGTCGTCTGATCGACCTGCCTGGCCTGCGCGAGCTGGAGGGCAAGGCGCTGATGAACTCGCGCCTAGCCGACGCCGACGCGCGGATGAACTTTCCCGAACTGGACGAGGTGTCCCGGGCCATCTTCGGCCTGACCGCGGACGAGGCCGAGGATGCGCCCCGCCCGGCGGACTGGGACAGGATCGATCGCCGTCCGGCGCGGGACCAGATCCCGGCCTTCGAGGCCGAGGGCTGGGACGTCACCGACGACAAGCGCCGGCCCTTGCGCCTGCTGGATCATTTCAGCGTCCAGCTGTGGCTGGCGATCCGGGGCGTGGCCGGGACCTTGCCCTATCAGGCCGAGGCGGAGCCGGATTTCGGCGCGGCCTCCCTGGCCGCCGACGCCGCCCGGTTCCGCAAGAACAAGTACTGAAGCGGCCTATTTCTTCTTGCCCAGTTCGGCGGCGATGTCCTTGACCATCCGGCCGACCTTGCGGTGGGCGGTGGTGATCTGGTCGCGGGTCACGCCCCAGCGCTTCATCCAGTATTCCACGGCCTGACGCTCCGAAAGGTCCAGGCGGTCCTTGTCGATGAAGCCGCGCTTGTCCTTCAGTCCGGCCATGTCAGCCTCCTTCGTCTCTGGTCGCGCAGGGTAGAAGCTGCGAGCGTCGGCGTCTAACTCCGTCCTGTCGCCTTGGCCGAGGGGGATGCGCGGTCCTGTGCGGCGGCGTGGTTTGGCTTCATGAATTTCACCAGAACCCTCTGGCCGATCAGGAACGGCGCTTCGTCGGCGGAGACCACCACCTCCACCACCCGGGCGTCGGCCGCCTCGCCGGGATCGTCCGACTGCAGCTTGCGGGCGCCGAAGACGCCGGATCGGCGCAGAACCCGGCCCTCATAGCTCTTGGAGGGATCCGATTCCGGGGTCATCCGCACGGTCTGGCCAATGGAGACGACAGGCAGGGCGGCCTCGGTCACCTCGGCGCGGACGATGTGGGCCGTATCGGGCTCCAGATCAAACATGGTCGAGACGTTGAGAGTCGAGGCGCCGGCGCCGGGATTGGCGTAGCGGCGCACGATGGCGCCGTCCGCCGGGGCGCGGATCAGGGTCAGGTCCTGGTTGTAGCGCGCCTGACTGAGCCGGGCCTGGGCGGCGACGATGGCCGCCTGCTGCAAGCCGAGCTGCGCCTCGGCCGCGCGAATGGCGTCCTGGGCCTGGTCCAACTGCTGGCGCGCCACGAAGTTGGAGGCGGCGAGCTTGGCCAGGCGCTCATATTCGCGATGGGCGGTGACCAGCTGGACCTGGATCGCCGCCACCTGGGCGCGGGCCTGGGCCAGGTCGGCGTCGGCGGTCTGGACGGCGAGGCGGGCCTGATCATCCTCCTGCCGGGCCAGGATCTGGCCCTTCTTGACCTTTTGCCCCTCGACCACATCGACCTCGCGCACCACGCCGGGGGCGCGGGCGGCGACCTGGATCACGCCGCCCTCCACATCGGCCTTGCCGTTGGAGATGGCGGCGAACGGGGTGTCGGCGACGGGCGTGGTCTTGCCGCCGCCAGCGGTCTGGGCCGCCTGGGCCGCATGGCCCCGGACGCGGCTCAGGATCAGGGCGCCAACCGAGCCGGAGGCGATCAAACCCAACACCACGAGCCAGGTCACGGGACGTCTAAACAGATTAAGCATCAGACCTCGGCTCCTTCGAGCCGCCTTTCCTCGGCCCGCCCGGCCGAACCTGGGGGACGGCGGTCGTCGAGGATGAGGCCGTCTTCGATATGAATCACCCGGTCGGCATAGGCCTCCAGGCGCGGATCGTGGGTCACGCAGATCACCGCCGCGTCGTGGTCCTTGGCCGCCCGCTGCAAGAGGCGGATCACCACCTGACCGTTCTCGCCGTCCAGGGCCGAGGTCGGCTCGTCCGCGAACAGCAGGCGCGGCTGCTTGGCCAGGGCCCGGGCAATGGCCACCCGCTGCTTCTCGCCCCCGGACAACTCGGACGGACGCTGGTTCGCGCGCCGGTCCATGCCGACCTCGCGGAGGGATTGCTCGGCCCTGCGGCGGGCCTCCGGGGCGGAAAGGCCCTGGTATTTCAGGACCGTGGTGATCTGCTGGACCGCCGTCAGGGCGGGGAACAGATTGAAGCCCTGGAAGATGAAGCCGCAGTGGTCCAGGCGAAAACGGTCCAGCCGTCCTGAGCTCTTGCCCCACAGATCGTCCCCCAGGGCGGTCACGGCCCCCTCGTCGGGGCGCAGCAGGCCGGACAGGGCCGCCACCAGGGTCGACTTGCCGGAACCGGACGGACCCATCACCAGGGTCAGCTCCCCATGGCGAGCATCGAAGTCCACGCCCTTGAGCACCTCGATGGTGCTGCGGCCGGTCTTGAAACGCTTGCGCAGGCCGCTGGCCTGGAGCGCGATGGCGGAAGGGGGCTGCCTCATCTCAGGAGGTCCGCGGGTTGGCTCTGCTTTAGGACGCCCAGGGACAGGAAGCCCGAACCGATGGCGATCACGATCAGCAGACCCGCCACCCCGGCGGTGATCGGGAGGGGAAAGCCCATGGGCAGGCCGCCAAGCTGGGCCAGACCCTTGACCGCCGCCACGAACAGAACGGTGGCGCCCAGGCCCACCACCCCGACCCAGAAGCTCAGCTCGATCACGATCAGTCTCAGGGAGCCCATCGAGACCCCCAGGGCCCGCAGGGAGGCGAACTCCTTGATATTGGCGAAGATGGCGCCCCTCAGGGTCTGCCAGGTGATGCCGATGCCGATGAAGGTTCCCAGCACCACCGAAAACACCAGCAACAGACCGATGATCTGGTCCTTGAGCAGGGCCAATTCGTTGGCCTTGCCCAATTCCTCCCGGGTCCAGGCGCGATAGAGGCCGTGGGCCTGGGCGTTGAGCTGGTCGCGCACAAGCGAGGCCTGGGTGGGGTCCTTCAGCCGCACCAGCAGGGGGCCAACCCGGTCCCCGTGGGCGCCCATGCCCAACAGGGTCAGGGTCTGGCGGGAGACGATCACGGTCGGCTGGGTGATGTTGGGATAGTTGTGCAGCACCGCCCGCACCCGCACGCTCCTGCCGTTCAGGGTGGCCGGATCGCCGACCTTGACCCCCAGGTGCTTGAGGCTGGTCTCGTCGATGGCCACCGCATAGGGCTCCATCAGGGCCAGGCGGGTGGCCTCGGGATAATCGACGGGCAGGGACACCGTGCCCGGCTCGGTGCCGACGGTGAACAGCTGGACCCATTCATGGACCTGTTTCTGGCCCGGGGGCGGCAGATTCTTCCACAGGGCGCCGTCGCCCTCCATGTCCTTCACCTCGACCACCTGCGGGTTCAGATAGACCAGGGGCTCCACCCGCCGGGGCAGGCCCTGGCCGTCCCCCATCAGGCTCTCCGACTGGGGGCCCATGACCATGATGTCGGCGCGGGAGCGGTTGATGGTGGCGGTGAAGGCCTC
Source organism: Caulobacteraceae bacterium (assembly GCA_031291685.1). Taxonomy (GTDB): domain Bacteria; phylum Pseudomonadota; class Alphaproteobacteria; order Caulobacterales; family Caulobacteraceae; genus Poindextera. The sequence continues at coordinate 18,294 of JARLIP010000292.1, read as the reverse complement.
GGCGATGCCCACGAACAGGCCCACCTGGGCCAGGATCAACAGGCCGGAGAAGGCCAGGGCGATGATCGCCGCCAGATAGCGCCGCCATTCGTAGAGCAGGGTGGCCAGGGCGAGCGACAAGAAACATTCCCCAACTGGGCGCGATATGAAAAATGTATCGCGCGGCGCGTGTATGAAGCCCTCGTCAGCCCACCAATCCAAGTTAAATCGGGGTAAGGGTTTGCGCGGCTTTTCCACGGCGGCGGCCCGTGCTCCAATCACGCCAACGAAAACGCCAGGAGGAACCGCCCATGAAACTCTATGACAGCCGCCGCGCGCCCAATCCGCGCCGGGTTCGGTGGTTCATGGCCGAGAAGGGGATCACCGACATCGAGGTTATCGATGTGGACCTGTTCAAGGGCGAGCACCGCGCCGCCGACTACCTGGCCAAGACCGGCGCCCCCAATGTGCCGGCCCTGGAGATGGACGACGGGACCACCATCACCGAATCCCTGGCCATCTGCCGCTATCTCGAAAGCCTCTATCCCGAGCCCAACCTGTTTGGCCGTGATCCCAAGGAGACTGCGATCATCGAGATGTGGACCCGCCGGGCCGAGATGCTGATAGGCACACCGCTGATGATGGCTGTGCGCCACAGCCACCCCGCCTTGGCCGCCCTGGAAACGCAGGTGCCCGAGGTGGCCCAGACCAATCGTCAGGGAGCCGAGCGGGCCCTGAAGCTGTTCGACCGGCGCCTGGCGGAGAGCCCGTTCATCGCCGCCGACCGCCTGACCATCGCCGACATCGTCGCCGCCATCTCCATCGACTTCGCGCGGATGGCCAAGTTCAAGATTCCCGACGAGATGACCCATGTGCGCCGGTGGTACGACGCCATGATGGCCCGGCCCGCGGCTGGGGCGGGGGTTTAGGGGCGGCTTAGGTCCGCGCTGGGCGTCCGTCTAGTTCTTGGCGTCCCGCTTGCCGACCTTCTTCACCACGCCGGAAAAGCTCAGCATGGTCTTGCCGCCGGTGGAGATGATACCGCGCAGGAAGATCAGGGAGCCGCCGGCGCGGATCACTTCGCCGCGGCCTTCGATCAGGTCGCCCTCATAGGCGGGGCCGACGAAGTCACCGTTCAGGGAGACGGTGACGGCGTGGACGTCCTTCAGGGCCTCGCGGCCGATGGCGAACAGGCAGAAGTCGGCGAAGGTCAGCACGCAGCCCCCGTGCATGAAGCCGCCGCCGTTCATGTGCTTGCGCTCTGCGCGGAAGGCGCAGACCACCGATCCGTCGGGCTCGTCTCGGGTGTAGTAGGGTCCCGACTGGTCCTCGAAGGGATCACTGCCGACGCAGGGCCGCCAGCCGGCCCATTCGCCTTCGGTGACGATTGATTGCCCCGGAAAGGTGTCTTCACCGTCCGCCATGTTTGCTCCTGTCCACGCAGCGCCTTATGAGGTTGGCGGTTGAATAGCCGCAAGAGCAGGGGAAACGCCATGGCGCTTGATCTCGAAACCCGTCAGCAATTGATCGAAGGCGTGCGCCGGTTCGTGGCCGAGCGGCTGCGGCCGATCGAGGCCAAGGTGGCCGAGGACGACGCGGTTCCCCCCGAGATCGTGGGCGAGATGCGGGATCTGGGTCTGTTCGGCCTGACCATCCCGGAGGAATACGGCGGCCTGGGCCTGTCCATGGAGGAGGAGGCCCTGGTCTGTTTCGAGCTGGGCCGCACCTCTCCGGCCTTCCGCTCGACCTTCGGCACCAATGTCGGCATCGGCAGCCAGGGTCTGGTGATGTTCGGCAATGACGCGCAGAAGGCCAAGTGGCTGCCGGGGATCGCCTCGGGGGAGATCGTCACCTCCTTCGCCCTGACCGAGCCTGAGGCCGGCTCCGACTCCGCCGCGGTCCAGACCCGGGCGCGGCGGGAGGGCGACGTCTATGTGCTGGACGGCGCCAAGCGCTACATCACCAACGCCAACCGCGCGGGCCTGTTCACGGTCATGGCTCGCACCGACCCGGACAAGAAGGGCGCGGGCGGGGTCTCGGCCTTCCTCGTGCCCCGGGACCTGCCGGGCCTGTCGGTGGGCAAGCCGGAAAAGAAGATGGGCCAGCAGGGCGCCCATATCTGCGACGTGATCTTCGAAGGGGTGCGGGTTCCCGCCGAGAACCGCCTGGGCGGTGAGGGCGAGGGTTTCAAGGTGGCCATGCAGGTCCTGGACCGGGGTCGGCTGCACATCGCCAGCATCTGCGTGGGCGTGGCCGAGCGCCTGCTGGCCGATTGCGTCGCCTATGCCGCCGAGCGCAAGCAGTTCGGCCAGGCCCTGTCCAACTTCCAGCTGATCCAGGCGATGATCGCCGATTCCAAGACCGAGGCCATGGCCGCCCGGGCCCTGGTGCTGGAAAGCGCCCGCAAGCGCGATGCGGGGGAAAACGTGACCCTGGAGGCGGCCGCGGCCAAGCTGTTCGCCTCGGAAATGGTCGGGCGGGTGGCCGACCGGGCGGTGCAGATCTTCGGCGGGGCCGGCTATGTGGCTGACTACGGCATCGAGCGCCTCTACAGGGATGTGCGCATCTTCCGCATCTATGAAGGGACCAGTCAGATCCAACAGATCGTCATCGCCCGCGAAACCATGAAGCGGGGCGGCTGAGCATGAGCGCCTCCATCGAAGACGCGATCTTCGACCTCCTGTCCAAGGTCGAGCCGGGCAAGACCGTCGCCCCCGAGGACGTGGCGCGGGCGGTGGACGCCGAGACCTGGAGGCGATTGCTGGGTCAGGTGCGCGGCACGGCCAAGGGCCTGGCCCGGCAGGGGCGTCTTGTGGTCACCCGCCACGGCAAGCCCGCCAATCCGGAAAAGCTCAAGGGCGTCTATCGCCTGCGTCTGCCCCTGGAGGGGGATGTCATCCCCAGCGCCGCGCCCGACGCGGAGACGCCGCGGGACGTGGAGGACTAAGGCTGGGCCTATCGCCGGCCTTGGGAGCGCCTACATAGGGCCCATGTCTCTCGACGCCGTCCTTGCCGATATCCGCGCCTGCCGGGCCTGCGCGGGCGAGCTGCCGCACGAGCCACGTCCGGTGGTCAGGGTCTCGGCCCAGACCCGTATCCTGATCTGCGGCCAGGCGCCTGGGCGGCGGGTGCATGAGAGCGGCCTGCCGTTCGACGATCCCTCCGGTGACCGGCTGCGCGGCTGGCTGGGGGTGGACCGGGAGGCCTTCTATGGTCATCCGGCCTTTGGCGTGGCGGCCATGGCCTTCTGCTTTCCCGGGACCAATCCCAAGGGCGGGGACTATCCGCCGCCGCCCCGGTGCGCCGCCCTTTGGCGGCCCCAGCTCCTTGCGGCCCTGCCCAGGGCCGAGCTGACCCTGCTGATCGGCTCCTATGCGCAAGGCTGGGCCCTGGGCGAGCGGGCCAAGGCGACCATGACCGACACCGTCGCCGCCTGGCGTGAATACGGCCCCGATTTCGTGCCCATGCCCCATCCATCCTGGCGCAACACCGCCTGGCTGAGGCGCAATCCGTGGTTCGAGGATGAGGTCGCGCCATATATCCGCGCCCGGGTCGCGGCTATGCTCGCCGCATGATCCGCTCGCTGCTCCTGGCCTTCGCCGCCTCCGCCCTGCTGGTCGGCTGCGCGCCCATGGTGCAGCAGGCCGGGCACCCGGACCTGACGTTCACGGGGCCAAGGCTGGACCCGCATGAGGTGGTCAGTTTCGACGGCGCCCGCCTTGGCCTGCGGCGCTGGGAGCCGGCCACGGGGGAGCCCTGGGCGGTGATCATCGGCCTGCACGGCATGAACGACTATTCCAACGCCTTCCATCTGGCCGGGCCCTACTGGGCGGAGCGGGGGATCGTCACCCTGGCCTATGACCAGCGCGGCTTTGGCCGCTCGCCGCAGCGGGGGGTGTGGGCCGGGCAGGCGCTGATGGAGGAGGATCTGCGCACGGTGGTGTCGCTCGCCCGCCAGCGCTATCCCCACGCGATTATCGCTGTCGTGGGTGAGAGCATGGGCGGGGCGGTGGCCATCACCGCCTTCGCCTCGGCCCGCCCGCCGCCGGCCGACCGGCTGATCCTGGTCTCTCCGGCGGTGTGGGGCTGGTCCAGTCAGCCGGTGATGAACCGCGTGGCCCTGTGGCTGTTCGCCCATGTGGACGGACCCGCTGTGCTCCAGCCGCCCAGCTTCGTCTATCGGCACATCCGGGCCAGCGACAATATCGAGGAGCTGATCCGTATGGGCCGCGATCCCCAGATGCTGTGGGGCGCGCGCACCGACACCCTCTACGGCCTGGTGGGCCTGATGCAGAATGGTTGGCGCGAGGTGGGATCGGCGCCGGTTCCCACCGCGCTTCTGGCCGGCGTCCACGACCAGATCATCCCCAAGGCGCCGATGCTGCAAGCCGCCCGAAAGCTGCGGCCCACCGACCGGTCGGCCTATTATCCGGATGGCTGGCACCTGCTGCTGGTGGACAAGCAGGCGCCGGTGGTGTGGCGGGACATCGAGGGGTTCCTGCGCGATCCGGCCGCGTCCCTGGTCTCGGGAACCGAACCGGTCCCTGGAGCGCCGCCGACGCCCGCGGCTGAGACGGCCGGCGTTTCGGTCAGCGCTAGTCCCGCCAGGACCAGGGATTCAGAGTTGGCGCGCCCGTAGGCGCAAAGTCGATGACGTTGCGGGTGACCACGGTCAGGCTGTGAACCAGGGCGCTGGCGGCGATCAGGGCGTCCCGTTCGCCACGGGGGTCGGGCACGTGCAGGCCCGCGCACCGCCGGGCGATCTGGGTGTCGATATCAATCACCCGGCCGCTGAAGGCCGGCAGCACGCCATGGTCCAGCCAGGCGCGCAGGATGGCGCCTTGCGCTGCGTCACGGCGTTCGATTTGCAGCACGCCCAGTTCCAATTCCAGGATCGTGATCGCAGAGATGAACAGGCTGGCGGCGGGGAGGCTCGCGGCCCAGGCCGTGACATTGGGGTCGGCCTTGCCAGCCTTGGCCTTGCGCAGCTCCGATACGACATTGGTGTCCAGCAGGTACATCAGCCGAGATCGGCCGGACGGAGCAGGCCGCCGGCGCTGGGCGGCTCGAAGTCGATGTCCCGCGCCCCCGGCGTCGCCAGCAGATCGATGATGCTGGCCTGGCCTCCGGTGAGACGCTGGAAATCCTCGATGGTCAAAAGCACATGGGCCGGGCGACCGCGGTCGGTGATGAACACGGGTCCATTTTCGGCCGCCTTCTTGGCGCGCCCGGCGTCCTGATTGAATTCACGGCTGGACAGGGTGGTGATGGTCATGGCGCTCACCTCATACTAACGGCCGTTGAGTTTGACCCTGAGGCTTGGTCATTAGCCCTCAGATCCGCCCTTCCCGGCGAAGGCCGGGATCCGATGGCAAGGCTCAGACCTAACCCCAATAAGCGCTTCAAACCGCTTGGCGCCGCGCCCTACGATCTGGATCCCGGCCTTCGCCGGGATGAGCGGTGGAGAGTGCGGAACCACGCAGTCAAACCGTAGGAGCCTTTGCATCACTTTCGGCATGTAGATATGTTGCTACATTTGGCGGTGAAAGGCAAGGCGCGAGGGCGGCCTCAGCGCAGGAAGCCGGCCTCGGCGAAGTCCACCATCCGCTTGACCAGCCCCTCGAAGTCCTCCTCGCGGGTCAGGCCCTCGGACAGGGTGTGCAGGCGGTCGAACTCGGCGAAGCGGTTGTTGTGCAGCATGCCCAGCACGAAGTGCAGGCGCCAATAGACGTCTTCCGGCGCCAGCTCTGGCCGCGCGGCCAAGAGGGCGTCGGCGAAGCGGCGCAGGTGCGAGACGTCGTGGCGCAGGGCCGCGCGCATCTCCTCGGTGCCTTCGCTGCGGGAGCGGATGATGAATTGCAGCGAGATCAGCCGCTCGCCATTGGGGTCCAGCCAGCGCACCGGCGGGCCGATCAGGGCCTCCAGTATGGCGCGTACGGGCGGGTGGCCCTGATGCTTGTCGGTGGCCTCGTGCAGGATACGCGCCCGGGCCCGGTTCAGCTCGGCGGTGCGGCGCCGGAAGATCTCCAGCAGCAGGGCGTCCTTGGAGCCGAAGTGGTAGTTGACCGAGGCCAGATTGACCCCCGCCTCGGCGGTGATGTCGCGCACCGAGACCTTCTGGAAGCCATGCACGGCGAACAAGCGCTCGGCGGCGGCGAACACCAGGTTCCTGGTGGCGGCCTGGCTTTCCGGATTGACCTCTTCGATGTCCGCGTCGGCCGGATCAGGTTCCGTCAACGCACCAACTCGCGCATCGCCTTGTCGAGGCCTTCGATGGTCAGGGGATACATCCTGTCGTTCATCAGTTGCCGGACCACGCCGATGGAGGGGGTATAGTCCCAGTGCCGCTCGCCGGTGGGATTGAGCCAGACCACGCTGTCATAGATCTTGGTCACCCGGTCCACCCAGATGGCGCCGGCCTCCTCGTTCCAGTGCTCCACCGAACCGCCCGGATAGGTGATCTCATAGGGGCTCATGGTGGCGTCGCCGACGAAGATCACCTTGTAGTCCCGGCCGTACTTGTGCAGCACGTCCCAGGTGTCGATCTTCTCGACATTGCGCCGGCGATTGTCCTTCCACACGCTCTCATAGAGGCAGTTGTGGAAGTAGAAGAACTCCATGGTCTTGAACTCGGTCTTGGCCGCCGAGAACAGCTCCTCGCAGAGCTTGATATGGCCGTCCATCGAGCCGCCGATGTCGAAGAACAGCAGCACCTTGATGGTGTTGCGCCGCTCGGGGCGCAGGACCAGATCCAGATAGCCCTTGTTGGCGGTCTCCTTGATCGAGCCGTCGATATCCAGCTCGTCCGGCGCGCCGGTGCGGGCGAACTTGCGCAGGCGGCGCAGGGCGACCTTGATGTTGCGGGTGCCCAGCTCGACCGTGTCGTCCAGATTCTTGTATTCGCGCTTGTCCCAGACCTTCACCGCCTTGCCGTGGCGGCCCTTGTCCTGACCGATGCGGATCCCCTCGGGATGGAAGCCGTTGGCGCCGAAGGGGGACGAGCCGTCCTTGCCCTGGCCGCCGCGCTTGCCCGGCTCCTTGCCGTCGCCGTCCTCGCCCTCTTCCTTCTGCTGGCGCATGCGTTCGGCCAGCATCTCCATCAGCTTGTCGAAGCCGCCCATGGCCTCGATCTGGGCCTTTTCCTCGTCCGTCAGGAAGCGATCCGACAGGGCCTTGAGCCACTCGGCGGGCACGTCGACGACGCTGGCGTCCTGCAGCTTTTCCAGCCCCTTGAACACATGGCTGAACACCCGGTCGAACTTGTCCAGATTGCGCTCGTCCTTCACCAGGGCCGCGCGGGACAGATAGTAGAAATCGTCCACCGACTTATCGATCACGTCCCGATCGAGGGCCTCGATCAGCATCAGGTACTCTTTCAGAGTGACCGGCACCTTGGCTTGGCGCAGTTCGGAGAAGAAGTTCAGGAACATGGGGCGACCCGGGTCGAACGAGTGTTTGGATTTAGATTGGGCGCGCGCGTCGACCGTGTCCAGAGCGTACGCATGCGGAAGGTCCGAAGGACGAAGTCGGCGGTCTCAGGGCGCCGCGCGGCGCAGGATGAACTCCTGGTCGCGCGTGGCGCCGACGGGGAACTCGTATTCCCCGGCCTTCTCGAAGCCGTAGCGGGCGTAAAGCCGCTGCGCGCCCAGGTTTTCCGACCAGACCCCGATCCACAGGGTCCGTCCCGACCGCTCCAGCCAGTCCAGGGCCAGGGTGAGCAACCGCCCGCCCAGGCCCGCGCCCTGGGCCTCGGCGAGCACGTAGATACGGCACAATTCGCCGCAGTCCGGCGTCACATCCGGGTGGGGCAGGTGGCAGGGGCCAGCCAGGGCGTAGGCGATGGCGGTCTCGCCGCGCTCGACGATCCACAGACCATAGGCCGGGTCGCTGGCCCAGGCGGCGTATTTTTCCGGGGTGTGCGCGGTGGCCAGGAAATCAGCCAGATCCTCGGGCGGATAGAGGTGTCCGAACTTGTCCACAAAGGTCTGGCGTCCGAGCTGGGTCAGCCGCTCGGCGTCCCGTGGCGTCGCTGGGCGAATGGTCATTTCGCCATTGATATTGATGTCGATCATTTCGCCCCTATCGCACGACCGACAGGGTTCGGGGAATCGCCAACATAAGGCAGGCTAGGGATCATGACGCTCGCGCTCTACACACACCTTGAGATGCTGGGGCATGAGCCGGGCCTGCATCACGTGGAGCGGCCTGACCGGTTGCGGGCGGTGCTGGGCGCCCTCGATGAAGCCATCGGCCTGGATCTGGACCGACGCGAGGCGCCCCTGGTGTCGGACGAGGATCTGTTGCGGGTGCACCCCGCCGACTATGTGAACAAGATCGTCTCCGCCGCCCCAGTCTCGGGCCTGGCCCGGCTGGACGCCGACACCGCCATGTCCGTGGGCAGCCTCGTGGCGGCGCGGCGGGCCGCGGGGGGCGTGATCGCGGCGACCCGGGCGGTGGCGGCCGGCGAGCTTGAGCGGGCCTTTTGCGCCGTGCGGCCCCCAGGGCATCACGCCGAGCCGAGCGAAGCCATGGGCTTTTGCATCTTCTCCAATGTGGCCCTGGCCGCCCGCGCCGCCCAGGCCAGTGGCCTCGCCCGGGTGGCGGTGGTGGATTTCGACGTCCATCACGGCAACGGCACCCAGGCCGTCTTCGAGGCCGACGATTCGCTGTTTTTGGGCTCCGTGCACCAATGGCCGCTCTTCCCGGGGACCGGATCGCCCGCGGAGCGGGGCGTTGGCAATATTTTCAATGCGATAGCGCCGCCGCACGCTGATCGCGCCACCTGGCGGGCGGCGTTCGAAAGCCTGATGACGCCCCTGGACGCCTTCTGTCCGGACCTGATCCTGATCTCCGCCGGTTTCGACGCCCATGCCCATGATCCCCTTGGAGAACAGGCGCTTGAGGCCGAGGATTTCGCCTGGGTCACCCGCGCCATCGTCTCCGTGGCGAACGCCCGCTGCGGGGGGCGTATTGTGTCCTCGCTCGAGGGCGGCTACGACCTTCAGGCGCTCGGCCAATCCGCCCTGGCGCATGTTCGGGCGCTTGAGGAGGGGTGAGGAGCACGATCGACCGCGAAACGGCGGGCCGGTCCATTCCATTGATCATGCCGACGGACACGATCCGCCCTGATGATCTCGCCGCGATCCCGTCGAAGGGGCCGCTCGACCCTTCGCATCCCGCGTCTGGGCACCCCGCGTCTGAGGGGGCCGCGCCAGGTCGAGGCGTCATCTTCACGGTTCGACACGGCCAGCCCGACGTCAACCGCAAGGTCCGCCTCAGCGCCGCCGAATACGCCGCCTGGTGGGCGCGCTATGAACTGACCGGCCTCAAGGCCGGCCAGACCCCGCCGCCCAGCCTCCTGGCCAAGGTCCAGGACGCGGCCGTGGTTCTGTCCTCGACCCGGATTCGCGCCATCGAGACCGCCCAGGCGGTCACCCAGGGCAAGCCCTTCGAGATCGATCCGACCCTGATCGAGGCGCCCCTGCCGCCACCCCGCTGGCCGGACTGGCTTCGGCTGTCGCCGTTCCTGTGGGGCATCATCGCCCGGTTCTGGTGGTGGTATTTCAACCACCACGAAGGCCAGGAAAGCCGCGCCGAGGCCGAGGCCCGAGCCAGCGCCGTCGCCGACCGCCTGACCGCGCTGTCCCTTCAGGGGGACGTGGTGGTGGTCGCGCACGGCTTCTTCAATACCATGGTGCGCCGCAGCCTGAAGACCAAGGGCTGGAAGGTGGTCGAGAGCCACGGCGGCCTGAACTACTGGTGCTCGCGGCGCCTGGAGCGCTAGGCGCGTCCAGATACGCCCGGCCACCAGGCCAGGGCGCGAGCCTGACAGGCGACGATCCAATCGGATTTCGCGCCGTTGTAAGCGAGAGAATCATTGGGATGCGCCGCCGCGGCGGCCCGCTTTTGGGCCTCATAGGCCAGGGCCTCGTCCCGATGAGCGAGCAGATAGTCGCGAAAGGCCAGGTGTCGATCGATTTCCGACGATCCAGCCTGATAGGCGTGGACGTGGAACAGCCGCGCCCCGGTCCGAGGATCGGTCAGCAGGCAAAAGCGCCGGCCCGGCAGGCCGAACTCCCCGCGCCAGTCATAGCCCAGGGCGCGAATCGCCGGCTCCGCCGCGTCCAGGGCCGCCAGATCCCGCACCGCCGGCATCAGATCGATGATCGGCTTGGCCGCGATCCAAGGTATGGCGGTCGAGCCCACGTGGTGGACGACCAGCAGGTTGTCGCCCAGAACCTCGGCCCATCGGCGCGCTTCCCTGGCGGCGCGCGGGGCCCAATCCGCCTGGTGCGGCGCTAGGGTCACCTTCAAGCTCGGATGGGGCAAGCTCGGATGGGGCGGGCTCGGACGAGGCGCGGAGGATGGGGACATGATCCGGTTGGATTGGGGGCTGGACGTAGCTTTGCAAAACGAGTTTCCACTCTGCGCGATCCGGTTCTAAGTTGCAGCCCTTCATCCAGGTTAGAGAGTTCATGTCCGACGCAGCCCCAGACATCGCCACGCTTTCCTTCGAACAGGCCCTGGCGGAGCTGGAGAAGATCGTCGGCGCCCTCGAATCCGGCCAGGCCCCCTTGGAAGCCTCGATCGAGCTCTATGAGCGCGGGGCGGCGCTGAAGGCCCACTGCGAAAAACGTCTGGAGGCCGCGCGCCTGCGGGTGGAGAAGATCGTGGTCGGACCCCAGGGCGCCGTGGGCGCCGAACCCGCCGAGTTCTCATAGAGAATGCGCGACTCGCTCGATCAGCGTGTCGCGGAGGCCGCCGATCTCGTCACCGTGGCCCTTGATGCGCTTTTGCCGCGCGCCGACGGACCAGAGCAGCGTCTGACCGAGGCCATGCGCTATGCGGCCCTCGGGCCTGGGCGCCGGATGCGGCCCTTTTTCATGCTCGAGACGGCGCGGATGTTCGGCGTCGAGGAACGATCTGTGCTGCGCGCCGCCTGCGCCCTGGAATGCGTGCACGCCTATAGTCAGGTGCATGACGATCTGCCTTGCCTGGACGACGATGACCTGCGCCGGGGCCGACCCACCCTGCACAGGGCCTATGACGAGGCCACGGCCATCTTGGCGGGGGATGGCCTGCAGGCGGTGGCCTTCGAGATCATGGCCCATCCCGACACCCATTCGGACGGAACGATTCGCGCCGAACTGGTCCGCAGGCTCGCCGTGGCCTGTGGCGCAAAAGGCATGGTCGGCGGGCAAATGATCGCTGTTGTCGGCGTCGGTGACGATCTCGGCGCCATCGCGCGCATGCAAAGAATGAAAACCGGCGCCCTGATCGCGTGCGCCTTTGACCTTGCCCTGGTGCTCGGACGGGCGCCGGAAAGCGAGCGCCAGGCCTTGGTGGCGTTCGCCCAGGATCTTGGCCTAGCGTATCAGATCGTTGATGATTTCACCGACGCCGCGGGGGAGGAGGATCTCCTGGGCAAGGCGGCCGCCGAAAGGAATGGCGCCGGACGCAAGGTGAACTTCGTTACGCTGTTGGGGGTTGACGCAGCGCGCGAGCGGGTGGACTTGCTAGCCGCGCAGGCTAAGGCCCATCTCGACATGTTCGGGGACGACGCCAGATACCTGCGGAACAGCGTCGATTTCGTGTTAGATCGGCGGCAATAAACATTTGGAAGGTCGGACGCTTTCCCCGTCCGAAACGCGATGGCGCCAACCACTCCGCTGCTCGACAAAGTCCATTCCCCCGCCGATACGCGCGACCTCAGTCTGACCGAGCTACGTCAGCTCTCGGACGAAGTGCGCGCTGAGACGATTCACGCCGTGTCCAAGACCGGCGGTCACCTGGGCGCGGGCCTGGGCGTGGTCGAACTGACCGTGGCGTTGCACCACGTGTTCGACACCCCCAAGGACATCCTGATCTGGGACGTGGGCCACCAGGCCTATCCCCATAAGATTCTCACCGGTCGCCGCGACCGGATCGAGACCCTTCGCCAGGGCGGGGGGCTCTCCGGCTTCACCAAGCGGGCCGAGAGCGAATACGATCCCTTCGGCGCCGCCCATGCGGCCACCTCGATCTCGGCGGCCCTCGGCTTCGCCGTGGCCCGGGATCAGCGCGGCGAGAAGAACAAGGTCATCGCCGTGATCGGCGACGGCTCGATGAGCGCGGGCATGGCCTATGAGGCCATGAACAACGCCGCCGACGCCACCAAGGACCTGATCGTCGTCCTGAACGACAACGATATGTCGATCGCCCCTCCGGTGGGCGGCATGAGCGCCTATCTGGCCCGCCAGGTCTCCGGCAGCGCCTATCGTTCCCTGCGCAAGCTGGGCCGCCACATGGCCGGCGCCCTGCCCAAGCCGCTCAAGGAAGCCGCCCGCAAGGCCGAGGAGTACGGCCGCGGCATGGTCACCGGCGGCACCTTCTTCGAGGAACTGGGCTTCTACTATGTCGGCCCGATCGACGGCCACAATCTTGAGCACCTGGTTCCGGTGCTGAAGAACGTGCGCGAGATGACCGACAAGCCGGTCCTGGTCCATGTGGTCACCCAGAAGGGCAAGGGCTACGCCCCCGCCGAGAACGCCGCCGACAAGTACCACGGCGTGGTCAAGTTCGACGTGGTCACCGGCAAGCAGAACAAGGTCCCGGCCAACGCCCTGAGCTACCAGAAGGTGTTCGGCATCGAGCTGACCCGTCAGGCCGAGAGGGACAAGCGCATCGTCGGCATCACCGCGGCCATGCCCTCGGGCACCGGCATCGACATCTTCGCCGAGCGCTTCCCTGACCGCGCCTTCGATGTCGGGATCGCCGAGCAGCACGCCGTGACCTTCGCCGCCGGCCTCGCGGCCGATGGCATGAAGCCCTTCACCGCCATCTATTCGACCTTCCTGCAGCGCGGCTACGACCAAGTGGTCCACGATGTGGCCATTCAAAGCCTGCCGGTCCGCTTCGCCATCGACCGGGCGGGCCTGGTGGGGGCTGACGGCCCGACCCATGCCGGCTCGTTCGATATCGGCTTCCTGGGTCAGCTTCCGGGCTTCGTGATCATGGGCCCGGCCGACGAAGCCGAGCTAAGCCACATGGTGGCGACGGCGGCTGACATTGACGATCGTCCCAGCGCCATCCGCTATCCCCGTGGCGAGGGCACCGGTGTCGGCATTCCCGACCTGGGTCAGATCCTGGAGATCGGCAAGGGCCGCATCGTTCGCGAAGGCACGGCGGTGGCGATCCTGTCCTTTGGCACCCGGTTGCAGGAATCCCTGCGCGCCGCCGACCTGCTGGCGGCCCGCGGCATCTCCACCACCGTGGCCGACGCCCGTTTCGCCAAGCCCTTGGACGAGGATCTGGTCCTGCGCCTGGCCCGGGAGCACGAGGCCCTGATCACGGTGGAAGAGGGCGCGGTGGGCGGCTTCGGCGCCTTCGTGCTGCATCTGCTGGCCGATCGTGGGGCCCTGGATACGGGCCTCAAGGTCCGCACCCTGACCCTGCCTGACACCTTCCAGGACCAGGACAAGCCCGAGATCATGTATGCCGAGGCCGGCCTGGACGCCGAGGGCATCGCCCGTTCGGTCCTGATGGCCCTGGGTGTTGAACGCGGCAAGGCCGGCCTGCGCGCCTAGATCGCCGCGACCGGAAAAAATCAGGGCCCTGGCTCGATCGAGTCAGGGCCCTTTTTTATGGGGTCACGGGCTAATGCCTGGCCCGTGGACATCAGAACGGCGTGAAGCGTTGCAGCAGGGCGGTGCCGCCAGCGGTTTTCTGCACGGCGGAGACGTCGCCGCGACCGCCGTAGCTGATGCGGGCTTCGGCCAGTTGGGTGTGCAGGATGGTGTTGGTGGAGGTGATGTCCTCCGGGCGTACGATCCCCGCGACGGTCAGTTCGCGCACATCATTGTTGGTCTTCACCTCCTGGCGCCCCTGGATGACCATGTTGCCATTGGGCAGGAGCTCGGTGACCACCGCGGCGATGGTCAGCTTGATCTGCTCCTTGCGCGCGATCGTGCCGGTGCCGGTGGCGTTGTAGTCGGTGTTGGTGTTGATCGCGCTGGCGGGACTGAAGGCCTTGGGCAAGATCTTGCCCAGGGACGATTCCAGGCCGAACAGGTTGGTGATCCCGGCCTTGTTGGTGCTCACCCGTTCGGCGTTGGTGGCGTTGGAGGTGCTGGCGCTGTCGTCGATGGCGATCAGCACGGTCAGGATGTCCCCGACCCGGGCCGCTCGCTGGTCATGGAAGAAGGACCGCGCACCCGTGCGCCACAGCGAATTGGCGGAGGCCGGCTGGGGCATGGGCTCGCGGGAGGAGGCGCCCAGCGGCATCACCGTCTGGCTCGTGGGGACCAGGGCGGAGGGATAGGACATGGGCTGCATCTGCGGCCCTTTCACGGCGGTCTTCATCGAACTGCCGACGGCCGAGATGGCGGAGCAGCCGGCCAGGGGCGCGGCGGAGGCGAGCAGAAGGATCAGCAAGGGGCGGGACATTACGAACCTGTCTCTTAACGAAGGGCGGCGAATTGGGCGGGAACGGCGGAGGTCTTGGCGCGGATCTCTTCGGCGGCGGGACCCACCACCGCTTCGTCCGGGCCGGCGGCGATGGCCTGGATCACCTTGTTGGAGACGGTGTTCATCACCGCCACGGGCTCGCCCAGGGCCGCGGAGTCCATGGCCTTGCCTTGCAGGACAAGGCTGATCCCGTCGTCGCGATAGGCCACCTGCACGATGTCGCCGCGCTTGATCACCTGGGGCGTGGAGATGTCGTGGACCGCCACGGCCGAGCCCATGCGCAGGGGCCGCCTGGCGACCTTGCCGATCACCACGTCGGCGTCCCGGGGCATGTCCTGGGGCGCGGAGAAGGCCGGCACGCTGGCATAGGTCAGGTCCGTGGGCTGGACGATTTCCCCGGCGCCCATGTTGCGGGCGTAGGTCAGGGCCTGGATCATCTTGCCGGCGGTCTCGGCCGGGCCGGCGGGATCGGCGACGGCGCGCCCTTCGCTGCGCACCATGATGCGGCGAATGCCATTGGGATTGGACCAGTCGAGCCCATGGATGTGGGCGATGCGCTGGACCTCGCCGGCGTCGAGCACGGCGATCTGGCCGGCGGGGGCGCCGTAGCCGACCATGATCTTGGCCGAGGACCCGGCGTTGTCGAACAGGTCGCCCAGGGTGACCGTGGCGCCGCTGGCGACGTCGGCGCGCAACATGACCTGTTGGCCCGCCAGGGCGCCCCAGGCCGAAACGGCCATCAGGGTCGCGCACGCCAGGGCGAGACTGGAGCGGAGACGGCGGCCCATGGTCTTAGGTCTTCATGGTCGAGGTGGTGGACAGCATCTGATCGGCCGTCGTGACCACCTTGGAGTTCATCTCGTAGGCCCGCTGGGCCACGATCAGGGCCGAGACCTCGCTGACCGAGTCGACGTTGGAGGCTTCGGTGTAGCCCTGCATCAGGGCGCCCATGCCCGCCGCGTTGGGCACGCCCACGGTGGCGGCGCCCGAGGCGCTGGTTTCCATGAACAGGTTGTTGCCGGTGGCTTCCAGGCCCGCCTCGTTGAGGAAGCTGGCCAGGGTGAGGGTGCCGACGGTGGTCGGGGCGGTGGCGCCCGCCTGTGTCACCTGAACCTGGCCGGCGGCCGAGATGGTGATGTTGGTGGCGCCGGAGGGAATGGTGATCTGCGGAATGATCGTATAGCCGTCCTGGGTCACGATCTGGCCCTGGGCGTTCTGGGAGAAATTGCCGGCCCGGGTGTAGGCGGTCTCGCCCGAGGGTAGCAGCACCTGGAAGAAGCCATTGCCGTTGATGGCGATGTCCAGGCTGTTGCCGGTGCTGGTGGGGGAGCCCTGGGTGCGGATGCGATAGACCGACCCGGCCTTGACCCCGGCGCCGATCTGGATGCCGGTGGGCACGATGGTGCCGCTGTCCGAGGACTGGGAGCCAGGGCGGACGATGTCCTGATAGAGCAGGTCGGAGAACTCCGCCCGCTGCTTCTTGTAGCCAACGGTGTTCATGTTGGCGATGTTGTTGGAGATAACC
Organism: Caulobacteraceae bacterium; assembly: GCA_031291685.1. Lineage (GTDB taxonomy): Bacteria > Pseudomonadota > Alphaproteobacteria > Caulobacterales > Caulobacteraceae > Poindextera. The sequence continues at coordinate 2,345 of JARLIP010000292.1, read as the reverse complement.
TCCACGTTCAGCTGTTGGGCCGCCATGCCCGTCGCCGCCGTGCGCAAAGCCATCATTGCTCAAGCCCTCCTATTGGACCGTGCCGAGCCGCTGAATCGCGGACTTCGACAGGTCGTTGGTGTTGCTGATCATCTGGTTCATGGATTCGTAGGCCCGCTGGATCCGGATCAGGTCGGTGATCTGCAGGACGGGTTTGACGTTCGAGGCTTCCAGCATCCCCTGGTTCACCGACACGTCGGGCGCGGGCTGAGGCTGCTGGTTGGAGGTGTTGACGAAGAGGCTCGCCCCTTCCTTGCTGAGGTCTGACAGGCTGTCGAAGCGCACCACGCCGATCTTGCCGACCACCTGGCTCTGGGCCTGACCGGAGGGGGTTTGGGTGATGGTTCCGTCGCGACCGATGGTCACAGGACCGTTGGCGGCGTTAAGGGTGATGGGGGAGCCTGAAGCGTCGAGCACGGGGTCGCCGCCCTGGGTCACCAGACGCCCCTGGGAGTCCATGGCGAAGCGGCCATCCCGGGTGTAGCGCGTGCCGTTGGCGGTGGAGATCTGGAAGAAGCCCTGGCCGCTGATCGCCAGGTCCAGGGGACCGCCCGTGGGCTGCATCGCCCCTTCGGTGAAGTCCCGCGCAACCCCATTGTCCAAAGCGAATTGAATGGGTTGGCTCGATCCGAGCCGGACCTTCGGCGTCTCCGCGTCGGTCGAGCTCATCAGCGACTCGACCTTGAAGCCGTTGGTGTCGGCGTTGGCGATATTGTTGGCCACGATGTCGAGTTCACGCTGCAGGATCATCTGCCGCGAGAGGCCGACATACATCGTGTTGTCCATGGCGAGCGCCCCGGGTTGGCCTTAAGGTTTGCGAGGAAGGGATTGCAAGCCTCGCGCCAGCCTAAAACGATAATAAAATCAACAAAAACGATGGTTAATTCGGCGCCGGGCGTCAAACTTGGCCCGGCAAAAACTGCCGCGTTTCACGAAGGTTAAAAAGCAATCCTTAACCAAACCCAGGCCATCTATCGGGCGTGGAATTTTGGGGGCCGGGAGCGGCCGGTCGGGGCGTGGGACGCGATGGCCAAGGACACGGCTAGCAAGACCGAAGCGCCGGAAGGCGAGGGCGAAGGCGAGGGCGCGGAAGGCGTCGGCAAGAAGAAGCCGCCGATGATGTTCATCATTATCGGCGCGGTGGCGGCTGTGCTGATTCTGGGGGGCGGCGGAACCGCGGCCTTTCTGATGCTTAGCCACAAGCCGGCCGGGGCCCACGCGGAAAAGGCCCCGAAGAAGGACGAGAAAAAGAAGGACGACAAGAAGAAGGACGACAAGAGCGCCGCCCAGGTCACCGATGGCCCCGACGGGGTGGTGTTCTACACCCCCGCCGACATCGTCGTGAACATGCAGACCTCCGACGGCAAGCCGACCTTCCTTAAGCTCAAGCTGACCATGGAGTTGCCGGACCGGGCGACCGCGGAGGTTCTCGATGCGAACATGCCGCGATTGCAGGATATGTTTCAGACTTTTCTGCGAGAGCTAAGGCCGGAAGATCTGCAGGGCTCTCAAGGCAGCTATGAACTGCGCATGGAACTGCTGCGGCGCGTGAATCTGGTGGTGGCGCCGGCCAAGGTGAACACGGTGCTGATTGAGGAGATGCTGATCAACTAGGGGAAACCCTGGTTGCGCAATTGCCATGGCCGAGTCAGACAACCCAGACCTGAACGCCCTCGACGGCGCATCGCCCGGCTCGGATTGGGAGGCTGGCGGCGGCCTCGGCGCGGCCGAGCGCATCCTCAATCAGGATGAGATCGACAGCCTGCTGGGCTTCGATCTGTCCGACGACGAATCTTCCGATCGCACTGGCATCCGCGCGATCATCAACTCGGCGCTGGTCTCATACGAGCGCCTGCCGATGCTGGAAATCGTCTTCGACCGCCTGGTGCGGTTGATGACGACGTCCCTGCGTAATTTCACCTCGGACAATGTCGAGGTCAGCCTCGACAACATCTCCTCGATCCGATTCGGCGACTATCTGAACTCGATCCCGTTGCCGGCGATCCTGTCGGTGTTCCGGGCCGAGGAACTGGACAACTACGGCCTGCTGACGGTCGATTCCAACCTGATCTATTCCATCGTAGATGTGCTGCTGGGCGGGCGCCGCGGCACCGCGGCCATGCGCATCGAGGGGCGGCCCTACACCACCATCGAACGGGTGCTGGTGCAGCGGATGGTCGAGGTGGTGCTGGCCGACGCCGAGCTCGCGTTCCGGCCGCTGTCGCCGGTCAAGTTCAATATCGACCGCCTCGAGACCAATCCGCGCTTTGCCGCGATCTCGCGGCCGGCCAATGCGGCGATCCTGG
>JARLIP010000031.1 GCA_031291685.1 Caulobacteraceae bacterium | reverse complement strand
GCCCTCGGCCACCAGACGCTGGGAGTAGAGTTCCCGGGTCGAGGGGTGCGACTTGATCTTGGCGTACATCAAGGGCTGGGTCATCGTCGGGTCGTCACCCTCGTTGTGACCGAACCGGCGATAGCAGAACATGTCGATGACCACGTCCTTGCCGAACTTCTGGCGGTATTCCGTGGCCACCTTGGCCGCGAAGACCACCGCCTCGGGGGCGTCGCCATTGGCGTGGAAGATCGGCGCCTCGACCATCAGCGCCGTATCCGAGGGATAGGGGCTGGAGCGCGAATAGCGCGGGCTGGTGGTGAAGCCGATCTGGTTGTTGACGATGAAGTGGATCGTGCCGCCGGTGCGGAACCCCTTCAGCCCCATCAGGGCGAAGCATTCGGCGATCACGCCCTGGCCGGCGAAGGCCGCGTCCCCGTGCAGCAGCAGGGGCAGGACGTGACTGCGGCCGGCGCTGGGATCGTCGCGCAGCAGGAAGGCCTGCTTGGCCCGGGCCTTGCCCAGAACCACCGGGTTGACGATTTCCAGGTGGGAGGGGTTGGCGGTCAGGGACAGGTGGACGCTGTTGCCGTCGAAGGCGCGGTCCGAGGAGGCGCCCAGGTGATACTTGACGTCCCCGGAGCCCTCGATGTCGCTGGGCAGGGACGAGCCGCCCTGAAACTCGTGGAAGATCACGTGATAGGGCTTGCCCATCACCGCGGCGAGCACGTTCAGGCGGCCGCGGTGCGGCATGCCCATGACGATGTCGCTGACCCCGAGCGCGCCGCCGCGCTTGATAATCTGCTCCATGGCCGGAACCAGCGACTCGGCGCCGTCCAGGCCGAACCGCTTGGTGCCGGGGAAACGCTTGGCCAGGAAGCGCTCGAAGGTCTCGGCCTCGATCAGCTTCTTGAGGATCGCGACCTTGCCTTCGGGAGTGAAGACGATTTCCTTGTCACGGCCCTCGATGCGCTCCTGCAGCCAGGCCTTCTCGTCCGGGCTGGAGATGTGCATGTACTGGACGCCCACGTCGCCGCAGTAGGTGCGGCGCAGGATGGCCAGGATCTCGCGGACCGTGGAGGTCTCAAGACCCAGGACATAGTCCAAGAAGATCGGGCGGTCGTAGTCGCTTTCGGAGAAGCCGTAGCTGGCGGGGTCCAGCTCGCTGGCGTCTTCCTTCTCGGCCAGGCCGAGGGGATCGAGATTGGCGGCGAGGTGACCGCGCATCCGATAGGCGCGGATCATCATGATCGCGCGCAGGGAGTCCAGGGTGGCGGCGCGGACGGCGTCGGAATTGGCGGCGGGAAGGCGCTCGGCGGTCTTGACCGCCAGCTTGGCTTCCACCGCGGGCCAGAGGCCGTCTATGGCGGACAGCCAGTCGGGCCGGGCGCCGGGCGGCTGACGCGGGGTCCAGGCGGGTTTTTCGGCCGCCCGCTTCACCGCGTCAGTCTGCTCGTGGAGCGATTCAAAGAACGCCCGCCAGGAGGGCTCGACCGCTTTCGGATCCGTGGCCCACCGGGCGTAGAGATCCTCAACAAAAGCGGCGTTGCCGCCGTAGAGGAACGAGGTTGCGCTAAGCACCTGGTTCAATCGCCCCGGGGCGATGCTGGAGTCGTCCGCCATAATCTCCGTTTCCCGGCGAACCGCCGCGGAGCCTGCAAAGCTGAGCGCGGCCGCCCTAGGTTTACCTATCGTCAGGCGCCTTTCAGCACCTCTACCAGAGTTTCGCCGAGCTTAGCCGGCGAAGGTGAAACTCGAATGCCCGCGGCCTCCATCGCCGCGATCTTGTCCTCGGCGCCGCCCTTACCGCCCGAAATGATGGCGCCAGCATGACCCATGCGACGTCCCGGAGGCGCGGTGCGACCGGCGATGAAACCGACCATCGGCTTCTTAACCTTGGAATGCTTAATGAATTCCGCAGCATCCTCTTCGGCGGAGCCGCCAATTTCACCGATCATGATGATCGACTCGGTGGCGGGGTCGGCCAGGAACATCTCCAGCACCTCGATGAATTCGGTGCCCTTCACAGGGTCGCCCCCGATGCCCACGGCCGTCGTCTGGCCAAGGCCCACCTGGGACGTCTGAAAGACGTCTTCATAGGTAAGCGTGCCCGAGCGGGAAACAACGCCCACGGAGCCATTTCGGAAGATATTTCCTGGCATAATGCCGATCTTGCACTGGCCGGGCGTGAGGACGCCCGGGCAGTTGGGGCCGATCAGCCGGGACTTGGAGCCCGACAGGGCGCGCTTGACCTTGACCATGTCCAGCACCGGGATTCCCTCGGTGATGCAGACGATCAGGGGCACCTCGGCGTCGATGGCCTCCAGGATGGCGTCGGCGGCGCCCGGCGGCGGCACATAGATCACGCTGGCGGTGGCGCCGGTGGCCTCCACGGCCTCGCCCACGGTGTCGAACACCGGCAGGCCGATATGGGTGGAGCCGCCCTTACCCGGGGACGTGCCGCCCACCATCAGGGTGCCATAGGCGATCGCCTGTTCGGTATGGAAGGTGCCTTGGGCGCCGGTCATGCCCTGGCAGATGACCTTGGTGGTCTTGTCGATCAGAATGGCCATGACGCTTACGCCGCTCCCCGCACTGCCTTGACGATCTTTTCCGCCCCGTCCGAGAGGTCGTTGGCGGCGATCACGTTCAGACCGCTCTCATTGATGATTTTCTTGCCAAGCTCGACATTGGTGCCTTCGAGCCGGACCACGAGCGGGACCTTCAGCCCCATCTCCTTGACCGCGGAGACCACGCCCTCGGCGATGATGTCGCAGCGCATGATGCCGCCGAAGATGTTGACCAGGATGCCCTTCACGTTCGGGTCGGCGGTGATGATCTTGAAGGCCGCGGTGACCTTCTCCTTGGAGGCGCCGCCGCCCACGTCGAGGAAGTTGGCCGGCTCTGCGCCGTAGAGCTTGATGATGTCCATGGTGGCCATGGCCAGGCCCGCGCCATTGACCATGCAGCCGATTTCACCATCGAGGGCGATATAGGACAGGTCGTACTTGGAGGCCTCGATCTCTTTTTCGTCTTCCTCGGAGAAGTCGCGCAGCTCGCGGATGTCCGCGTGACGATAAAGGGCGTTGGAGTCGAAGCTGACCTTGGCGTCCAGGACGCGCAGCTTGTCGTCGGCGGTCACGATCAGGGGGTTGATCTCCAGCATCGCCATGTCCTTGGCCAGGAAGGCGGCGTAGAGTTGGGGCAGGAGCGCGCCGATCTGCTTGGCCAGGTCGCCGGTCAGGCCCAGGGCCTTGGCCAGATGGCGGCCGTGATGCGGGAACACGCCGGTGGCCGGATCGATGGAGAAGCTGACGATCTTTTCCGGGGTCGAGTGGGCGACCTCCTCGATGTCCATGCCGCCCTCGGTGGAGGCGACCACGGACACCCAGCTGGTTTCACGATCCACCAGCAGGGACAGATAGAGTTCGCGGGCGATGGCCGCGCCCTCTTCGATATAGATCCGGCGCACGAGGCGGCCCTTGGGGCCGGTCTGGTGGGTCACCAGGGTCATGCCGAGCATCCGTTCGGCCTCGGCCTTCACGTCGGCGATCGACTTGACCACCTTGACGCCGCCGCCCTTGCCGCGCCCGCCGGCGTGGATCTGGGCCTTGACCACCCAGACCGGGCCGCCGAGCTGTTCGGCCGCCTTGACCGCTTCATCGACGCTGAACGCCGCGAAACCGCGCGGAACGGGGACGCCGAACTCTTTGAGTACGGCCTTGGCTTGATGCTCGTGGATATTCATGGGGTCCGGACGCTTGAGCCGTGGGCGGGGGTATATCCCGTGATGTGGCGGCGGTTATAGGCGCCAAGCCCCTGCGGCGCAACGCCCGAACGGTGCGTAAACCCACCTTCGCCGCACAGTGGCTAAGCCTTGGCCCGAGAGCCTGTCCGGATCGGGTGAAATCAGCCGATCCGGATAACCGCGCTCTCGATTCTGGACCCGAGGCGAGAGGATTGACGCGGCCGCTCACGCGCGCCCGCATACCCTATGAGCGGGTCTCCACCGCCGCCGTCGCCCGGCGCTCGAGCTTGCCCCACCCCACCCGAGGCCCACGCACGGCGGTGACCACCGCCTTGACCACCACATAGTACATCAGCTGGCGGTAGCCGAAGCGCTGGACCGGGATCCAGGGCAGGTCCGACCAGGGCGCCCGCTTTTCCAGGGCCATGCCCAGGGCCGCCGCCGACAGGTCGACGAAGATGAACACCGCCCAATAGAGCAGGGCCTGGACCAGCTTGTCCGACGCCCACTCCACCGGATGGAAGAAGTGGTC
>JARLIP010000291.1 GCA_031291685.1 Caulobacteraceae bacterium | reverse complement strand
GGCGCCCGCTCCCGGACAGGGACAACCCGTCGGGCAAACCGGAGGCGGACCAGCTCGAACTCGAGAGGGTGCCAATTGAGCCGCCGGAGGCCGTGAATTGCATGGTCGCGGCGGCGTATTTGATGATCGAGGTGGCCGCACTCGGGCCCTTGCTGGCCCGCGATTCCGCCTCGACCCGGCGCACGGTCTGTAGGAAGGCCTGCATCTCCATGCGGTTCTTGGTGATACGCGTGCGCAGGTCGCCGTCAGCCAGGCGGCCAGAGGCGTCGACGCCGTGATAGGTCTTGGCGATCTGACCAAGATCCCCCGCCGCGCCGCCGGCGCCGCCGCCCGAGCCCATGCCGCCGGAAATGTTCTGGCGCTCATATTGCAGCAGGCGCTTGGCGATTTCCCAGCCGCCGTTGAGACGGCCGACCAGATTGCCCTTGGGCACCTTCACGTCGGTGAAGAAGGTTTCGCAGAAGGGCGAGGAGCCGCTGATCAGCTTGATCGGCCGGGTTTCGACCCCGGGGCTGGTCATATCGATCAGCAGGAAGCTGACCCCCTCATGCTTCTTGCTGGTGTCCGTGCGCACCAGGGCGAAGATCCAGTCGGCCTTGTCGGCGTAGGAGGTCCAGACCTTCTGGCCATTGACCAGATAATGGTCGCCCTTGTCCTCGCAGCGGGTTTGCAGCCCGGCGAGGTCAGAGCCGGCGCCCGGTTCGGAATAGCCCTGGCACCAGCGGATCTCGCCGCGGACGATCTTGGGCAGGTGTTCCTTCTTCTGCTCTTCGTTGGCGTACTCCAGCAGCACCGGACCCAGCATCCAGATGCCGAAGGAGGCCAGCGGCATGGCGTAGCCGCCCTTGGCCATCTCCTGGGCCAGAACCCGAGCCTCGGGCGCCGACAGGCCGCCGCCGCCATATTCCTTGGGCCAGGTCGGGGCGGTCCAGCCGCGCTCGGCGAATTTGCGCCGCCAAATGCTCAGGGGATCGCCGGACTCGGCATAGGCGCGTCCGCCCCACACCGCTTCCTCATCGGCGACGAAGGCCGGGTCGCGCAGCTGCGCCGGGTAGTTGGCCTCAAGCCAGGCCCGCGCCTCGCCGCGAAAGGCTTCCAGATTGTCCGCGCCAAAATCGGCCATCGGCGTCTTCCCCATAACTAGTCGTCAAATTTTGTCCTAGCTTACCGGAGCGGGGAGCCGGAGCAAGCGGCCTCGAACAGCTGTTTGAGCTCCGTGGGCGGACCGCGCGGCGCTTTACCCATGCCAAGGACTGAAACTTCGCGCCAATCACGCTATGGTGCGTCCGTTCAGGGGTGGTTTTTAAGGCTTGGCATGAGGTTCCTACGTGATCTGAGACCCGCGGCGCTGGAAATGGCGCCTCCGGTGTCGGCGATCCTGGTCTTGCTGGCGGGCATCATGCTGCTGGTCTCGGGGGCGACCCCGTCGGACCCGGAACGATTCCAGTGGCTGGTCAATATCTTGCCCCTGTGGTTGATCGAGGTCAGCCATTTCCTGTCCAGCATCCTGGGTCTGGTTCTGGTGCTCCTGTCCTTCGGCCTGCGACGGCGCCTGGACGCGGCCTGGGGGGCCAGTGTGGGCGTGCTTGTTGTGGGCGCGCTTCTGGCCCTGCTCAAGGGTTTCAACTGGGAACAGACCACCGCCCAGGTCCTGGTCTGCGCCCTCCTGCTGCCCTTCCACGCCGCCTTCCCGCGCACATCCCGGCTCACGCGGATGGAGATCACCCCCGGCTGGATGGCCTCGGCCTTCGCCTGCGTGGCCGGCGCGGCCATCCTCGGCTGGTGGCAGTTTCACCACGCCGACTATTCAGACACCCTGTGGTGGAAGGTGATCGGCGACGCCGACGCCAACCGCTCGATCCGCGCCTGGGCGGGGGCGGCGATCCTGCTTTTGGCCGTGGGCCTGTGGCGGCTGGTGGCCACCCCAGCAACCCCGCCAGTGGTCGGCGACCATGATCCGGACTTCGAGCGGGTGCGCACCATCCTGGCCCATGCCGAGGACGCCGAGCCCTCGGCCAACCTGGCGCTGCTGGGGGACAAGCGCTTCCTGTTCTCCCAGTCGGGGAACAGTTTCCTGATGTTCGGGGTGCGCGGCCGCTCCTGGATCGCCCTTGGGGCGCCGGTGGGCCTGCGCTCGGAGCGCACCGAGCTGCTCTGGCGCTTCCGCGAGCTGGCCGACGCCCACGCCGCCCGGGCCGGCCTCTACGCCATCGGCCCGGACCTCCTGCCCGAGGTGGTCGAGCTGGGCTTCGCCATCCAGAAGACGGGGGAATCGGCCACCGTGCCCCTGGAGCATTTCTCCCTCCAGGGCCGCCGCCGCGAGGTGCTGCGCCGCAACTGGCGCAAGGCCGGCGAGACCGGCGCCCATTTCGAGGTCCTCTCCCACGAGCAGGTCGAGGCGGAGATGGAGGAGTTGAGGCGCATCTCCGACGTCTGGCTGACCCACCACGCCGGGGGGGACAAGAAGTTCTCCATGGGTGGTTTCGAGGAACGCTATGTGGCCGAGTTCCCCTGCGCCGTGGTGCGGGTGGACGGTCGCATCGCCGCATTCGCCACCATCTGGACCACGGCGGACCACTCCTCCTTTTCCATGGACCTGATGCGCTACTCCGACGAGGCGCCCAAGAACATCATGGACTACCTGTTCGTGGAGATGCTGCACTGGGGCCGCGAGCAGGGCTACGTGGCCTTCGAGTTCGGCATGGCCCCCCTGGCGGGGTTGGAGGACCGGCCCCTGGCGCCGATCATGTCCCGGGTGGGCAACCTGCTGTTCGAGCGGGGGGAGGATCTCTACAATTTCCGCGGGGTGCGCCGCTACAAGGACAAGTACGACCCGGTTTGGCAGCCCCGCTACATCGCCGCCCCGGGCAAGTGGACCATCCCGATCCTGCTGGCGGATGTGGGGCTGTTGTCGTCCGGCGGAGTCTCGGGCCTGACCAAACGTCCGAAGAAGGACGAGGGCGCGGCCCAGGGCTCTGGCCTGCCCGCGGCGGCCTGAGGCCCAGGCTAAGTTTCCCGGCGCCGGGCTCGACTCGGTTAGTTCAAGGGAAAACCGATTCCGCTCAGGGGTTTCCGGGCTGCCGGCCGGTGTTTATGCCCGCCAGATTGATCAGATGCACGATCATCACAAGCAGAACCGCGGCGGATAGCAGCATCAGCATCTGGTGCGGAATCATCCTCGGCCCCCGGGCGAAATCGGGGGGTCTGGAACCGCGCCAACCGAAGAAAACACAGGCGCCAAGGGCCATGGCCGCGCCGATCAGAGACCCCGTCCAACCCATCTGAAATCCCGCGGGCCAGGGGGTGCGGGGGCCCCTGGACTTATTGGTCGTTAACCCCTGATTAACCACGCCGCGTTGTGATTACCATGCTTCCCACGCCACGAACCCGGCGTCGTCCACAAGAGATGCTTTAGGATACTATATTTAGCGGTTCCGCTGCGTTTACACGCTAGGAATCGGTAGCTACCGTCTGGACTCATGTGCGTGGAGAGCGATTCGGATGACCTCGGGGGCGCCTTGGAGCGTGAAAGGCATAGACCCCAAGGCGCGTGAGATCGCCAAGGATCTTGCCCGCCGGTCTGGCATGACCCTCGGCGAATGGCTCAATCAAGTGATCCTTGAAGACAACATGGTTCCGGAGGAGGTCATCCCTCCCGTCTATGGCTCCGACCGCTATGTGTCCGATCGCCATTCTTCCGATCGTCATGCCTCCGACCGACAGTTCTCGGATCGGCGCGGTTCGTCCGGCGACGAGCGCTTCCGCCGGATCGAGACTCCCCGCCACATGGGCGATGACGTGCTTCGGGTCAGCGAGGCCCTGGATCACCTGTCCGCCCGCATCGAGGCGGCCGAACACCGCTCCACCCTGGCCATCAGCGGCATCGATCAGTCGGTTTCCGGCCTGGTCAATCGCCTGGGCGCCGCCGAGCGCGAGCAGACCATCGTTGCCGCCCGCTTCGAGGGCGCCGTGGATGACCTGCGCACCGAACAGAACCGCGTGGGCGAACGGGTGCGCCGTTTCGAGCAGGAGGCCGTCGGGCCCCGTTCGGCGGAAGCCCTGCGCGCCCTGGAAGGCGCCTTGGCCAAGGTCGCCGGCCATGTCTATGACGGCGAGGATCAGACCCGCCAGGTCATGGACGGCCTGCGCGGCGAACTCGACGCCCTGACCAGCAAGGTCGAGAACGGCCTGGCCGGAACCGCCGTCGGCGAGCTGGTCGACACCGTGGTGGCCAGGATCGCCGAGCGTCTGGAGCAGGCCGAGGCCCGCACCACCGCCGCCCTGCGCAGCCTGGAAACCTCATTCGCCACTCTGGACGACCGCTTGCAGTCCGCCGAGCAGCGCCTGGAAGGCGGCGTCAGCGAAGCCGGCCTGGAACAGCTGGCCGCCAGCCTGTCGGCCCGGGTCGACGCCGCCCGCGCCGAAATGGCGGAAAAGATCCGCGACACCGCTGATGGCCGCTTCGACCACATGGATCGGACGCTTCAGGAAATGACCGGCCACGTCCAGGCCGCCGAGCGCCACTCCGCCCAGGCCATCGAGCGCATGGGCCACGAGGTTCTGCGCATGGCCGACGTGCTCGGCCGCCGGGTGCAGGAGGTGGAGACCCGCTCCGCCGACGCTATCCAGCAGGTGGGCGGCGAGGTCTCGCGCCTGGCCGACACCATGGAGACCCGCTTCGCGCGCTCCGACGCCGCCGGCGCCCAGGCCCTGGAAAAGCTGGGGGGCGAGATCGCCCGGATCACCGACCGCCTGGCCGAACGCATCGCCGACGCCGAGCGCCGCTCGGCCCAGGCCATAGACGATGTCGGCGAACAGCTGACCCGCGCCTCCGACCGGATGCATGACCGCCATGAACGCTCCAGCAGCGAGCTTGGCGAGCGCATCCGTTTGAGCGAGGAGCGCACGGCCCGCCTTCTGGAGGACGCCCGCGCCCGGATCGACCAGCGCCTGGCCGAGACCAACCGTCGGCTGGACGAAGCCAAGCCGGTTCACACCTATGTTGAGCCGGCCTATGGCCCTTCGAACTATGCCGATCCTGACGTGGCCCCCTTCGGCCATGACAGTTTCACCGCCTCGCAGCCCACGGTTCGGGCCTCGGCGCCCGAGACCCATTCGCCGCCGCAGGTCTTCGCCCCCGCCGCAGCCCCGGTGACAGCCTATGAGCCGGCCTTCGTCGAGCCCGCGGCCGAACCCGATCTGATCCGGCCTGATCTGACCAAGCCGGCCTTCGTGCCCCAGGCCTTCGCTCCGCAGTCCTTCGCCGCCGAGCCCTTCGTCGCCCATACGCCGCCGGCGGAGCCCTTCCTGCCAGCGATCGAGGACGACTTCGACGACGCGGAGCCCTTCGCCAGCCCGATCTTCGTCGCCCCCGCGTTCGTGGGCCAGGCGCCGGAGGGTGAGACCACCACCCCTGCGGCGGGCCTGGCCGATCCCTTCGCCAATACGGCGACCGAGACTCTGAAGACCGAGGAGGCGCCCACCGAGGCCGCGCTCGCCGTCGTCGCGGCCGACGAACAGGAATCCGACGCCGATCTGTTCGAGCCGGCCCCGGTTTCCGCCGGATTCACCCCCAGCGCCTCCACCAAGGACCTGATCGAGCAGGCCCGCGCCGCCAGCCGCGCCGCCTCCCAGGCCGAAGGCCGGGGGCGCAATCGCCTGCGCGGCCGCAAGTCCGCCGATTCCGATCCTACCGGCCCGATGGGTGGGGACCTAGCCGCCGCCACGGCGGGCCAGGGCAAGCCTAAGCGCCAACAGGGCTCCATGCTGGCCAACGCCCTTCTGATGTCCGGCGCCGCCGCGGCCATGGGCGTCACCGTCGCCGGCTATGTGATCCTGTCGGAAAAGCCCTCGGGCGCCCTGCCGCGCCGGGTCGCCGACGCCCTGGGCATGAAGGCCGCGGACAAGCCCCCGGTCACCTCCGCCCCGATCCTGGCCGAGGCCCTCAATCCCAAGCCGATCGCTGGCGCCCCCGCCGCGACGGATCCGGCCACGGCCCCGCAGGCGTCGCCCTCCACTCCCAGCGCCGACGCCATCGCCCTCTACGGGGACGGCGCCCGCCGTATCGAGTCCCACGACTTCACCGGGGTAGAGGCCCTGAAGAAGTCCGCCAATCTCGGCTATGCTCCGGCCCAGTTCTACCTGGCCAAGCTCTATGAAGAGGGCGGCGCCGGCCAGAAGAAGGACTCCGCCGAGGCCCGCCGCTGGACCGAGCGCGCCGCCGAGTCCGGTGACCGCAAGGCCATGCACAACCTGGCCCTCTACTATTTCGAAGGCACCGGCGGGGCCAAGAACACCACCACCGCCGCCCAATGGTTCCGTCGCGCCGCCGACATGGGCCTGGTGGACAGCCAGTATAATCTGGGCCGCCTCTACGAAGAAGGCTTCGGCGTCGCCCAGAACCCGGCCGAGGCCTACAAGTGGTACCTGATCGCCATGCGCCAGGGGGATACTGAATCCCGCAACAGCGCCCAGCGGATCAAGGGTCAGCTGTCCGCCGAGGCCCAGGCCGCCGCCGAGCGCGCCGCACAGAGCTTCCGCCCCCAGACCACCGCCGCCCCCGCGCAGCTGGTGGCCCAGGCCAGCGTCACGGGCTCGCCCATCGCCACGGCCCAGCGGGCCCTGTCCCACCTGGGCTACTACCAGGGCCCCAGCGACGGCGCTCCTTCCCCGGCCCTGAAACTGGCCATCGCCGCCTATCAGCGCGACCAGGGCCTGCCCGCCACCGGCGCCCTGGACCAGGCCCTCAACGACCGCCTCAGCGTCATCGCCCAGTAGGGGGCTTTCGCCGCCGCTTTGGCGTCGTTAAGTCTGGGGCATGACCCGCCCCACACCTCCCGTCGCCCGCAAGGATCCCAAGCGGATCGAACAACTCGGCCGCGTGCGCGTCGATGACTATGCCTGGCTGAAGGACGACAACTGGCAGCAGGTGCTGCGCGACCCCACCGTGGTCCGCGCCGACATCCGCGCCTACCTCGAGGCCGAGAACGCCTATACCGCCGCCATGCTGGCCCCCACCGAGGCCCTGCAGGCGGCGATGTTCGAGGAAATGAAGGGCCGCATCAAGGAGGACGACAGCTCCGTCCCCACCCCGGACGGGCCCTTCGACTACTATATCCGCTACGAAAAGGGCGCTCAGCATCCGATCCACGCCCGCCGTCCCCGGGGTTCGACCGAAGGCGAGACCATCCTTCTGGACAGCGACGCCGAGGCCAGGGGCAAGGCCTTCTTCCAGGTGGGCGGCGCCGAGCACAGCCCCGACCACAGCCTCTACGCCTACGCCGTCGATGAGCAGGGCTCGGAGGTCTATCGCATCCTGATCAAGGACCTGGCCACGGGCGAGATCCTCCCCGGCCCGGTGGAGAGCGCCACCGGCGACTTCGCCTGGTCGCCGGATTCGGCCTGGCTGTTCTGGATCTGGCGGGATTCCCACGGCCGCCCGGCCAAGATCTACCGCCGCCCGGCCCGGGGCGGCCCCGCCGATGACGTGCTGATCCATGAGGAGGCCGACGAGGGCTTTTTCCTCTCGGTGGGGGTGACCGGCTCCGACGCCTATATCGTCATCGGCGCGGGGGACCATGAAACCTCCGAGGTGCGCCTGATCCCGGCCAGCGATCCCACCGCCGAGCCCATGGTGGTCGAGCCCCGCACCGCGGGCCTGCGCTATGACCTGGAGCACTGGGACGGCCGTTTCCTGATCCACACCAACGCCGACGGAGCGGTGGACTTCAAGGTGATGGAGGCGCCCGTCTCCGATCCCTCACGCAAGGCCTGGACAGACTGGGCGGCCCACCAGCCCGGCCTCTATGTTGTGGGGATCGGCGCCTTCAAGGACTGGTTCGTCCGGCTGGTGCGGGAAAACGCCAACAACCGCATCCTGTTGACCCAGAGGGGCACGGGCGCCGAGCACGAGATCGCCTTCGACGAGGAGGCCTACGCCCTCAGCCTCTCCGGCGGCTACGAGTTCGACACCACCACCCTGCGCTTCGTCTATGAGTCCCCCACCACGCCCCGTCAGTGGTTCGACTACGACATGGCCGCCCGCACCCGGACCCTGCGCAAGACGCAGGTGATCCCCTCCGGCCACGATCCGGCCGCCTATGTCACCCGCCGCCTGTTCGCCACGGCCGGTGACGGGGCCCAGGTTCCCGTCACCGTGCTGATGCGCGCCGACACCCCCCTGGACGGCTCGGCGCCCCTGCTGCTTTACGGTTACGGCGCCTACGGCATCCCGATGGAGCCGCACTTCTCCATCCGCAACCTGTCCCTGGTGGACCGGGGCTGGATCTGGGCCACGGCCCATGTGCGGGGCGGCTCGGAAAAGGGCTGGGGCTGGTTTCTGGACGGGCGCGGGGCCAAGAAGACCAACACCTTCACCGACTTCATCGCCTGCGCCGAACACCTGACCACCGCCGGCTATGGGGCCAAGGGCCGGATCGTGGCCTATGGCGGTTCGGCCGGGGGGCTATTGATGGGCGCCATCGCCAATCTGCGGCCGGACCTGTGGGCCGGGGTGATCGGGGCGGTGCCCTTCATCGACGTGCTCAACAGCATGAGCGACATCAGCCTGCCCCTGACCCCGCCGGAATGGCCCGAATGGGGCAATCCCCTGGAGGAAGAGGCGGCCTATGACCGGATCGCCGACTACAGCCCCTATGAGAACATCACCGCCCAGCCCTATCCGGCGATCCTGGCCACCGGCGGCCTGTCCGATCCCAGGGTGACCTATTGGGAGCCAGCCAAGTGGGTGGCGCGCCTGCGGGAGCTGACCACCGGGGACGCGCCGATCCTTTTGAAGATGAACATGGACGCCGGCCACGGCGGCGCGTCAGGCCGGTTCGATTTCCTCAAGGAGATCGCCCTGGACTACGCCTTCGCCGTCTGGGCCCTGGAGCGGGGATGGACCCAGCCGTGAGCCTCGTGATCCGCCCCGCGAGCCTCGCCGACGCCCCGGCCCTGGCCGCCATCTATGGCCACCACGTCCTCAACGGCGTCGGCACCTTCGAGGAGATCCCGCCGGACGCGGACGAGATGGTCGCCCGCCTGAAGGCGGTCCAGGCCCGGGGCCTGCCCTATCTGGTGGCCGAGGAGGCCGGCGCGATCCTGGCCTTCGCCTATGCCGGCCCCTTTCGGCTGAGAGCGGCCTATCGCTACACGGTGGAGGACAGCGTCTATGTGGCTCCCGGCCACCAGGGGCGGGGCCTGGGCAAGGCGGTGCTGACCCAGGTGATCGCCGCCTGCCAGCCCCTGGGTCTGCATCAGATAGTCGCGCTGATCGGCGACAGCGGCAATGCCGGCTCGGTGGGGGTGCATACCTCGCTCGGCTTTCGCCACGCCGGGGTGATGGCCGGGGTCGGCTACAAGGCCGGCCGCTGGCTGGACGTGGTGATCATGCAAAAGGCCCTGGGCGCCGGCGCGGAAGGCCCGCCGGAGGCTCCGGGGCTGGACCTGACGGGGCGTTAGGCCGCGTTAGTGGCAGGCTCACACCCCCCTGATGGCCTCGATCCGGTCCCATAGGGCGACGGCGGCGTTGGCGCCGCCGAAGCGGCTGAGCTGCTGGGCGCCCGTGGGGGAGGTGACGTTGATCTCGGTCAGGAAGTCGCCGATCACGTCGATGCCCACGAACAAGAGGCCCCGCCGCTTCAGCTCCGGCCCAATGATGGCGCACAGCTCCAGGTCCCGGGGGGTCAGCTCCACCGCCTCGGCACGGCCGCCCCGGGCGAGGTTGGAGCGCACCTGACCCTCGGCGGGGATGCGGTTGATGGCGCCCACCGGCTCGCCGTCCACCAGCAGCACCCGCTTGTCGCCCTTGCTGACCGCGGGAATGAATTTCTGGGCGATCACCGGCTCGCGGCCGATCATGGTGTGCAACTCCAAAAGCGCGTCCAGATTGGGATCGTCCGCCTTCAGCCGCACCACTCCCGAGCCGCCGCCGCCATAGAGGGGCTTGAGCACCATGTCCCCGTGCCGGGCGCGAAAATCGTAGATGGCTTCCGGATCGCTGGTGATCAGGGTCGGGGGCTGCACCCCCGGAAAGCCGGTGCCGAACAGCTTTTCCGGGGCGTTGCGCACCTCGGCGGGGTTGTTCACCACCAGGGTCCTGGGGTGGATGGTCTCCAGGAAGTGGGTGGCGGTGATATAGGCCATGTCGAAGGGCGGGTCCTGGCGCATCAGCACCACGTCCATCTCCGACAGGTCCCGGGTCTCGAACTGGCCGACCCGGTGATGGTCGCCCTTGACCGCCCGCAGGTTCAGCGCCCGGCCCCGGGCCAGGACCCGGCCGTCCTCCAGGGCGATCCTGTCGGGGGTATAGACCCACAGGGCGTGGCCCCGGGTCTGGGCCTCCAGCATCAGGAAGAAGGTCGTGTCGGTGTCGATGTTGATCCCTTCGATGGGATCCATCTGGATGGCGACCTTCAGGGCCATGGGGTAGCGCTCCTCAATGGGCCGCGGCGACGCGCGGGCCGGCTCTTGAGGTCATGTAGGCGTCGCCGGGGCTCACATCTAGTTCAAACGCAGCCTTACGCGCTCGCGAGCGGCCCGGGCGGCGATGGCGGCGCCCCCATCCAGCTCCTGAGCCCGGCCCAGGGCCTCCAGGGCCCCCGCCAGCGCGCCCTGGCCCTCCCGGGCGGCGGCCACGTCCAGCCAGGGGTGATGATCCCGGGGGTCCAGCAAGGCCCGGCGCAGGGCTGAGCGCTCGGCCCGGGCATAGTCCTTGGCCTGGCTGGCCCGGGCGAAGATGTTGTTCTGCAGCCGCATCTGCACCGCCGGTTCCCCCACCGGCGCCTTGAGCATCTCCAGCCGCTCGGCCACGTCGGGGGTCAGGCCCGCCATATAGGCCCGCCGGCTCAGCTCCGACGGCAGCACCACCCGCCCCTCGCTGAAGGGGTCCAGGGCCAGCGGCCCCTCCAGTGTCTCGATCCGCAGCAGGAAGTGGCCGGGGAAATCCACCCCCTGGACGTTCAGGCCGCAGCGCCGGGCCACGTCCAGATAGAGCACGCCCAGAGCCACCGGCAGGCCCTTGCGCCGCTCCCATACCGCCAGGATGTCGGCGTTGTCCGGGTGGTCATAGGTGATCAGGTCCCCGGCCAGGTGCATGTCCCCGGCCATGGTCTCGGCCAGGGCCTCCTCGGGGGACTCGTCCCGATCCAGCCGCGCCTTGAGCCGGGCGGCGGCCTCCACCGCATGGGCGCGGGCGGGCTGCGGGTCCCGGGCCGGGTCCTCGTGCAGGGCGCAGGCGATCGCCGCCTCGAACAGGGGAAATTCACTATCTGGCAAACCGCCCATGGTCCGCAGGGTCTGCTCGGCCTGATTACGCATCTAAACCCAAGAGCCCTGATGTTTGACCACCAGGTTCCACGTTGTCCACCGCACCTCCCGGCGCAGGCCGGGGTGCCCTTGGTCGGGGGGGGCCGGAGGCGGATTGGAGCGTTTGTTGTGGCTAGGTCTGAGCCTTGTCATCTGGATCCCGGCCTTCGCCGGGAAAAGCGGATCGGAGGGCGGTCCCCAATCGCCAGGCTTCAGCGTCAGGCTCAATGGCCGTTGGTGCAAGGGCATCACCGCCTGATCGCGCCACGGGCCGGGTCCGTGGGCGGATGGGCGTGGAGGCATGGCGAAGGGCCGTCGGCGGGACATGGGCATCTTATGCGGATGGGGCGAACCGGACGTCGGACTCGATATAAATCCAACCTAACCTAATTGTGTGTCTTCGCGCCATGCGTCCGCGACATGTCGTGGCCATCGTCCCGGCGCCAGGGCCACAAGATCCAGGCGCACCTTCACCCCGGCCAGGTCCGAGCGCCAGGCGGCCAGGGCCGATCCCGCCCGGCGCAGGCGTTGGCGCTGGTTCAGGCTCACCGCCTCCAGGGCCGTGTCCAGGCTGGCGCGGGCCTTGACCTCCACCACCGCCAGCACCTGGCCGCGACGGGCCAGAAGGTCGATCTCGGCCTGGGGGGTCTTCAGGCGGAAACCCAGGATGCGATAGCCCCGGGCCATCAGCCACAGGGCCGCCAGAACCTCCGCCCGCCGTCCGCTGAGCCGCGCCTCGGCCCCCCTCCGCCGCCGGGCCTCGCTCATCGGGCGCCCTTCAGCTCCAGCGCCCGCCGGTAGAGGTCCCGCCGGGGCAGGCCCAAGGCCCCCGCCACCTCCGACGCCGCCTCGGCCGGACCGACCCGGCCCAGGGCCTCGATCAGGGCCGCGTCGGCGTCGTCGGCGGTGGCCGCCTCAAGGGCGCTGGGCGCCACCACGATCACCACCTCTCCCTTGGGCGAGGCCAGGGCCGGGTTGGCCGCCAGCACGTCCAGGGTTCCCCGGGTGACGGTCTCATAGAGCTTGGTCAGTTCCCGGGCCACCACCGCCTCCCGGGGGCCGAAGGCCGCGGCCATGTCGGCCAGGCTCGCCCCCAGGCGCGAGGCGCCTTCATAGAAGACCAGGCTGGCCCTCTGGGCGGCCAGTTCCGTGTAGAAGGCCCGTCTGGCCTGGGCCTTGTGTGGCGGAAAGCCGGCGAACAGGAACCGGTCCGTGGGCAGGCCGGCCACGCACAGGGCCGCAAGGCTCGCCGAGGCGCCGGGGATCGGGATCACCTTCTGGCCCTGCTCGATCACCTCCCGCACCAGGCGGTAGCCGGGATCGGAGATCAGCGGCGTGCCGGCGTCGGACACCAGGGCCACCCGCCGCCCCTCGGCCAGGGCCACCAGCACCTTGGGCCGCGCCCGCTGGGCTGCGTGCTCGTCATACCGCTCCAGGGGCTTGGACAGGCCGTAGGCGGCCAGGAGCTTGCCGGTGACCCGGGTGTCCTCGGCCAGGATCAAATCAGCCCCCGCCAGCACGTCCAGGGCCCGCAGGGTGATGTCCCGCAGGTTGCCGATGGGCGTGGCCACCACATAGAGCCCGGGCTCCAGGGGGACCGTGCTCAGGGCGGGCGGCGGGGGTTTCTCGGCCAAGGCTGCGTTCCAGTTCGATATCAGGACGTTCGGGTTATCCCAACTTGGCGCGGCTAAGCCAGCAGAACCACCTTGCCCACGTGATCGCCGGCTTCCAGGTGGGCGTGGGCCTGGGCCGCTTCGATCAGGGGGAAGGTGCGGTCAACGATGGGCCTGATCAGGCCCGCCTCGATCCAGGGCCAGACCCGCGCCTCGATCGCCGCCGCCAGCCGGGCCTTCTCGTCGGCGCTGCGGGGACGCAGGGTCGAGCCGGTCATCACCAGGCGCTTTTGCATGATGGTCAGAAGATTGACCTCGACCTTGTAGCCGGCCTGGGTGGCGATCATCACCAGCCGGCCGTCGGGATTGAGGGCGTCCAGGTCCTTGGCGATATAGTCGCCTCCCACCATGTCCAGGATCACGTCCACGCCGCCAGCGGCCTTGGCGGCCTCGGCGAAGTCCTCGGTCGTGGTGTCGATGGCGATGTCGGCCCCCAGCTTCAGGGCTGCCTCGGCCTTGGCCGCCCCCCGGCCGGTGGCGATCACCCGGGCGCCGGCGGCCTTGGCCATCTGGATGGCGGTGACCCCGATGCCGGAGGTGGCGCCATGGACCATGAAGGTCTCCGCCGCCTGCAGGGCGCCATGCTCGAACACATTGGCGAAGACGGTGAAGATGGTCTCGGGCAGGGCGGCGGCCTGGGTCAGGTCCAGGCCCTTGGGGATCGGCAGGGCGTGGCGGGCGTCCACCAGGGCGTACTGGGCATAGCCGCCCCCGCCCAGCAGGGCGGTCACCTTATCCCCCACGGCCCAGCGCGGTGCGCCTTCGCCCACCGCCGCGACTTCGCCGGCCACCTCCAGGCCCAGGGTCACCGGGGCGCCCGGGGGCGGCGGATAGAAGCCCTGGCGCTGCATCAGGTCTGGGCGATTGACCCCGGCGGCGCCCACGCGGATCAGGATCTGGCCGGCGGCGGGCCTGGGCGTCTCAATTTGGACCGGATGCAGGGCGCTGGCCGAGCCCTTGCCGCCCTCGATGGCGATGGCGGTCATTTGCTCTGGAATCATGATGCTGCCTCTCCGGGTCTTGCACGCCGCGCGCGCCAGGGGTCAGATAGTGTGTTTTTCGCCCCTTGTGGGCATTTTCGGGACTATCCCAGGGGAGGCGCATCCATGATCGAAGAACCGGCGCCGCCGCGACGCGGCCGTGGTCAGATCCTGGCGGATCTGGCGCGGGAAGACCTTGATCTCTATGCCGTTGAGGAGTTGGATGAGCGTATCGGGCTCCTGGAGGCCGAGATCGCCCGCACCCGGGCTCAGGCGGCCAGGAAGCGCGCAGGTCGGGCCGCCGCGGACGCCTTGTTTAAGAGTTAGCAACCTTAATTTCTTTAAAGTTTTCTGGCGATCCACGCGACTGGCACGGCGGTTGCAGTCCTCGGCGATGAGAGGGAGCGATCCCGCAGGTTTTGAAGGACGACGCGTATGAATGAGATCGGCGAGAGGATGGCCCACGTCGGCGCTTGGCGCACCACCGTGGTGCAGGATTTCGTCGCCTCCGAACTGTTCGACCACACCTTCCGCGAAGGGATGGATCTGGTCGAGGAGACGGCGGCCTATCTCGATGGTCCAGGCCGGCAGGAGTCCAAGCGGCTCGATCGCTCCTCCGCCCTGGAATACGCCGCCGAGAGCATGCGCCTGACCACCCGGCTGATGCAGGTGGCTTCCTGGCTCCTGGTGCAAAGGGCCGTGCGGGAAGGGGAAATGGAACCTTCCGCCGCCTGCGACGCCCGCTATCGGCTGGGCGCGGAAGCGGTCAGCGGGGCCCGGGGCCTGGGGGATCACCTGCCCATCGGCCTGGCCGACCTGCTGGACCGCTCCGAGCGTCTCTATGACCGGGTCATGCACCTGGACCGGCGCATGTATCTGGATGGCGAGGCCGGCATTCAGCCGCATGCCGTCCTGTCCCAGCAGATGAAATTGCAGGCCGCTTTCGGGCTCTGACCCGTAGCGTCGGAGCGGGGTAAGGGCTCCGCCTTCAACAACCGTCAGCGTCCCGCCAAGGGATCGCACGACACTGTCGTCCCGGGATGAGTCACCCTGACCGTCCGCATCCGCGCGCCTTTGGGACGCGGGGGCGACTTTGGCGTTACGCGCCTATGCCGAAACGCGAAAAAGCCGGCCGTGGTGACACGGCCGGCTTTTCATCAGTCTGAACCCGCCAAGGGCGGCGGGCGGGCGTCCTACTTCTTGAGGAAGCCGCCGTATTTCGCCGCGAAGCGCGACACGCGGCCGCCGCGGTCCAGCAGGGTCTGGTTGCCGCCGGTCCACGCCGGGTGGGTCTTCGGGTCGATGTCGAGGTTCAGGGTCGCGCCTTCCTTGCCGTAGGTCGAGCGCGTCTGATAGGTCGTGCCGTCCGTCATCACCACGGTGATGAAGTGGTAGTCGGGGTGAGTGTCTTGTTTCATCTGAGGTCGTACCGACTCTAAGGGGGACGGGCGGCCAGACGCATCAGCGCCGGTCGCGAGGATGGGCGGCTATACACGAAGCCTGGGCGTCAAGGCAAGACCAACCACGCACAAGCATGGTTCGGGGGTTCCGTGGAGATATCATGAGTGACCCCAGCCAGTATGAAGCCGTCGCCGCGGGGCGGCCGACCAGCGGCGCCGTGCTGGCCCAGTCCATGGCCCAGGCGGCGGACCGCAGGCCCAAGAGCCGGGACCTCAAGCCCCTGGCCGGACTGTGGCCCCACATCCGCGCCCATATCGGCGACGCGATTCTCGCCTGCCTGTTCCTGCTGATCTCCAGTTCGGCCACGGTCAGCCTCAGCATCGCCGGCCGCATGGTGGTCGATCACGGCCTACAGCTGCACAGCTATGCCGCCCTGAACGAGACCTTCGGCCTGCTGGCGGGGGTGGTGGCGACCCTGGCCCTGGCCACGGCGCTTCGTTTCTACTTCGTCTCCCGCCTGGGCGAGCGGGTGGTGGCGGACCTGCGCAAGCAGCTCTACGACCACATCCTGACCCTGGATCCGGCCTTCTTCCTCAATACCCGCACCGGGGAAGTGCTGTCGCGGATGACCACGGACATGACCGTGATCGAAACGGTCAGCGCCTACGCCTCCATCGCCCTGCGCAACATCCTGATGTTCGTGGGCTCCCTGACCATGCTGATCATCTTCGTGCCCCGCTACACCATCTTCGTTCTGGTGCTGGTGGTGTTCGTCCTGGCGCCGCTGATCTTCTACGGCCGCCGGGTGCGCAAGCTGTCCATGCGGGCCCAGGACCGCTTCGCCGACGCCGTGGGCTTCGCTGGCGAGAGCCTGGACGCCCTGGAGACCGTCCAGGCCTTCAATCGGGAAAAGAGCGTCTCGGCCCGGTTCGGCCAGGGGGTGGAGGCCGCCTTCCGCGCCTCCATGGCCCGGGTCCGCGCCCGGGCCTTCATGGCCGCCCTGGTGATCACCCTGATCTTCGCCGGGGTCGGAGGCATCCTCTACCTGGCCTCCAGCGCGGTGTTCATCCAGCACACCATGACCGGCGGGGTGCTCTTGCAGTTCATTGTCCTGTCGATCCTGGCGGCCAGCTCCGTCGGCCAGATCGGCGAGGTGATGGGCGAGGTGCAGAAGGCCGCCGGGGCCATGGACCGCATCAGCGAGCTCCTGGCGGCCAAGCCCTCCATCGCCGCCCCGGCTCATCCCATCGCCCTGCCGACCCCGCCCAAGGGCGCCATCGCCTTCGAGCACGTCACCTTCGCCTATCCCGGCCGACCGGATCTGGCGGCCCTGCGGGATTTCACCCTGACCGTGAACCCCGGGGAGCGGGTGGCCCTGGTGGGGCCCTCGGGGGCGGGCAAGAGCACGGTGCTGCGGCTGATCCTGCGCTTCTACGATCCCCAGTCGGGCAAGGTGCGCATCGACGGGGTGGACCTGCGCCAGGCCGATCCGGCGCAGGCCCGGGCGCGCATCGCCCTGGTGGGGCAGGACGCGCCCCTGTTCTCGGGCTCGGCCTACGAGAACCTGGCGTTCGGACGGGAGGGCGCCAGCCCCGAGGCCATGCGCGCCGCCGCCCAGGCCGCCCAGGCGGACGGGTTCCTGTCAGCCCTGCCCGAGGGCTATGACACCCCCATCGGCGAGCGGGCCAAGACCCTGTCCGGCGGCCAACGCCAGCGCCTGGCCATCGCCCGGGCCCTGTTGCGGGACGCGCCGATCCTGTTGCTGGACGAGGCCACCAGCGCCCTGGACGCCGAGAACGAGCGCCTGGTCCAGGCGGCCCTCAGCCAGGCCATGGTCGGTCGCACCACGGTCGTCATCGCCCACCGTCTTGCCACCGTGCTGGAGGCCGACCGGATCGTGGTGATGGAGGATGGCCACGTGGTGGAGCAGGGCGCCCACGCCGAGTTGGTGGCCAAGGGCGGCCTCTATGCCCGCCTGGCCAGGCTGCAGTTCGGAGTCGAGGCGGCGTAGGGGGCCGTTTCGGCTTAGGAGGCCGCCGCCTTCAGCCGCGCCAGGATCTGCGGATGCAGGTCGGTGTTGGCGGCCAGGATGCTGCCGGCGGTCAGGGGATCGACCCCGCCGTCGGCGTCGGTGACCACGCCGCCGGCCTCGGTGATGAACAGGATGCCCGCGGCGATGTCCCAGCGCTGCAGGTTGCGCTCCCAAAAGCCGTCGAACCGTCCCGCCGCCACATAGGCCAGGTCCAGGGCCGCCGAGCCGAACCGGCGCACGCCGGAGACCTTTTGCGCCACCTGATGCAACTCCTTCAGGAACTGGGCGTGACCCGGCCGGCCCATGAAGGGAATGCCGGTGCCCAGCACCGCCTCGCCAAGCTCGCGCCGCGCGGCGACCCGCAGGCGTTTGTCGTTGAGGTAGCAGCCCTTGCCGCGCTCGGCCCAGAAGATCTCGTTGGTGGCCGGGTTATAGGTCACCCCCGCCACGATCTGGCCTTCCCGCTCCAGGGCCACGGTCACCGCATAGTGCGGGATGGCGTGCAGGAAGTTGGTGGTGCCGTCCAGGGGGTCGGCGATCCAGGTGTGGGTCT
Source organism: Caulobacteraceae bacterium (assembly GCA_031291685.1). Lineage (GTDB taxonomy): Bacteria > Pseudomonadota > Alphaproteobacteria > Caulobacterales > Caulobacteraceae > Poindextera. The sequence goes on along the minus strand of JARLIP010000291.1, from coordinate 10,911 downwards.
TGTCCGTGCCCTCGATCAGGCCGCGTTCCTCGCCCAGGAAGCCATAGCCGGGGCGGGCGGCGGACAGGGCCTCGAACAGGACCTGTTCGGCCTTCAGGTCGGCGGCGGAGACGTAGTCGGCCGGCCCCTTCTTGGAGACCTGCAGTTCGGCCAGTTCGCCGAAGTCGCGGTTCAGCCCCCGGGCGGCCTTGCGGGTCGCGTCGATCATGACTTTGAGAAGGGCGGTGGGCGTGCTCATAGGCGTCAGGCTCGCGGCGAAAGGTGAAGCGCGCCGCCGGTGATCGTCATCCGATCGTCCTCGGGGGGCTTTGGAATTGGGCGCGGAACCTATCGGTCGCGTCCCCCTAAGGCAAGGTGAAGCGCCGGCCCAGCCTCACGCGCGGGCGGCCAGGCCCTTCTGGATCTCGGCGTTGAAGGCCCGGACCGCCGCGGCGGGGCCCTTGGGATAGGCCCAGACCCCCGCTGAAACGGCGATGAAATCGGCGCCCGCCTCCACCAAGGGGCGGCAATTGTCCACCGTGATCCCGCCGATGGCCACGCAGGGCGTCTCCATGGTCTCCTGCCAGATGCTGAGGATGTCCGGCTCGGCCCGGGTCTTCGCTTCCTTGGTGGCGGTGGGATAGAAGGCGCCGAAGGCCACATAGTCCGCCCCCGCCTCGCTGGCCTCCATGGCCAGGTGGCGGCTGTCGTGACAGGTGACCCCGATCATCCGGTGCGGGCCAAGCAGCTTGCGCGCCTGGGCGATGGGCATGTCGTCCTGGCCGATGTGAACGCCGTCGCAGCCAAGCTTCAGGGCCAGGTCAGGGCGGTCGTTGAGGATCACCGCCACCTGCCGGCTCAGGGCGATCGGGGCGATCACGTCCACCGCCGCCGCGATCACCGCCTCCGGCTGATCCTTGAGTCGGATCTGCAGGGCGGCGACGTCTCCGGCGTCCAGGGCCTGGGCCAGGGCGTGGCCGAAACCGGCCAGGTCTTCAATGACCGGCGGCGTGATCAAATAGAGGCGGCATTCAGGGGTGGTCATGGCTCGGCGCTAAACTGCATGGTCCGGGGCGTCAATGCGTGGCGGTCGCCGCGAATATATGACGATCGCCGATATCCCGCTTTTCACACCTAACACGCTAAAGCCTTCAGTTATGCAACCGCGGTGTCTAGGCGATTCACTGAAAAATTGGCGATCCATAATGAAAATAAGCCACATTTTGTCTATTTGGTCAGTAGATTCCCGCGGCGATAGCCTGTATGCCGCGCACCACATCGAATGAGCCGCACGGAGGCGATCATGGCTGAAATTAACAGTGATAAAGAAGATCTCATTGCACTGACGGCGGACATTGCGTCTGCCTATGTGAGCAACAATACCGTCGCCGCCACTGCTCTGGGCGATCTGATCCAAAGCATCCACGCCGCCCTCAGCAATGTCGGCCTTCCGGTGGAAGTCCCCGTTGAAGTGAAGGCTCCGGCCGTCTCCATCAAGAAGTCGATCGGCGAGGACTTCCTGATCTGCCTCGAGGATGGCCGCAAGTTCAAGTCGCTGAAGCGCCATCTGCGCACGAAATACAACCTCTCCCCCGAGGAATACCGCGCGAAATGGGGCCTGCCGAGCACCTATCCGATGGTGGCTCCGTCCTACGCCGCCGCCCGTTCGAACCTCGCCAAGCAGATCGGTCTGGGCCAAGGCGGCCGTCAGTCCGCCGCCGCCAAGGCCGCCAAGGCCGCGCCGAAGGCCAAGGCCGCCCCCAAGGCTCGCGCCCCCAAGGTCTAGTCTCTTCAACGTCTGGCCGCCCCTAAGCAAACCTTTGCAGGTTTGCTTACACTTGGGACTCTTAGCAGCATTGATTTTGCTTCCAAAAAAGCAAAATCAATCGTGGCTTCAGCCACGCGAGGCTGCTTAGCCGGCGGCCGGCCTGGATGACGTAAAAGCCAGCCCGAGGCCCGATTCGAGAGAGTCGGGCCTCGAGTCTTATCTGGCGGCCATCTTTCAACCGACTTCATCTGTGCTTACCTTGCGTCCGATGACCCGGGCGCCTAGTCGGCGGCCTGAACCTTTGAGTGAGTTCATGCCCATGACACGATCCGTCCCGGCGCCCGCGGCCCGCTATGCTTCGGTGGCGATCCTGCTGCACTGGGCGATCGCCCTGGCCATTCTCGCCAATATCCTGGTCGGCTGGTGGATGAGCGACGCCATTGATGTTCCCGCCACCATGGTGCGGGCCATCGCCGCCTTTCAACTGCACAAGTCTCTCGGTCTGACGGTGCTGGCCCTCAGCCTGGTCCGGCTGGCCTGGCGCCTGGTCAATCCGCCGCCGCCCCTGCCACAGCACATGCCCGCCTGGGAGCGCCTGGCCGCCCACGCCGCCCATGTGGGGCTCTATGGGCTGATGATCGCCCTACCCCTGTCCGGCTGGCTCTATGTCTCCGCTGGCTGGTCTGTCCCCCATGGCCGGCCCCTGGTGATCCCCACAGTCTATTTCGGCCTGTTCAAGGTTCCGCATCTGTTTGGCCTGGAGGCCGCCAGCCTGAGCACCCGCGCCGGGGTGGCTGGCGGGGCGCTTGAGGCGCACGAGTTGTTCGTCTGGGCCGCCCTGGGCCTGGCGGCGGCCCATGTCGGGGCCGCCCTCAAGCACTGGGTGATCGACCGCGATCAGGTGCTTTCGCGGATGGTTCCCGGCCTGCCGTCGCTGGGGCCGGCCGCGCCCCTTCCACCCCCGGCGCCGGGCCGCCGCGTCGCCCTGATCGCCGGCTTCGCCGCCATCCTGATCGGCGCGCTGGCCTTCCTGCACGCTCTCAAAGGCCCGACGCCGCCCGCGCCACCCGCCCCCGTGTCGAGCGCTCCGGCCGCCTCCAGCGCCATTGAGGCCAGCGCCTCGGAAGCGAGCGCCCCTTCGGCGAGCGGAGCCCCTGACTCAGGTTCCGTCGCCGCCGCGGCCAAGGACCAGCCCGCCGCCACCAAGGCTCCGCCCGCCGTCTGGACCATCGATCCCGCGGCCAGTTCGATCCGCTTCTCCGGGACCTATGCCGGCGCGCCCTTCGACGGGGTGTTTTCGTCCTGGACCGGGACCATCCGCTTCGATCCGGACAATCTGGAGCCTTCCAGCGCCGTGATCACGGTCAAGACCGCCTCGGCCACTGACGGCAATCCGGTGCATGACCAGACCCTGCCCCAGGGCGAGTGGCTGGATTCCGCCGATAAGCCGACGGCGACTTTCAAGACCAGCCGGTTCCGCCACATCGCCGGCGACCGCTATGAGGCCAGGGGAACCTTGACCCTCAAGGGCAAGGCCCTGCCCGTGGCGCTGCCCTTCACCCTGACCCTCAAGGGCGACCGGGCCAAGGTCACCGGCGAGGCGATGATCGACCGCGCCCAGGCCGATATCGGCATGAGCAGCGACGCCGCCGGCGCCTATGTCTCCAAGACCATCAAGATCACGGTGTCGGTCACGGCAAGGCGGGCCGCGCCCTAAATTCAAAAGGTTAGAGCGCGTTTCGTCCGAAAACCGGTTCCCACTTTTCGGAACGCGCCCCAGGGTTGAATATCTTGCGTCTTGTGCGATCCGGGGTAATCCTGCGTCCCAGGAGGCCAGATCCATGCAGGCTCGAGACACCTTCGACGCGGTCGCCGATCTCTACGGCGCCGTGCGGCCGGGCTATCCGGCGGCCCTGTTCGACGACCTGGCCGCCGTGGCCGGGCTCACCGGCGCCAGCCGGGTGCTTGAGGTCGGTTGTGGGGCCGGACAGGCGACCGGGGACTTGGCGGCCCGGGCGGGGCGCACGGTCGCCCTCGATCCTGGTCCCGCCCTGATCGATCAGGCCCGGGCGCGGGTCCCCGCGGCCAATGTGGACTTCGTGGTCAGCGGTTTCGAGGGGTTCGAGGCGGGGGAAGAGGCCTTTGACTTGGTGGTCTCTGCCCAGGCCTGGCACTGGATTTCGCCCCAGATCGCCTATCCCAAGGCCGCCCAGATCCTGGCGCCCGGCGGAAGCCTGGCGGTGTTCGGCCACGTCCCCCTGCCCGTAGGCGAGCCCTTCGCCAGCGCCTTCGAGGCCGCCTTCGCCATCCACGCCCCCGGGGTCTGGGGAACGCCGCCGCCCCAGACCGCCTATCTGGAGAGCGGCCCCTTCGCCGGCCAGTTCGCCGCCAGCGGCCTGTTCGGCCCCGTGATCCATCGGGCCTATCCCTGGACCTGGACCCTGACCGCCGAGACCTTCGGCGCCTATCTGCGCACCGATTCCAGCTACCACTTCCTGCCGGAAGCTCCCCGCTTCGCCTTGTTCGACCTGATGACCGCCGCCGTGGCTGAAAATGGCGGCGTGATCGAGGCGCCGTGGGAGACCCATCTCTATTGGGCGGCGAAGGACGGCGCGGGCGGATAGACGCGCCCCCTTCGTCCGTCCTCCGACCTGACCGGCGCCGATTTCGCCGTCTGGACAGCTCTTGCGAGCTATTATACAAATGTCAAATAGCGACCGCCCACCCGATCCCGCCAGAAGGACGCCGCCGCCTTGACCCCTGCCGCCTCGCCGCAACTGGACGTCACCCACGATCCCGACGCCGACTGGAGTCTGCCGGCCTGGATCTATCGGGACCCGGAATATTTCGAGGTCGAGGTCGCCAGAGTCATGCGCCCCTCCTGGCAGGTGGTCTGCCACATCAGCGACGTGCCGGACGTGGGCAGCTATCACACCCTGGAGTTCCTCGGCGAAAGCGTGGTGGTGGTCCGGGGCGAGGATCTTCAGCTTCGGGCCTTCTCCAATGTCTGCCGCCATCGCGGCTCGCGGGTGGTGGACGGATCGTCCGGCTGCGCGCGCAAGCTGATCTGCCCCTATCACGCCTGGTCCTACGAGCTGGACGGCCGCCTGACCGGCGTACCCCTGGGCGAGACCTATCCCAGCCTGAACAAGGACCGTCAGGGCCTGACCCCCATCGACATCGAGATCTGGCGCGGTTTCATCTTCATCCGGCTGGAGGGCGGCGGCCCCAGCGTGGCGGCGATGATGGCCCCCTATGACGCCGAGGTCGCCCCCTACCGGTTCGAGGAGTTGAAGGCCTTTGGCCGCGTGACCCTGCGGCCCCGTCCGGTGAACTGGAAGAACGTCGCCGACAACTATTCCGACGGCCTGCACATCCGCGTGGCCCATCCGGGCCTGACCCGCCTGTTCGGCCGCAGCTATGGGGTCGAGGCCCAGCCCATGGTCGACAAGATGTGGGGCTATCTGCGCGACCGTCCCTCGGAGAACCCCTCCGAGCGCATGTATCAGCACATCCTGCCCCGGGTGGATCACCTGGCCGAGGCCGACCAGACCAAGTGGCTCTATTTCAAGCTCTGGCCCAATGTCGCCTTCGACATCTATCCGGACCAGGTGGACTTCATGCAGTTCCTGCCGATCTCCCCCACCGAGACCCTGATCCGCGAGATCGCCTACGCCCTGCCGGACGACCGGCGGGAGATGAAGGCCGCGCGCTATCTCAACTGGCGCATCAACCGTCAGGTCAATGCCGAGGACACGGTGCTGATCACGCGGGTGCAGGACGGCATGGCCTCCCCCAACTTCACCGTCGGTCCCTTGAGCGAGGAGGAGGTGTGCCTGCGCAACTTCGCCGCCAAGACCCGCGCCTTGATCCCCGAGGCCCGCCTGCACCAGCCCCCGGCCCCCGGCTGGAGTCGGCGGCCCAAGGCCGTGACCTGACCTGAACCCGTCTTCTCTCTACGTCCTGTCTTCCACCCCTCATTCGGATTAGCTCATGACCGCTCGCTACGACGCCGTGATCATCGGCGGCGGCCACAACGGCCTGGTTTGCGCCTACTACCTGGCCCGCACGGGGCTCAAGGTGCGGGTGCTGGAACGTCGCGAGGTGGTCGGCGGGGCGGCGGTGACCGAAGAGTTCCATCCCGGCTTCCGCAACTCCGTGGCCAGCTACACGGTCAGCCTGCTCAATCCCAAGGTCATCGCCGACATGAAGCTGGCCGAGCGCGGCCTGAGGGTGGTGGAGCGGCCGATCAGCAACTTCCTGCCCCAGGCCGATGGCGGCTATCTGAAGCTGGGCGGCGGGCTGGAGCGCACCCAGGCGGAGTTCCGCAAGTTCTCCAACCACGACGCCGACGTCCTGCCCGACTATTACGACGCCCTGGAGCGGGTGGCGGACGTGCTGCGGGACCTGGCTTTGAAGACCCCGCCCAACGCCGGCGGCGGGCTCAAGGCCCTCCTGGCCGCGGCGGTCCAGGGCCTGCCCATGGCCCGCATGCCCATCGACCAGCAGCGGGACGTGCTGGACCTCTTCACCAAGAGCGCCCGCAGCTTCCTGGACGGCTGGTTCGAGAGCGAGGCGGTCAAGGCCGCCTTTGGCTTCGACGCGGTGGTGGGCAACTACGCCAGCCCCGACACCCCCGGCTCGGCCTATGTGCTGCTGCACCACGTGTTCGGCGAGGTGAACGGCAAGAAGGGCGCCTGGGGCCACGCCATCGGCGGCATGGGCGCCATCACCCAGGCCATGCGCGCCGCCTGCGAGGAGGTCGGTGTCACCATCAGCCTGGATTCCCCCGTGGAGCGGGTGCTGGTGGACGGGGGCAAGGCCGTGGGGGTTCGGCTGGAGTCCGGGGTCGAGGTGTTCGGATCGGCCGTGGTCTCCAATGTCGGACCGCGACTGCTCTATGAGCGCCTGGTGGCGCCACAGGATCTGACCCCGGAATTCCGCCGCCGGGTCACCGGGTTCAAGGCCGGCTCGGGCACCTTCCGCATGAATGTGGCCCTGTCGGAACTGCCCAACTTCACCTGCCTGCCGGGGGAGGGTGAGCATCACCAGAGCGGGATCATCATCGCCCCCACCCTGGACTATATGGACCGCGCCTTCATCGACGCGCGTCTGCACGGCTGGTCCAAGGCCCCGATCGTCGAGATCCTGATCCCCAGCACGGTGGACGACAGCTTGGCGCCCGCGGGCCAGCACGTGGCCAGCCTGTTCTGCCAGCAGTTCGCCCCGGTCCTGCCGGACGGCCGCAGCTGGGACGACGAGCGCGAGGCCGCCGCCGACCTGATCATCGACACGGTCAACCAGCACGCCCCCAACTTCAAGGCCTCGGTCCTGGGGCGGATGATCCTGTCCCCCATGGACCTGGAGCGGAAGTTCGGCCTGACCGGCGGGGATATCATGCACGGCGCCATGTCTCTCGATCAGCTGTGGGCGGCCCGACCGTTCCTGGGCCACGGGGATTATCGCGGCCCGATCAAGGGGCTCTACATGTGCGGCGCCGGGACCCACCCCGGCGGCGGCGTCACCGGCGCCCCCGGCCACAACGCCGCCCGGGAGATCCTGGCGGACCGATCCTTCCTGGGACGGACGTTCGGCTAAATCTCGATTGGTTGCCCATCGCCCCCGGCGTCGCCATATTGCGCCCCGGGGGCGGCCTTGCGCCGCGTGAACCGTGTGTGAGGCCCGTTGTCCGAACTGGAATCGCCAACCGCGGCGCAGACCAAGCCGCCGCGCCGCCGCATGGCCCCCATGGACCGGCGCCAGGACCTGTTGGCCGCCGCCATCACCTGTCTGGCCCAGCTTGGTCCCAAGGGCGCCACCGGCCGGGAGATCTGCCGTCAGGCCGGGGTCTCCCACGGGCTATTGCGTCACTATTTCGAGAACCCCGAGACCCTGTTCCTCGAGGCCTACAAGGACCTGTGCGAGCGGTTCCTGGCCGAGTTCGAGCGCCTGTTGGCCGCCAACGATCCTGATCCCTGGCGCACCCTGGATCGCTTCTTCGCCGTTCTCTATTCGGAAACCTGGACCGGTCCCGAGGTCCTGGGCGCCTGGACCGCCTTCTGGACCCTGACCCGCAACGATCCGGCCTTCGCCGAGGTCAACGCCGCCCATAACCGGGGTTTGCAGGACCTGCTGGCCGAGGCCGTGGGCCGGTTGCCCGTCAAGGGTCGCGACGATGTGGATCGGGAACAGGTGCTGCTGATCATCGCCGCCCTGATGGATGGCCTTTGGCTGGAGTTCAGCCTGCGCCCGGACGCCGCCAAGCGGGCCCAGGCGGTGGAGCTGTGCAACCTGACCCTACGCCGCCTGCTGGTGGCCTGACCCCCTAAGGGGCGCCGCCTAGACCTTGATGTCGATGAGGGAGCCCGGTCGCAGGATCCGGGTGGGGGCTTCCTGCGGGATCGTGGTCTCGGCGCGCAGGCGGGTGACCGCCGGCTGGACCGGGTTGCTGGCGCCGGCGGCTCGGGGCGCGGTGGTCGCCTGGGGCGCCGTGGGGGCGCCGGCCTTGTTCAGGGCCGCGTCGAAAAACGCCCGTTGCGCGGCCGTACGCGCCCCATTGGCCGGGGTGGTCCGGGCCGGCAACTGGGGCGTTGAGCCCGGTCGCGGGGGTTGAACAGCCAAGGAATCACATTGAGCTAGAGACTAAGTCGCTCAATATGGCGCGATTATTATGGTTAGCGCAAGGTTAACGGCGTGGGTCGGCCTGTTCGAGCAGATGCTCGGCGCTGTCCGCGGTCAGAGGTTCTGACACCTTGGCCAGGATCTTTCCGTCCGCCCCCACCAGATAGGTTTCCGGCACGCCGGAGACGCCGAACTCCAGTCCCGCGCGACCGTCCCGGTCCACCAGGGTCAGGGCGTAGGGGTCGCCATGCTGCGCCAGATGGGCGCGGGTCTTATCCGGATCGTCCTTCCAGGCCACGCCGACGATGCGCACTCCTTCGGCTTTCAGGGCCATCAGGGTCGGCTGCTCCTGGATGCAGGGCGCGCACCAGGAGGCGAAGAAATTGACCAGGGTCGCGGGGCCGGAAACCGAGCGGATCGGCGTCCTGGCGCCGTCCGTCAGGGTGGGCAGGGTCACGTCCGGCAGGGGACGGCCGACCAGGGCGTTGGGCTTGTAGTGTGGGTCGTGCCACAGGGCGTAGCCGCCGAACAGCGCCCCCAGGGCGATAACGGCCAGGAGGGGCAGGGCGGCCAGCCAGCGCTTCAAGCCTCGTCCTCCGGCGCCGCGGCGCCGGCCTCCCGGGCCTCGCGCTCGCGGGTCTCCACGGCTTTTTTCCAGCGGCGGGCGCGGGCCAGGCTGTCGATGATCAGCACGGCGAAGATCAGGGCTGTGAGGGCGTAGGACGGCCAGACGTAGGCGGCGTAATTGCCGGCGGCGAAATCGAGACCCATGGTTCAGCCCGCCGCCCGCAGAGCCAGGACATTGGCCCTGCGCCGCCAGACCTCAGCCCGGATCCGCACCAGCCAAAGCCCGCCAAAGGCCGCCATATAGGCCAGGGCGATGGTCAGGAGCGGGACCAGATAGACCGGCGGCATGGCCGGGCCGTCCTTGCGGAACACCGAGGCGCCCTGGTGCAGGGTGTTCCACCACTCCACCGAGAAGTGCACGATCGGCAGGTTCACCAAACCCACCAGGGCCAGGATGGCGCAGGCCCGGGCCGAGCGCTGCTCGTCGTCAATGGCCGCCTGCAGGGCCAGATAGCCCAGATAGAACAGGAACAGCACCAGCACCGAGGTCAGGCGCGCGTCCCACACCCACCAAGTTCCCCACATGGGCCGCCCCCAGAAGGAGCCGGTGACCAGGGCCAGGAGGGTGAAGCCCGCCCCCAGGGGGGCCGCGGCCCGGGCGGCGGCGTCGGCCAGGGCCACCCGGAACACCAGGCCCAGGAAGCTGGCGGCGCCCAGGCAGGCATAGACGAACAGGCTCATCCAGGCGGCGGCCACGTGGATGAACATGATGTGCACCGTATAGCCCTGCTGATAGTCCGGCGGGGCCGCGAAGTCCGACCATAGGCCCACCGCCGCCAGCACCGCGGCGATGACCCCGAGCAGGGGCGCGAACCAGGCCGAGAAGGCCATGAAGCGCTGGGGGTTGGTCAGGATCGCGATCATGGAACGTGGTTCTAAGGCCAAGGTCGCCCTGGGGGTAGAGCGGATTTCTCCAAGGTCGCCCGCCCTTTGATCTAGGACAAGGGTTACGAGAGGGCGTTGCGGCAGGCCGCGGCCATGGCGAAGGGACCCAGGGCCAGGGCGGTGAGGCTATAGGCGCCCAGCAGCATCAAGCCCGTCTTCCAGTCCAGCCCCGCCCCGAAGGCGTCTATGGCCCCGGCGCCGAAGATCACCGGCGGGGCGAACAGGGGCAGGACGATCACCGCGATCAGCACCCCGCCCCGGCGACTGCCGAGGCTTAAGGCCGCGCCGATGCCGCCGCAGAAGGAAAAGCCCAGGCCGCCGATCAGGGCGGTGATCACGGTCAGGGGCGCCAGCTTCAGGGGCGCGCCCAGGGCCGTGGCCACCACGGGCGCCAGGAGGGCCAGGGGCGCGCCGGTGGTGATCCATTGGGCCAGGCATTTGGCGAAGGCCGCCGCCTCCAGGGGCGCCGGCCCCAGGGCCAGAAGGTCCAGGGCGCCGTCCTCGTAGTCCCGCTCGAACAGGCGCTCGAGGGACAGGAGCGAGGAGACCGCCAGGGCCAGCCAGGCCGAGCCCGGCGCCACCGCCGCCAGCCGCGCCGGCTCCGATCCCGCCGCCAGGGGCAGGAGGGTGGCCATGGCCAGGTAGAAGGCCAGCGCCAGCATGGCTCCGCCCCCGCGCCCCCAGCTGAGGGCCAGCTCCCGCCGGATCAGGGCGCCGAACCCGTTCATGGCGCGATCTCCGCGCCGCGGGCGGGGATGGGCAGGGGATCGTGGACGGCGGCCAGGATCATGCCGCCCCCGGCCAGGTGCTCGGCCATGATCTCGCCGAACAGCCGGCGCCGGTCGGCGTCCAGGGGCGCCAGGGGCTCGTCCAGCAGCCAAAGCCGCCGGGGGCTGGCCAGGAGCCGCGCCAGGGCCAGCCTGCGCCTCTGGCCCGCCGACAGCTTGCGCACCTCCAGGTCCTTCAGCCGCGTCAGGTCCAGCCGGCGCATCGCCGCCTGCGCGCTGGCGGTCGTCCCGCCGGTCCAGGCG
>JARLIP010000290.1 GCA_031291685.1 Caulobacteraceae bacterium | reverse complement strand
GGCAAGCGCTACGCCGTGATCGTCAACGAGTTCGGCGAGATCGGCATCGACAACGACCTGGTGGTCGGCGCCGACGAGGAAGTGTTCGAGATGAACAACGGCTGCGTCTGCTGCACGGTGCGCGGCGACCTGATCCGGGTGGTCCAGGGCCTGACCAAGCGCAAGGGCGGCTTCGACGCCATCATCATCGAGACCACGGGCCTGGCCGATCCCGGCCCGGTGGCCCAGACCTTCTTCGTCGACGAGGACGTCAAGGCCAAGACCCGCCTGGACAGCGTCACCACGGTGGTGGACGCCAAGCACATTCTTCTGCGCCTGTCCGACAGCCGCGAGGCCGCCGAGCAGATCGCCTTCGCTGACCAGATCGTGCTGAACAAGACCGACCTGGTCTCCGCCGACGACCTGAAGATGATCGAGGCCCGCATCCGGCGGATCAATCCCCTGGCCCCGATCCATAGGGCCCAGCGCTCCAACGTGCCCCTGGACGCGATCCTGGGCCGGGGTGGTTTCGACATGGAGCGGATCCTCGACATCGAGCCGGAATTCCTCAACCCGGCCCATGGCGAGGAGGGTCACGTGCATGACGAGCACTGCGACCACGACCATGATCACCACCACCATGGCCATGATCATCACGACCACGATCATCATGATCACGACCACACCATCCACGACGACGGCATCAAGGGCGTGTCCCTGCGGCTCGACAAGCCCGTGGACGCCAACAAGATCACCCGCTGGCTGAACGACCTTCTGGCCGCCCAGGGCCCCGACATCCTGCGGGCCAAGGGCATACTGGACGTGAAGGGCGAGGATCGCCGCCTGGTGTTCCAGGCCGTGCACATGATCCTGGAAGGGGACATGCAAGGCCCCTGGCGCAACGAGGCCGACCGCTACAGCCGCATGGTGTTCATCGGCCGCAATCTGGACGAGGCGGCGCTGAAGGCGGGGTTCGAGGCCTGCGTGGCCTAAGCGCGCCGCGAACCCCCTCCACCATGCTGCGCCTGGTCCCCCTCCCCCAATGGGGGAGGAATTAGAAAAGGTCAGCACCCAACCCAATTCCTCCCTCTCTGGAGGAGGGGGACCGCGAAGCGGTGGAGGGGGCTCGCCGACCGCCTAGTCCTCCAGCACCGTCTCGGGTTCGAGTTCATAGGTGCGCGAGCAGTATTCGCAGGTGACGCGGATCTTGCCGTCGTCCTCGACCATGTTGACGCGCTCTTCCCGGGGGAAGGACTTCAGCACGCCCTCGATGCGGTCCATGGAGCAGCGGCAGAAGGCCTCCAGCGGCTTGGCCTCGAACAGGCGCACGCCCTCTTCGTGGAACAGCCGATAGAGCAGCCGCTCCGGCGGGACTGTGGGGTCGATCAGCTCGTCCTCGCCCAGGGTCTCGAACAGGGCCTGGGCGGTCTCCCAGGTCTCGCGGGTGGAGCCCCGCGCCTCATCCTCGGCGATGTTCTGGATCAGCATGCCCCCGGCCCGCCAGGTGGCCGTGGGGCCGGTCTGGACCTGACCCACCGCCAGGCGCACCCGGGTGGGGGTCTGTTCGGACTGGGCGAAATAGTGCTCGGCGCACAGGGCCAGGGTCTCGCCCTCGATGGGGGTGATGCCCTGATAGCGGTCCATGTCCGGGCCCTGGTCCACGGTCATGATGAAGACGCCGCCTCCCAGCAGGGTCTTGGCGCCCGGGCGCACGAAGCTCTTGGAGGCCTCGGCCACGCGGTCGGGGTCATAGCGACAATAGCCGCGCAGGGCGCCGGTGGTGTCGTAGTCGGCGACCACGAAGGAGACCGGCCCGTCCCCCTGGGCCTGCAGGATCAGCCGGCCCTCGAACTTCAGGCTGGAGCCCACCAGGGCGGCGAGGGCGCAGGCCTCCCCCAGCAGGTCGGCTACGGGCTCGGGATAGTCGTGCCGGGTGAGGATGGCGTCGACCATGTCGCCCATGCGGGCGATGCGGCCGCGCACGGGCTGTTCGGCGATCTGAAAGCCGGCGACGATATCGTCCCGGCGTTGGGTGGGTTCGACTTGGGTCACGGCGCAACTGCGGATGGGGCGGCCGGGACCTTTGCAGGGGTCCGGTCCGCCTGGGCTTGAACGAGGAGCAAGGGCCCTAGATAGGGGCTGATCCGAAATAAGCGAGCCGGCGCCGGGGCGCCGCCCGGAAGCTTAGGCGTCAGCCGTGGCCGAAACACCAGGCCAGGATGGCCTTTTGCGCATGGATGCGGTTTTCCGCCTCATCCCAGATCAGGGACTGCGGCCCGTCCATCACCTCGTCGGTGACCTCTTCGCCCCGGTGCGCCGGCAGGCAGTGCAGGAACACCGCGTCCCGGGCGGCCAGGGACATCAGCTTGGCGTCCACCTGATAGGGCTCCAGGGCCGCCAGGCGCGCGTCGTGGTCGGTGTCGCCCATGGACACCCAGGTGTCGGCCAGCACCGCGTCCGCGCCCTCGACCGCCGCGCGGGGATCGTCGGTGATCTCGATCTGGGCGCCCAGCTCCAGCCCCCGGGCCACGTCCACCCGGTCGGGGGCGTAGGCGCTGGGACAGGCCACCCGCAGGCGAAAGCCCAGCTGGCCGGCCACGTGCATGAAGCTGGCGCACATGTTGTTGCCGTCCCCGACCCAGGCCAGGGTCTTGCCGGCCACGGAGCCGCGATGCTCCTCGAAGGTCTGCAGGTCGGCGATGATCTGGCAGGGGTGGCTGGCGTCGCTGAGGCCGTTGATCACCGGCACGGTGGCGGCCTGGGCGAAGCGCTCCAGGGTCTGATGGGCGTTGCTGCGGATCATCACCGCGTCCACCATGCGCGAGAGCACCCGGGCGGTGTCCTCCACCGTCTCGCCCCGGCCCAGCTGCATGTCGCTGGCGGTGGCGATGATGGAATGGCCGCCCAGTTGGCGGATCGCGGCGTCGAAGGAGAAGCGGGTCCGGGTGGAGTTCTTCTCGAAGATCATGGCCAGGGTGCGGTCCTTGGCCGGGGCGTCGGAGTCCGGGGCGCCCTTGGGCCAGCCCATGCGGGCGGCCTTGCGGGTCTGGGCGTCGTCCAGGATGGCGCGCAGGGTGGGCGCGTCGAACCGCCAAAGGTCGATGAAGTGCCGGGGCTTAGGGGGCAGGGCGAGGGTCATCGGGAAATTCCCAAGGATCGCCCGGGGCCGCCGGGCGATGGAGCGAGATGAGAAAAGGGGGGCGAGGATCAGCGGGTCAGGCGGCCGCTTGTCGTCGCACCGCCTCGCAGGTCTTCTCGAGTTTCTCGATCGCCTCCCGCGCCTCGTCCAGAGACAGGATCAAGGGGGGCAGGAGGCGCACGCAGTTCTCGCCGCCGCCGGCGATCAGCAGCTTTTCCTCGCGGGCCAGGTTCATGAACTCGCGATTGTTGGGGGCGAGCTTGACGCCGATCAGCAGGCCCTTGCCGCGAATCTCCAGCACCACGTCGGGATAGCGGTCCTTCAGGCCCGCCAGCTGCTGGCCCAGATAGCCGGCGATCTCGCGCACATGGGCCAGGGTCTCGGGCTTGACGATCTCGTCAAAGGCCGCCGCGCCCACGGCCATGGCCAGGGGGTTGCCGCCATAGGTCGAGCCGTGGGAGCCCACGGTCATGCCCTTGGCCGCCTCGGCGGTGGCCAGGCACGCGCCGACGGGGAAGCCGCCGCCCAGAGCCTTGGCCACGCACATGATGTCCGGCTGGGCCTCGCCGTCAGCCCAGTCGTGGGCGAACAGCCGGCCCGTGCGGCCCAGGCCGCACTGGATCTCGTCATAGATCAGAAGAATGCCGGCCTCGGTGCAGATCTGGCGCAGGGCCTTGAGCTGGGTCTCGTCCAGATGGCGAGCGCCGCCTTCCCCCTGGACCGGCTCGATGATCACCGCCGCCGTGGTCGGGCCGACGGCGGCCTTG
>JARLIP010000030.1 GCA_031291685.1 Caulobacteraceae bacterium | reverse complement strand
TGTTCATCCACACCGCCACCCTGCTGCACGACGACGTGGTCGACGGCTCCCAGCTTCGCCGGGGCAAGGTCGCCGCCCACCTGATCTGGGGCGCGCCCTCCAGCGTGCTGGTGGGGGATTTCCTGTTCTCCCGCGCCTTCGAACTGATGGTCGACGCCGGCTCGATGCCGGCCCTGGGGGTGCTGGCCAAGGCCTCGCGGGTGATCGCCGAGGGCGAGGTGCTGCAATTGACCCGGGCCCACGAATTGAACCTGGGACAGGACACCTATCTGCAGATCATCGAGGCCAAGACCGCCGAGTTGTTCGCCGCCGCCGCCGAGGCGGGGGCGATCTCGGCCGGGGCGCCCGCGGCCAAGTCCGGGGCCTTGCGCGACTATGGCATGAACCTGGGCATCGCCTTCCAGCTGGCGGACGACGCCCTGGACTATGACGGCGCCGCCGAGGCCCTGGGCAAGAACCCCGGGGACGACTTCCGCGAAGGCAAGGCGACCTTGCCGCTGCTGCTGGCCATCGAGCGCACCGGGGCGGCGGAGATCAAGTTCTGGGAACGCACCGTGGCGCGCCGCGACCAGACCGACGCCGACTTCCGCCGAGCCCAGGAGCTGGTCAAGCGCACCGGCGCCCTGGACGCGACCCTGGACCTGGGCTCGGACTATGCCGACGCCGCCACGCGGACTTTGGACGGGTTCGCCGGCCGCTGGCGCAAGGCGCTGGAGGAACTGGCCGATTTCGCGGTGGCGCGGTCGGCCTGATCGGGTGGGGTGCTGAGCGAAGCCCCGTGACGGTGGGGGCGTCCCGGCGGTCCGAACGCCCCCTCAGTCGGGGTTTCACCCCGACAGCTCCCCCGTCGAGACGGGGGAGCAGAACACCCTTTCCTCCCCTGCATAGCCCCGCGACGGAGGGGGCGACCCGGCCGTCCGAACGCCCCCTCAGCCGGGACTGCGTCCCGACAGCTCCCCCGTGTGGCTTCGTCAAACAGGGGAGCAGAAGCGGGCGCGAGCGCCGATCCCTACTTCAGGCTGGCGCAGAAGCGTTGGATGCGTTGGCAGGCGTCTTCCAGGATGGCGTTGGAGGTGGCGTAGGAGATGCGGAAGAAGGGGGAGAGGCCAAAGGCCGCCCCGTGCACCACCGACACGCCCTCGGCCTCGATCAGCTCCATGGCGAAGTCCTCGTCCGACTGGATCACCTTGCCGCCCGGGGTGGTCTTGCCGATCAGGCCCTGGCAGGACGGATAGACGTAGAAGGCGCCTTCCGGGGTCGGGCAGTGCAGGCCGCTGGCCTGGTTGAGCATGGAGACCACCAGGTCCCGGCGGCCCTGGAACAGCTTGGCGTTGGGCTTGATGAAGTCCTGGGTCCCGTTCAGGGCCTCCACCGCCGCGAACTGCGAGATCGAGGCGGGGTTGGAGGTGGTCTGGCTGATCACCTTGCCCATGGCCTTGATCAGGGGCTCGGGGCCGGCGGCGTAGCCGATCCGCCAGCCGGTCATGGCGTAGGCCTTGGACACCCCGTTCATGGTCAGGGTGCGGTCGTAGAGGGCCGGCTCGACCTGGGCGATGGTGGTGAACTCGAAGTCGTCGAACACCAGATGCTCGTACATGTCGTCGGTCAGAACCCAGACCTGGGGATGGCGCAGCAGGACGTCAGCGATGGCCTTCAGTTCGGCGCGGGTATAGGCGGCGCCCGAGGGGTTGGACGGGGAGTTGAGGATCAGCCAGCGGGTGCGCGGGGTGATCGCCGTCTCCAGGTCGGCCGCCTGCAGCTTGAAGCCGTTCTCGGCCGAGGTGGCGACCGCGACGGGCTCGCCGCCGGCCAGCAGCACCATGTCGGGATAGGAGACCCAGTAGGGGGCGGGGATCACGACCTCGTCGCCGGGGTTCAGGGTGGCCACCAGGGCGTTGTAGATCACCGGCTTGCCGCCGGGCGCCACGTGCACCTGGCTGGTCTTGTAGGTCAGGCCGTTCTCGCGGGCGAACTTGGCGACGATGGCTTCCTTTAGGGCGGGCATGCCGTCGGCGTCGGTGTATTTGGTCTGGCCGTCGCGAATGGCCTTGATGGCCGCTTCCTTGATGTTGTCCGGGGTGTCGAAATCGGGCTCGCCGGCGGCCAGGGAAATCACGTTTCGACCGGCGGCCTTCAAAGCGCGGGCCTTGGCGCTGGCCGCGATGGTGGCGGACGGCTTGACGCGGCTGAGGGCGGCGGACTCGGTGAACATGAGAAACCCCTTGTTTGGAAACGGCGGCTGTTTACGCGCGTGGGGCGCGCGGCGCAACGCGCGGGGAGGAAATTAGGCCACCGGACGTTCCGAATTCATCCGTAATATTCGAATTCTAGGTCGCCGTGGCGCCGGCTCCACGCCTGCGTCCGCGCCGCCACAGGCGAAAACTATGACCCCGGACGGGTAGGTTCCCCGCCTGGGCCTCGCTATATAGGCCCGCGATGCGTTCATTCCTGCGTTCCCTCGTGCGCCTTGACGCCAAGGCCTGGAAGGCCCTGGCCAGCGCCTTCGTGCTGTTCGGTGGGGTGGGGCTGGTGCTGCTGTTCGCCGCGCCCGTACTGGGGATCGACCGTGAGGCCAGCCTCAAGGCCTGGCTGACCGGGGCGGCCCATGGCCCCTGGGCGCTGCCGGTGGCGGTGGCGGCCTTCGCGGGCCTCGCCTTCCTGGGGGTGCCGCAGGTGGCGCTGATCGCCGCGGCGGTGGTGGCCTTCGGGCCGCAGATGGGCATGGCCTATAGCTGGGCCGGGACCATGGTCTCCTCCGTGATCGGATTTTACCTGGGACGCAGCTTCGGCGGACGGCTGCTGGCCGACGTGGCCGGGGACAGCGTGCGGCGGTTCATGGACATGATCGGGCGCAACGGCTTCGTGGCCAGTTTCCTGGTGCGGCTGGCGCCCTCGGCGCCGTTCATCGTGGTCAATATGGCCGCGGGCATCACCCCCATGCGCTTCGCCGATTTCCTGGCCGGCACCGCCCTGGGCATCGTGCCCAAGATCGCCCTGACCGGCCTTGCCGGCCATTCGCTGATCCGGGCCGCCAGCGGGGGCGGGATGCGCGAGGCGGCGTCCATCGCCGTGGCCATCGCCGCCTGGGTCGGGCTGGGCCTTGCGGCCCGCCTCTGGCTCAAGCGGGCCGACAACCGGACCTGAATTCCCAAGCGCCGCCGCCAACCAGAGAAGATCCATGCTCAAGCTGTTCTACGCCCCCAACGCCTGCTCCCTGGCCTCGCACATCGCCCTGGAGGAGGCCGGCGCCGCGTTCGAGGCGGTGCGGGTCAATTTCGCGGAAACCGAGCAGCGCTCGGCCGCCTATCTGGAGGTCAACCCCAAGGGGCGGGTGCCGGCCCTGGTCACGGACCGGGGGGTGATCACCGAGAACCCGGCGATCCTGGCCTATGTCGCCCAGAGCTTCCCCGAAGCGGCGTTGGCGCCCCTGGACGATCCCTTCGCCTTCGCCCAGGCGCAGGACTTCAACCTCTATATCGCCGCCAGCCTGCACGTGGCCTACGCCCACCTGTTCCGCCCGGCGCGCTACGCCCAGGGCGAGGCGGCCGCGCAGGCCATGCGCGCCCACGCCCCCCAGGCGATCGGGGACCATTTCGAGCTGATCGAGCAGAGGTTCGAGGACGGACGCCCCTGGGTCCACGGGGACACCTATACGATCAGCGATCCCTATCTGTTCGTCATGTCCCGCTGGCTGGCGCGGGACGGGGTGGGCAATGAGGGGCGATTTCCCAAGGTCCTCGCCCACCGCGAGCGCATGATTCAGCGTCCGGCGGTCAGGAAGGTTCTTGCGCGGGAAGCCCTCCCGGCGATCTGAGGCGCAAAAAGCTTGCGTTTGCGGGGCGGATTCGCTAAATGACCCCTATGAACGCGAGCCTGCTTCTTCTGCTGAGCCTTACAAGCCCCTGGACGCTCTAGGGGTCGCGACTTGTCGCGACCGGGCGTGCAGGGGAATAGTTCAGACCCGCCGCCCTCATAAAATCGCCAGCAGACGAGCTGATCCATGACATCCCCCATCGATTCCACCGCTTCTTCGAGCGGCAAAGACCGCGTCATCATTTTCGACACCACCATGCGTGACGGCGAGCAGGCGCCCGGCGCCTCCATGACGCTGGACGAGAAGCTGGAACTCTCCAAGATCCTGGAGGAGATGGGCGTCGACGTGATTGAGGCCGGCTTCCCGATCGCCTCCAACGGCGACTTCGACGCGGTGCGCCGCATCTCCGAGATCGTCACCGAATCCACCATCTGCGGCCTGGCCCGGGCGGCGGTGGGGGACATCGATCGCTGCGCCGAGGCCATCAAACCGGCCAAGCGCGGCCGCATCCACACCTTCATCTCCACCAGCCCGGTGCACATGAAGTTCAAGCTGCAGATGGAGCCGGAGGCGGTGCTGGAGCAGGTGACCCGTTCGGTGGCCTATGCCCGCAACCTGTGCGGCGACGTGGAATGGTCGGCGGAGGACGCGACCCGCACCGAGCGCGACTTCCTGCGCCGCTGCGTGGAGGCGGCGATCCGCGCCGGCGCCACCACCATCAATATCCCCGACACGGTCGGCTACACCGTGCCGGACGAGTATTACGAGCTGTTCGACGCCGTGCGCACGCGCGTGCCGAATTCCGACAAGGCGCGCTTTTCCGTGCACTGCCACGACGATCTCGGCTTGGCGGTGGCGAATTCGCTCGCCGGAGTGCGCGCCGGCGCGCGCCAGATCGAATGTACCGTCAACGGCATCGGCGAACGTGCCGGCAATTCGGCGCTGGAAGAACTAGTGATTTCGATGAATTTGAGGAACTACAAGCAGCCCTTCTG
>JARLIP010000003.1 GCA_031291685.1 Caulobacteraceae bacterium | reverse complement strand
CTCATGGCCAAGGTCGATGGCCCCATAGGCGAGTTCGCCGCCGCGCAGGCCGGAGTGGGTGTTCGAATAATGGGTCGCGCCCGGGAAATCCTCGTCGTTGAGGGCGCCGTGGGCCTGGGCGCCCTGGCCGGCATAGCCCTTCAGGAACAGGCCGTTCCGGTTCTCGAAACGGAAGAAGGTCTCCAGAGACTGCCCCGTGGCGCCGCTGTAGATGAGGCGCGAGTTGAGGTGAGCGGTCACCACCGGGTCCATCAGATCGAACTGCATGCGGCCGGCGTCGGCGAAATCGCGGGCGCCGATCTCGGCGGTCCAGCCCTTGAGCAGGCCGGGGAGCGTCAGGGGCGGCGAAGCGTCCCGGCCGTGGCTCCCGGCGAAGTGATAGTTGACGCCCAGGCGCACGGCGTCGAGCCGCTCGTTGAAGCGCACGGTCGCGCTCTGGCCCCCGCCGGAATAGGTCAGCCCAGGGGCGCCGAAGTCGTAATGGTCGTATTCGATGAAGCCGGAGAGGGTGCGGCTGATGGGGTATTCAAGGCCGCCGCCGAGCACCCAGCCCGAGCGGGTTCCGCGGCTTGTATAGCGGGTGGTGCTGAGGGTGGGGAACATCTGGCTCGATCCCGTCGCCCTGGCGGCGCCGGCCTTGCCGTAGAGCAGGAAGTCGCCCCAGCCTCGGCCGAGGCGGCCCGAGAGGGTGACGATGGAATCGACGGTGTTGTGGCAGGCGAAGGAACTGGGCTCAGCCGGGTCGCTCATCACACACTTGGCGTAGCCGCCCAGGTTGGAGGCGCTGGCTGACGCCTCGACGCCCGCCACCCACGGCCCCATCTGCTGGTTGAAGCCCACCTGTCCTCCGCCCAGGAGGCCCGTGGGCTCGCCCTCGCCGGGGAAGGCGCCGTTGGCCGCGGCCTCGGCCAGGAAGCCGTCGCCCGAGGCCCACCTGTCGCGGCCCCAGGCGCCGCCGGCATGGAGACCCAGATAGAAGCCGGTCCAGTTGCGTCCTGGCGTTGGCGCCAAGGCCAGCGGGGCGGGGCTTGGCGGCGGCGGATCGGCGGCGCGGGCCTGCGTCGCCGACAATGACGCGAGAGCGAAAACAGAAGCCAATAGAACGCCGCGCATGTTCGCCGCCCCCTGGCCACGGACGGGTCCGCGATCAAATATTCAAGGGAATTTTTCTAGACGTAGAGGGCATAAAACGCAATTGCATTGATTTATATGAAATCGGGACATCATAAACATTGGATATCCATGTTTGAATTCGCGCGGTTTGCGGTGGATGTGACGGTGAATGAAATGGCCGTTATTTTGGTATCGCCTTGATCGCTCGCGCCGTGATCGGAGTTACGACATGACTTCCAACGCCAATGCTATGCCTTGGCCGCCGCCAATGCACAGGGTGACAAGGCCACGCTTCAGTCCGTCGCGCTTCATTGAGTGCAAGATCCGCGTGGTCAGGATCGCGCCCGTCGCACCAATCGGATGCCCATGGGCGATGGCTCCGCCCTCGACATTGACGATATCCTCGGCGAGACCGAGTTCCCGTGTGACGGCCAGCGCGATGGCGGCGAAAGCTTCATTGATCTCGATCCGCTCGATGTCGCCAATCGTCCATCCAGCCCGGTCCAGCGCCTGACGTACGGCGGGAACGGGACCGATCCCAAACATGCCGGGCTCCACCGCGCTGACGCCATAGGCGACCAGCCGCGCCATCGGCGTGAGCCCGTTGGCCTCGGCGAAGTTGCGTTCGGCGACGACCATCGCGGCCGCGCCGCTATTCAGGCCGGGTGCGTTGCCCGCCGTGATGGTTCCGTCCTTCCGGAAGGCTGGTTTTAGCTTAGCCAGACTTTCGAGGGTGGTGTCGGGGCGATTGTGCTCATCCCGGTCGAACGGCTCGGGGCCTTTGCGGCCCTTGACCTCAATGGCGACGATCTCGGCGTCGAACTTGCCTGCCGCCTGCGCCGCGGAAAAGGCTTGCTGAGAGCGCGCCGCCCAGCGGTCCTGATCCTCCCGGCTGATATTGTATCGGCTGGCGAGATCTTCGGTGTGCCACCCTGAGTGTTGGTTGGAGAAGGCGTCATTGAGACCATCACGCAGCATGGCGTCGTAGATCTGCGCATCCCCCATCCGATAGCCCCAGCGTCCACCCGCCATGAGGTAGGGGGCGGCGTCCATGTTTTCCATGCCTCCGGCGATGCCGGCGTTAGCGAAGCCAAGCCAGACTTCCTGGGCGAGCGAGGCGATCGCCTGCGCCCCGGATCCGCAGACACGGTTCACGGTCATGGCTGGAACCTCGACGGAGACGTCCGCGTAGATCGCCGCCTGACGGGCCGGGTTCATCTTGTTGCCAGCCTGAACAACATTGCCCATGACCACAGCGCTCAGGCGGGACGGCTCAAGCTTCGAGCGCCGCAGCGTCTCGCGGATAGCCGCCGCGCCCAGATCCACCGCCGCCGTCGCCTTGAGGCTGCCATTGTAGGTTCCGATCGCGGTTCTGACCGGGTGGCACAGAACGATTTCCCGTTTCGACATGACTCACCTCATCAATGGATGAGGTATGTCACCAGCGGTCGGCGCAAGCCGCATTGATGAAGATCACATGGGCTCTGAACTCAACCGACCTCCGGCGGCCAGGCGCCGGCGCTCGCCGCCGAACAGCCCGCCTGAAATGATGCCGGTGCGCCGGGTGCGGACGGTGAACGGGGCCTCCGGCAGGGGTGGTGGGGGATCTGTCGGCGTGTTCGGCCCTCCTTGGACGGCCCGAGTGTTCCCGGGCCGCCTTTGTCTTACGCCGCCGCCTGGGTCTCCGCCACCGGCTGGCGGATCAGGTGGTCGAAGGCGGAGAGGGCGGCCTTGGCGCCCTCGCCCATGGCGATGACGATCTGCTTATAGGGCGTGGTCGTGGCGTCGCCGGCGGCGAACACCCCGGGGACCGAGGTCTGGCCGCGATAGTCCACCTCGATCTCGCCCCGGGGGGTGAGGGCCACGGAGTCCTTCAGCCATTCGGTGTTGGGGACCAGGCCGATCTGCACGAACACCCCCTCCAGCTCCACCTGATGCAGGGTGTCGCTGTCGCGGTCCTTGTAGCTGAGGGCCGTGACCTTGGCGCCGTCGCCATGGACCTCTGTGGTCAGGGCCGAGGTGACGATCCGCACATTGGGCAGGCTGGCCAGCTTGCGCTGCAAGACCGCGTCGGCCCGCAGCTGGCTGTCGAACTCGATCAGGGTGACGTGGGCCACCACCCCGGCCAGGTCGATGGCCGCCTCGACGCCGCTGTTGCCGCCGCCGATCACCGCCACGCGCTTGCCCTTGTAGAGGGGGCCGTCGCAGTGGGGGCAGTAGGCCACGCCCTTGTTGCGGTACTGGTCCTCGCCCGGCACGTTCATCTGCCGCCAGCGGGCGCCGGTGGCCAGGATCACGGTGCGCGACTTCAGGCTGGCGCCGTTCTCCAGCTGGATCTCGATCAGGCCGCCGGGGATGGCGGCGGGGATCAGCCGGGCAGCCTTTTGCAGGTCCATCACGTCGACCTCGTAGTCCTTGACGTGTTGTTCCAGGCCGGCGGCCAGTTTCGGGCCCTCGGTGTGGGGAATGGAGATGAAGTTCTCGATGGCCATGGTGTCCAGCACCTGGCCGCCGAAGCGCTCGGCCACCACGCCGGTGCGGATGCCCTTGCGCGCCGCATAGATGGCCGAGGCCGCCCCGGCGGGGCCGCCGCCGATCACCAGGACGTCGAAGGCGTCCTTGGCCTTGAGCTTTTCCGCGTCCCGGGTCGCGGCGCCGGTGTCGATCATGCCCAGGATCTGCTCCAGGGTCATGCGGCCCTGGGCGAAGGGCTGGCCGTTCAGCAGCACGGTGGGCACGGCCATGATCTGACGCTGTTCGACCTCGGCCTGGAACAGGGCGCCGTCGATGGCCACGTGATGGATGCGCGGGTTGAGCACGCTCATCAGGTTCAGGGCCTGCACCACGTCCGGGCAGTTCTGGCAGGACAGGGAGAAATAGGTCTCGAAGCGGAACTCGCCCTCCAGGGCGCGGACCTGTTCAATCACTTCGGGCTCGACCTTGGGCGGATGGCCGCCGACCCACAGCAGGGTCAGGACCAGGGAGGTGAACTCGTGGCCCATGGGCAGGCCGGCGAACCTGACACTGATGTCCGTTCCGGGCCGCGTGATGGCGAAGGAGGGCTTGCGCGCGTCGTCGCCGCCGCGGACCAGGCTGACCTTGTCCGACAGGGAGGCGATCTCCTCCAGGAGTTCGAGCATTTCGGCGGATTTCGCGCCGTCATCGAGCGACGCGACCAGCTCCACGGGCTGGGCGACGTTTTCTAGATAGGCCTTCAGTTGGCCCCTCAGGGTGGCGTCCAACATGGCGTCGCTCCTAAACAAAGACGGCCCAGTTCAAAGGGCGTGAAGGGCGCCGGCTCCGCCGCTGGCGTAGGTGCTGGGCGGAGCCGGGCTTCTTGGATGGTTCGGACCTTAGATCTTGCCGACCAGGTCGAGGGAGGGGGCGAGGGTCTTTTCGCCTTCCTGCCACTTGGCGGGGCAGACTTCGCCCGGGTGCGAGGCGACATACTGCGCGGCCTTGACCTTGCGCAGCAGTTCACCGGCGTCGCGGCCGATGCCGCCAGCGGTGATCTCGACGATCTGGATCTTGCCGTCGGGATCGACGACGAAGGTCCCGCGGTCAGCCAGGCCGGCTTCCTCGATCAGCACTTCGAAGTTGCGGCTGATCGTGCCGGTGGGGTCGCCGACCATGGTGTAGGCGATCTTGCCAACGGCTTCCGAGGTGTCATGCCACGCCTTGTGGGCGAAGTGAGTATCGGTGGAGACACTGTAGATTTCCACGCCGAGCTTTTGGAATTCGGCGTAGTTGTCGGCCAGATCTTCCAGCTCGGTGGGACACACGAAGGTAAAGTCCGCCGGATAGAAGAACACGACCGACCATTTGCCACGCAGATCGGCATCCGAGACGGAAATGAACTTTCCATCCTTGAAAGCTTGGGCGGAGAACGGTTTAATTTCAGTATTGATAAGCGACATCACTCACTCCTGGTTGGACCGAGGGAGTGCTTAGCGTGTGCGGTCGGATTTGGAAAATTGATAATTTGATAGTTTTGTATAGATTTTCCCGATGCTTTTTCCCGTGGGCGCCGAGCGGGCGGGCCTAAACCAGCTTGGCCACGGCCAGGGCCTTGTCCACCAGGCCCAGGAAGCCGCTGATGGTGTTCACAAACCCGGCGATGTCGGCGATATGGGCGATGGCGGCCTGGACCTTTGCCGTCTGGTCCGTGACCTGTTGCACGGCGTCGGTGATGGCCTGGGTCTGCTGGTGAAAGATCAGACCGCCGGTGGCGGTGATGCGGTGGTTGAGTTCGGCGATCTGGCCGGCGATAGCCTGGATGGTGGCTGGGTCGGTGGCGGCGTCCTGCGCCGCGGTCAGGCTGTCCAGGAGGTCGCCCAGGCTGTTCTGGAGCTGTTGCAGGTCGGGATTGGTCTGGGTCATTTGGCGCTGCCTTGTGCTTGGGCCTGGGCGGCGGCGTCGGCCCGCTGCTTG
Organism: Caulobacteraceae bacterium; assembly: GCA_031291685.1. Lineage (GTDB taxonomy): Bacteria > Pseudomonadota > Alphaproteobacteria > Caulobacterales > Caulobacteraceae > Poindextera. The sequence goes on along the minus strand of JARLIP010000003.1, from coordinate 9,408 downwards.
ATGTCGTCCAGCCAGCCATTGATGCGGCCGATCCAGAACTGGGCGTCCCCGGGCTGGCCCCGCGCCGCCGCCGCATGGGCCTCGGCCAGGGCCAGCAGGGAGGTGCGCAGCTGGGACAGGTTGGCCAGTTGGGCGTCCCGGGCCTGGATCGCGGCCACGTATTTCTGGATCAGGTCCCGGCGTGTGGCGGTGTCGGTGGGCGCGGTGGCGGAATAGCTGGCGGTGATGGCGGCCAGGGAGGCGGTCCAGTTGGAATAGACGGTGAACTGGAGGCTGGCGCGGTTGCGGGGGCTGTCGCCGACGGCGTCGGCCATGCCGACGGTCACGGTATGGAAGGCCGGATCAGCCCGGCGCATGATGTCGGTGGCGGACTTCTCGGCGCTGGCCTGGACCAGGGCGCCGCCGAAGGTGGCGAACAGGGCCTGGACGGAGCTGGGCAGGCCGGCGTTCAGCGGGCCGGAATTCAGCTGGGCTCCCAGTTTGGAGATGGCGTCGCTGGTGGCGGCGGCCTGATCGGGCGCCACCAGCCTTTGCAGGGCCGCCCCGTAGGCGTCCAGGGCGCCAAAGGCGTTGTCCCAGGCCAGGGCGTCCGCCGGGGCGACGGGGAGGGGAAAGTCGGATTCCCGAAGGTTGGCGTCGGCCTGTTTCAGCTTCCAGGCGACGTCCTGGTCCATGGCCAGCTGGTTGCCGGCCTCGAACGCGGTGCGGGCCTGATCCCGGGTCGCGGCCACCCCGGCGCGAATGCTGGTGATGTCCGTGGTGAGCAGCGGCCCCGGCGTGGCGCAGGCCGAAAGACCGGCCAGGAGCGCCGCGGTCAGAACCAAACGTTTGAATGGAAACCAACCCATCTGCGCCCCTTGCCCAACCGGTAGGATGACGCCGTGAGCATCATAATCCCAGGGCGTGTTTATGCCAAAATTACAACTGAAATGATGGGGCGCGCGTCGAGCGAAGGCAATGGGAAAGATGGGTGTGAAGGGCGACCCCCATGGCGGAGGGCGATCGCCCCATTGGCTTCGGATCAGGCCAGGTCGATATTGGCCAGGTTGAATTGGAAGGGTGTGGAAGTGGGCCCCGGCCCGCCGCCGGTCATGACGATGTCGGCGCTGGCGAGGCCCAGGAGGGACAGCTCGGTGTTGACGCTGGAGATAATGGCCGAATTCATCAGCTCGCCCTCGCTCACCTGCGAGGCCACGCCGATCCACAGGGTGGGCGTGAACTTGAACACCGCCTTCTGCTGCGGGGCGATGGAGGTCTTCATGGCGACCGGCTTGCCGGCCCGATAGACGACGGCCTTGATGGCGCCCCTGGACAGGCTGTTCAGGACCTGCAGTTCGGACGGGCTGGTCGCCTCGCCCGAGGCCCGCATGATGTTGCCCGAGGGGGCCTCCTGCATGGTGAACAGTTGGCCGTGAGTCGCGGGCTGGCGGGGGGTGTAGTTGCCCCAGCTGTCGCCGATCCCCACGCTCATGGCCATGGGATAGACGAAGGGATGATTGCAACCCTGACCGCAGTTCTGGATCACCTCCCAGGCCAGGGCCGTCTCCTCGAAATCCGTGGCCACGTTCTTCTGGAAGATGACGACGCTGGAATTGTTGGTGTCATTTGATTCATTGATGAAGTTCAGCCGGATATCCAAGCGCGCGCTCCCGTGCGCCCCGTCCCGCGGGGGTGCGGGCGGGGCTTGGAGCAAACTTAGCCGCGGCGACCGCGAGGGTGGAGTCCATTTATATTGATATCTCGAGGTTGTGAGCGGGCGGACGCTCAGGCGTCGATGCGGGGTTCGGTTCGTTCGAGAAGGATGGCCAGATCCGGTGGAGGCTTGCGCTCGATGCGGCGGTATTCCCGTACGTCCGGCGTCCGGTCGACCAGTTTGGCCTCGAACAGGGCGCGGCGAAGCAGGGCGTGATCCGGCGGGGTCTGGTCCGGCGCGGGCGCCGAGAGGCGGGCCTCGGACGCCATCTGCGACTGATAGTGCTGATAGTTACGCCGCCCCGCGGCGCGGGCCAGCATGTTGAGCACCTCAAGGTGGCTGGGCGAGCGATCCAGCTTGGCGATCTGATCCTTCAGGGACCGGGCCAGGGCTGAAAGGTCAGGGACGGCATAGGGAAGCGAGAGTCTGGGCATGGCTTATCCTCTGCGTGCCGGTCCTCTTCGGAAGGGTCGTCGATCACCGTCTTACGACTCGGCACGGGGATAAGTGCGTGAGTTTGGATTCATGCGCAGGTTTAGCTCCCCAAATCGGGGCGGCGATGCCTAGGTGAACTGCTGACCTGGGGTTTTAATAGCCAAGGGTGGGCGCGAGTTCAAGTCGCGCATCAAGGGCCATCTTGCCCCTTCGCCGCCGCCCGCTACCGTCGTGGCGGCGGATCGGTTACCTAGCGCCGGATGGGCCCGCGATCACCAGCGGGCGGCCGGAGGTGTGTTTTGAGCGAGGCGGGTGTCGGCGGTGATCCTTCCACGGGGCCTGAAACGCGGGCGCCGTCCCGGCTGAGGGGCTGGCTGATCGGGATCGGGGCCGTGGTCCTGGTCCTGGGCGGGCTGATCGCCTTCGGGTTCTGGGGCGCGCCGGGGGTGATCCGGGCCCAGGCGCTGAAGGCGCTGGAGACGACCTATCATCGCAAGGCGCGGTTGGATCAGGTCCGGCTCAATCCGCTGAAGCTGCGGCTGGAGGCGGACGGTTTCAGTCTGCCGGACCGGGACGGGCGGCCGATGATCGGGTTCGAGCGGCTGGTGGTTTCGGTCTCGCCGACCTCGATCTGGCGGGGAAGGCTGGCCCTGAGCGAGGTCGCGATCGATCATCCGATGGTGCGGGCGGTGCGCCGGGCCGACGGCCGGATCAACCTGGCCGATCTGGTCCCGCCGGCCAGGCCCAGGCCGCCAGGAGCGGCGGCGGACAAGCCCTTCAAGCTTAGCATCGCCCATTTCCACCTTGGGGGCGGAGAGGCGATCCTGGCGGACCAGCAAAGGCCCGATCCCATCGAGCGGCGCCTGTCGCGGATCGCGTTTTCCCTGAACGATTTTTCCACCGTGGCGGACCCGACGGCCAGGGATGGGGCGGGCTTCAGCCTGACGGCCCGGAGTGATCGCGGGGAGGGGATCGAATGGCGGGGCGACCTGGGGATCGCGCCCGTGGCCTCCAATGGCCGGTTCCGGTTCAGCGGCTGGCAGGCGGCGCCGCTCGCGGCCCTGGCGGGGGCCGACCTGCCGGTCCGGGTGATGGCGGGGCGGATCGACGTGTCCGGCGCCTATCGCTTCGCTCTTGCGGGGCGAAAGCCGGCCCTGACCGTGGATATCGACCAGGCGGCGCTGAGGGATGCGGCCTTCCGCGCCCCGGGCGCCGATGCGGACTGGGTCAAGCTGGCGGCCCTGGAGGTCAGCGACGCGCATCTGGACCTGGCCCGCACGGATGTGCGCCTGGGCCATGTGGTCGCCACCGGGCCGGATCTGACCGCCTGGCTGGACAGGTCCGGGATCAACCTGGCCCGGTTCGCGCCCAGGTCGGCCAAGGCGCCTGAGGACGCCGGCGCCTCGGCGACCAAGCCCTCGCCGTGGACCCTGGAGGCGCCGGACATCCGCGTGGCCCAGGGGCGCGTGGCCTTTGAGGACCGCACGGCGCGGGAGACGGTCGCCCTGGGCGCCAAGCCCATCGACATCGCCGTGGAGGGCTTCGCCTATCCCCTGGCCGCGCCCTTGAAGATCAGCGCCAGCGCCACCCTGGACGACGGCTCCACGGTCACCGCCGCCGGCGCGGTGACCCTGCCCACGGGGGCGGGCGGGAGTCCCACGGGGGAATTCGACATCATGGCCGACAGCGTCGACCTGACCCGGTTCCAGCCCTATGTGCGCCGGGCGGCCAATCTGCGCATCGCCACCGGCGAGCTTTCCGCCAAGGGTCATCTGTCCCTGAGGGACAAGGGGGTGGTCGCCTATCGCGGGGGCGCGCGGATCGACGATCTGGAGGCCATCGATCCGGTGCTGAAATCGGATCTGGTCACCTGGGACCGGCTGGCCCTGAACGACATCGCCGTGGTCTCCAATCCCCTGGACGTGAAGGTGCGCCAGGTGGTGGCCACCACCGCCTATGCCCGGGTGGTGCTGGAACAGAACTATGACGTGAACATCCGCACGGTGCTGGAAACCCCCGGGGCGGAAGGCTCGACCCCGGTCGCGGCGCCGGCGGTCGGCGCCGGCCAGGCGAGGCTGGACTTCAAGCCCGTCTCCAAGCCGACGCCCCGGCCCCGATCCGCCGCCGGGAGCAAGCCCGCGCCGGTTCAGATCGGCCAGGTGCTGATCCAGAACGGGCGCATGGACTTCACCGACCTGACGGTGGCGCCGCACTTCTCGGCGGGGATCCTGGCTCTGAACGGGACCATCACGGGCCTGTCCGGGCGGCCGGGGTCCAAGGCGGTGGTGGATCTGAAGGGGGCGGTGGACCGCTACGCCCCGGTGACCATCTCGGGCGCCCTCAACCCCTTCGACGCCATGCGCTTCACCGATATCCGGATGAATTTCCAGAACATGGAGCTGACCAGCTTCTCCCCCTATTCGGGCAAGTTCGCCGGCTATCGGATCGACAAGGGCAAGCTGAATGTGGACCTGCACTATCTGATCAACGACCTGAAGCTGGACGCCACCCACCATGTGGTGATCGACCAGTTGCAGCTGGGGGACAAGGTCGACAGCGCCGACGCGGTCAAGCTGCCGGTGAAGCTGATCGTGGCCCTGCTGAAGGACCGCAATGGGGTGATCGACCTGCCGATCGACATTTCCGGCTCCCTGGACGATCCCAAGTTCAAGGTCTGGCCGGTGATCTGGAAGGTGGTGGGCAATCTGTTCGAGAAGATCGCCACCGCGCCCTTCAGCCTGCTCGGCAAGCTGGTGGGCGGGGGTGACGGGGAGGCGATGAGCCATATCCGCTTCGAGCCCGGGGTCGCGCCGCCGCCTCAGGCCGAGCGGGCCAAGCTGGTCAGCCTGGCCAAGGCCCTGACCGAGCGGCCGGCCCTGAACCTGGAGATCCCGATGACCGAGGCGCCGGACTTGGACGGGCCGGTTCTGTCCGAGGCGCGCTATCGCCAAGTCTTGGCGGGCGCGCTCAAGGTGGCGTTCAAAGGGGACAAGACCCCCGCGCTGGAGACGGTGCTGGCCGCGCCCAAGCTGAAGCGGCGGCTCCTGGAGGCCCTCTATCGGCAGAGCCTGGGGCAAAAGCCGGTTCCGCCCAAGTCGGAGGCGCCGACGCCGGGGCGCAAGCTCGATCCCGATCAGGCGGCCAATGACTGGATGGAGGCGGCGCTGCGGCCCCGCTTCGCCGTGGGCGAGACGGAAATCAAGCGTCTGGCCCAGGCCCGGGCCGAGGCGGTGGAGGCGGTGCTGATCGACGAGGGCAAGATCGACCCCAAGCGCCTGTTCGTGGTCACCGCCGCGCCCCTGGCCCAGGGGCCGATCGATATGACCCTGGCCCTGCGTTGATCGCCCTGGGTTGTATTGATTGGGGGAGGGCGTATCGTAAGTCCATATGAGGTTTGTGAGGGCGAGGTGAGCGATGTCTCCCAAGTCATTGAAGCAACTCAATATCGACCGGTTTCAGGGGTTGCTGCGGTCTGAGATCGACCCTGAAAAGCGAGATCTGATCCTTCGGCTTTTGGCGGAGGAGCGGGCGAAGGATGAGGTCGACTACGTCTATATGGGCCCCACCGCCGAGGTCGACGGCCCAGAGGCGCCGCTAGGCCCCGGGGACGGGCGCCTGGCCTGAGGGCTCAGTTCACCCGCGCTTCGAGGCGCCTAAACAGGCGCTCGATGGTTTCCGCGACCAGGGCTTGGCGCAGGCGCGCGCGGTCGGTGTCGGCGCTGGTGGCGAGGCGATGGGCGGCCAGGAGGCGGGACAGGACCCCCGCGTGAAGGGGCAGGTCTGGGAGTTCTATGTGAAAGATCCGCCCCAGGGCGTCGCGCACCGTGCCGCCATGGGCGTAGCGGATCACGGCGCCAGCGCTGGCCATGTCCGGGCGGCGCAGGGCGGCCAGGAACAGGTGGCGGCGGGCGCTGGCGGTCTCCATCTCGGCCCCGTCGCCCGCGACGCGCCCCAGGGCCTCCTTCAGTGTCGCCACGGTTTCGAGCTGTTCGACGGACCTGTGATCCGGGCCAAGATCGTAGTCCAGGGTTTGGCTCATCAGGGCCACCTGGCCGCGGATGGCGCCGGCCACCAGGCCCTCGATGGTGCGGAAATGGTGGGTGACCGCGCCGGTGGTCACCCCGGCCCGGGCGGCGACGGCGCGGTGGGTCAGGGCGCCGAGGCCACCCGCCTCGATTACCTGAGCGGCGGCCTCGGTGATACGGGCGGCGGCCGGCGCGATGGAGCCAACGGCCCGGGTTCCCGCGGCGCGCTCGGCGGTGGTCAGAGCGCCCAGGATGGGGCTGGACGGAGCGCCGAGCCACAGGGTGGCGAAGTGGCCACTCGTCTCCCGCAGGGCGGCCTGATCCAGGGCCGGTGACCAGACGGACAGGTGATAGAGGGCCTCGGACTCGAAGAAAAAGTGCATCAGCCGCCCGTCGGTCGGGCTCAGACCGAAGGCCTCGGCCAGGCGCAGCCACAGGTCCCGCCAAAGGCGCGTCCAGCCGGCGACGGGCTCCTGGCCGGCCATGGCCGCCAGCCCCTCCTGATAGAGCAGGGCCAGGGGGCGAGCCTCGCGGGTCCAGGCGGTGAGCGCGAATTCCAGGGCGAGGGCGGCGCTGGCGGGGGTTCTGGGCAGGGCCAGGAGTTCAATCTCCCGCGCCTCGATCCAGGCGGCGGTCCGGGCCGCGCCACGGGTGAAGGCCTGAGATAACAATTGTTCCAATGCGCCAAAGTTATAGTTGATGGCGCTGGGGGCCGTTCCCGCCGCGGCGGCCACGGCTCGGGCTGAAGCCGCCTCCAGGCCGTTCTGTGCGATCAGGTCGGCGGCGGCGAGAATCAAGCGCTCAGCCCGGCCGCCTCCAGCAACCACAGGGGGCTTATGCGGGGAGGGTGTCGAGGGGGCGGTTAGGGATCGGCTCATGGGAGGGCGGATACTCAAGGACCTGATCGGCGGATGCAAGCCTGGGTGCGGCGCTCGGCGGCATTCTTGAATACGACACATAACAGTCGTTCTAATTTCACGGCCGCGCGCTATCGACCCCCGGGGCCCAGGGACGGGCTGAGTGAGATCTGAGGGCGTCATGAAGCGGCAATTTCACGGATCCTTCGCGCGGTGCGCCGGCGTGCTGGCGGGCAGCGCGGCCCTGGTCGCTGGCGGGGCGGCCTATGCGGCGGAGGCGGCCGCGGCGGCGGATGGAGCGGGGCTGGAGGAGGTGGTGGTCACCGCCCAGAAGCGCGAGACCTCTCTGCAAAAGACCCCGATCGCCATCTCGGTGATGGGGAGCGCCGAGTTGGCCAATCGCCACGTCCTGTCCCTGGAGGATCTGGGCGACGGCTCGATCCCGTCCCTGCGGGTGGCGCCCTTCTTCGCGCGCAACTCGGCCCTGACGCTCGGCATGCGCGGTATCGGCGCCCTGGGTGACGCCAACCAGCCGGCCCGGGACCAGGCCGTGGGGGTCTATATCGACGGGGTCTATCTGGGCCGCGCCCAGGGCCTGGGCGCGGCCATGTATGACGTGGAGCGGATCGAGGTGCTGAAGGGGCCGCAAGGCACCCTGTTCGGATGCAACACCGAAGGCGGCGCCATCAGCATCGTGACCAAGGCGCCCACCGGCAAGTTCGATATGGACACCACCGTGGGCTACGGAAACTATAATGGCTACAAGGCCCAGACCCATATCGACCTGCCGAGCTTCCACGATGTCAGCATCAAGTTCGACGGCCTGATCACCAAGCGCGACGGCACCATCGCCAATCCGACCAGCTCGGGTCAGCCGGACTTCAACGCCTATGAGAAGCGCGGCTTCCAGGTGGAGGCCCTGTGGCGGCCGACGGACAGTTTCAGCGCCACCTACGCCTTCGACGATTCCTATGACGGCACCACGCCCTACTACGTCCAGCTCCTGACCAAGAGCGCCTATTATGGCCTGGCGCCGCTGATCCACCTTCAGGCCAGCCGGGCGGACACGGCCAATGTGGGGGTTCCCCTGCAATTGAGCGTGGGCAAGACCTCGGGCCATCGCCTGAACCTGAACTGGAAGCTATCGGACCGGCTGGAGATCAAGTCGGTCAGTTCCTATCGCAGCCTGACCCAGTCCCAGTACGACAATGGCGAGGAGAACCTGTCGGTCTATGCGCCGAACGGAGCCTTCAGCCGCTACAGCCTGGCCCACGTCTATCAGAACCAATACAGCGAGGAGCTACAGGTTCTGGGTCACTTCAAGCAGGTCGAGGTGGTCGGCGGCGCCTTCTATTATCACGAGTGGGTGCGCGACAACGCCCAGACCCCCAATACGCTGCAATGGAACGCGACCGGGACGGCCTATACCAACCTGTCGGTGGATCTGAGCAAGGTCTCCTATGACCGCGCCAGCCATGTGACCACGGAAAGCTACGGGGCGTTCGGTCAGGCGGTGTGGACGCCGCCGATCTTCAACGAGATCGCTCACCTGACCGTGGGCGGGCGCATGACCCATGACGGCAAGGTCGGCTCCCTGGACATCGTCAATGGGGCGCTGCCCAGCTATGTGGACGCCAGCCACAATATCATCACCGGGATCATCCCGCTCGATAAGTCCTGGGACCACTTCGACCCCTTGATCAATCTGGCGATCGACGTGACCCCGGATGTCATTGTTTATGGCAAGTGGAGCACGGGCTATAAGGCCGGCGGCGCCAATTCCCGCTCCCTGATCTATCGCGCCTTCGATCCGGAAACCGTGTCGATGTTCGAGGTCGGGGCCAAGACCGAGTTCTGGGACCGCCGGGCGCGGCTCAATATCGCCGCCTATAATGGCGAGCTGAAAGACGCCCAGGTCGATTTCACGGTCACCATCACCAACAACAATCGCGGCACGCTGGAGACCACCAACGCCGCCACCGGGACCACCCGCGGGGTGGATCTGGACTTCACCGTCAATCCCATCGAGGGGCTGACCCTGACGGCCAGCTACGCCTATACCAAGATCAGCCTGTCCAAGGCCTTCAACCCCATCACCGGCGCCATGAGCGTGGTCTATCCGCTCTATACGCCAAAGAACGCGGCGGGCTTCGGCGTCGACTATCAGCGGCCAGTGATGGGCGTGACCGTCAGCGGGCACCTGGACGGCAACTATGCTGATGGCCAGTACACCAGCACCACCGACCCGACCGTGAGCGATGCGTCCTCACATGGGGATTTGAGAGTCAAGGTTGGTGTTCAATTGATCAATCATCTGCTCCGTCTTTTCGGGATCCGATGGTCTGAGCCTTTGTTTTGAGACGCTTTGGCCATTGGCTGTCCGCATCAACCTCACATT
>JARLIP010000289.1 GCA_031291685.1 Caulobacteraceae bacterium | reverse complement strand
CGATGATCCCCTCGTCAGCCTGCCCGCCGTGGCCGGCTGACCAATCCGGCCCAAGCCGGAGGTCGCGGTGATCACAGCGCCGCAGTTACACCACGGGGTGGGACACGATCCCCAGCGATCAAGATTCTCCCGTGAGATGGCAAACGAATTATTTGCGACGATCCTCAGCAGCCACCTGCAACCGCAATGTTCGCCGGTTCGGGCCTGACTGTATTGCCCCGGCGTGCTAGTCACCGCGATTAAGGCGCGAACGCTCTTGCGCCTCACTGGTTATGCGCGACTGAAAGGGCCATTGATCTTGGACGGGGTTGGCGCATCGCAATCCGATGACCAATCTGGGCGTGACCCGGATGCGCACGAAATTCAGGGGCTGTTTGAGCGCGCTCTGGCGATCCATCAAAGCGGCGATCTTGACGCGGCCGCCAAGCTCTATGGGCAAATTCTTCGCGTCGATGAGACCCACGCCGGGACTCTCCATCTGCTGGGGGTGATCTCAATCCAGACAGAACGCCCTGACCGTGGTCTGGAATTGATCTCGGCGGCGATAGAAATCGACCCAAATGTCCCGCCGACGTGGAGCAATCTCGGGGCGGCGCTGAGCCGCCTTGGCCGCTTCGCTGAGGCCTTGGACGCCTGTGATCGTTCCATCGCTCTTCAGCAGACTTGGTGCGACGGCCACAGAAACCGTGGGCTCGCCTTGATGGGCCTTGGCCGACATGCGGAAGCCGCCGACAGCTTCGACATCGCAATATCCCTGCAGCCGGACCGTGGCGGGGTCCACCGCGACAAGGCGGACGCCTTGATTGTATTGCAGCATTTCGACCAAGCCCTGTCCCACTATGACATCGCCCTTGGACTGGGCTTTGATCCGCCCGTGACCCATCATCGCCGCGGGCTTCTGTTGGAGCAGATGAAGCTGCCCGCCTCAGCGGCAGTCAGTTATGCTCGTTCGCTGGCGCTTCGGCCAGACGCCGTGGATACGCTTTACCGCTATGGCCTGGTCCTGGTGGATCTTGGGCGATTTGTCGAAGCGCTACAACATTTTGACAAGGCGCTTAGCGTGTCGCCTGACTGGGCCAAAGCGCACAATGCGCGAGCCATACCCCTTATGGAATTGGGGCGTCTCGATGAAGCCATCGTGACCTGCGACCGGGCGATCAGGCTCGAACCGAGCCTAGCCGAAGCCCACAACAACCGGGGCTGCGCGCTCGATAGATTGGAGCGTTTCGAGGCAGCCCTGGAGAGCTTCGATCAAGCCATTCAACTCAAGTCCGATTTCGTAACGGCGCACTATAATCGAGCCCATCTGCTGCAGAGACTGGGGCGCCCGGATCTGGCGGAAGCCGGATATCAAAGAACGCTTGAACTGAGCCCTCACGACCAGATCGCCAAGTTCGCCCTTGGAACCCTGTGTCTACTTCGGGGCGATCTTGCCAAAGGCTTTGAGCTGTATGAGGCGCGAAAAGCGAAACCCGCGCCGACCGGCCATAGCCCAGGGCGTCAACGCCGATGGTTCGGTAAGGAGGACCTGGCGGGGCGTTCCATCTTTATCGAGCATGAGCAGGGATTGGGCGACGCCATTCAGATGAGCCGCTACCTGTCGCTCCTCCAGGATCGCGGAGCGGACGTCCTGTGCCGGGCGCCGCCAACCCTGAAATCGCTGCTGGAACGCCACTATCCTGGGATCGGCTTTGTCACCGCCGGCACCCAGCAGATTGATGCTGACTATTTTTGCCCCCTGATGAGCCTGCCGGGCGCCTTCTCGACAACCCTTGAGACCATCCCCAACCAACGCTCGCCCTTTACGCCAGAGCCCTCGCGTAAGGCCGTTTGGACGCAAAGGCTTGCATCATTGACCGGGCGGCGGATCGGGATGGTCTGGCGCGGCAATCCCCTCCACAGCAATGATCGACATCGCTCCATCCCTGCTGAACGACTGGATCCGCTTTTGTCATTCAAGGCCGACTGGATCTCGCTTCAGACGGAAAGGAACGAGACTGATGTCGCCTGGATCTCCCGCTGCGGGTGGGCCACCGACCTGGGGCCGGAGATCCAAGACTTCGAAGACACCCTCGCCATCCTTGATCAGCTGGACCTGGTGATCACAGTGGATACAAGCGTGGCCCACTTGGCAGGAGCCATGGGCCGGCCCGTCTGGCTCTTGTTGCCATTCCAGCCTGATTGGCGCTGGATGCTCGATCGAAGCGATAGCCCTTGGTATCCTTCGGCCCAGTTGTTTCGCCAGCCGGCTTTCGGTGATTGGGAGAGCGTGATCGAGCGAGTAACGCAACAGCTGGAGCCTATACTCTGACGATTTGAGTATCGCATCAGATTTCCAAGGCCTGACGATGCCGCGATCCAGGCAGCCACCTCTGAACGCAATCTGTGCGAAACCTTGGACCTGACCCCGGTGATGAATCGGGCCGAGCCCTTGGCCGTCTTGGATCATTCATGTTCACAAAGCCTGTTGAGCCCCGTTGCAAGGCACACAAAGCGGCCCATTGCAGCGGATCGGGTGATCTGCGGACCTTGCGTAGCGTTTCGCCATCTGAAATTCTTTCCCTGGGCTAAGGGGGCAGCCATGATCGGGACATCAAGAGCCACCCTGGCCACAATCGCCCTTGGGTGCGGCGTGGCGCTAGCGCTCGGCCTTAGCAGTCTGGGCCGGACCGACCGCGCCAACGCCGGCCCCGGCGAGTCAAGCACACCGCCATTGGTCGGCAATCCCTTACCAACCTCATTCGAGCAAAGCCTCGCCGACCCACAATCGCTTAAGACGTTTCTGACTGAGCAGATCAACCAGGTCGGCGGAAAAACGGGTCATGATGGCGCCGGTGCGCCGTTCACCCCAGCTCTCCGGCTGACCGCGTCCGACATATTGCGGCTTCAGCCCCAGTGCGCGCCCGCCACCCCTGCGGCGGCCCTGGTGTCCATTGTCCGCGTCGAGAGCGGTTTCCAACCCCTGACCATCCGCGTCAACGGCCCCCACCCCCAGGTCTATCGACCCGCTTCCGTGCCGGAAGCGGTCAGCCAAGCGCAGGCGCTTCTCGCCGGCGGCGCCAACCTCGACCTTGGCCTGGCGCAGATCAATAGCCGCAACCTTGAGCCCCTGGGCCTGTCGGTGGCGGACGCCTTTGATCCCTGCCGCAACCTGGCCGGCGCCGCCGAGATCCTCAATCGCGGGTATGAGCGGGCCCTGCGGGAGGATCACGGGGGGCGGCCGATCCTGCAGATGGCCTACTCCATCTATAATAGCGGCAATACCGACCGGGGCCTGTTCAACGGCTACGTCGCCAAGGTCGAGGCGGCGCGGCGCCAGGCTGGCTCTTAAGGGCTATTGCAGGGCCGACTGGCCCAGCTGCGAGACCCCCGACAGCAGGCCGGCCATCAGGAGCCCGATCATGCCCCCCAGGGCCACGATCAGGGCGGGGCCCAGCACCCGGCCGGCGGCCTCGATGCGGCGGATGGCGGCGTCTTCCTCGATCTTTCCGGCCCGGGCGAGCATGGGCCCCAGGGCGCCGGAGGCCTCGCCCACGGCGACCAGGCGCACGATGGCGTCAGGGAAGGGCTTGACCCTCGCAAGGGCGTCGGACAGCAGCTCGCCCTGGCGCACGCTCTGGGCCACGGGCTCAAGCCGCTGGCGGGCCACCTGCGAGCGAACCGAGCGGATCGACAGGCGCAGGGCCTCGCTCATGGGGGCGCCGGCCGCCAGCATATTGCCGATGGCGATGGCGAAGCCGCCGAACACCAGGGCGCCGGCGGTGCGGCTGGCCGGACCATCCAGCAGAAACCGCTCCCAGGGCGCCGTCAGGGCGCCGGCCTGACCCAGGACGAACAGCCCCAGGACCGATGCGCCGAAGAGGCCGCCCAGCAGGAGCAGGTTGTCGGTCAGGACGTGGCTGGCCCCGATCATCAGGGCCAGGGTCATGGGCGGGGTCGATCCCGCATCCTCCACCAGGGGCGCCAGGGATGGCGCCACGAACAGCAGGATCACGCCGATGGCCACCACGGTGCTGGCGAAAACGAAGGCCGGATAGCTGAGGGTCGAGACCAGCTGATCGCGCAGGCGCAGGCGCGAGGCCAGCATGTCCGCCCCCCGTTGCAGGCCGCCGGCCAGATCCCCGGCCGCCTCCCCCGCCGCCACCAGGGCGCCGATGAAGGCGTGGTCGCGGCCCAGATAGGTGGAAAAGGCCTGGTCCAGGGCCATGCCGCCACTGATGGCCGCGGTCAGGGCCCGGGACAGGGCGCGCAGGTTCGCCTTTCCACCGCGGGCGCCCAGCACCGACAGGGCCCCGCGCATGTCAGCGCCCGCCCCCAGCAGGGCCGCCAGATCACTGAGAAAGTCCCCCGTCTCCCGCTCGCTCAGGCCGCGTCCGCTCTTGGGCGCGGCGGTGTCCGAGGAAGCCCTGGCTCCAGTCCGGCCCGGCTGGATGCGGATGGGCGACAGGCCCTCGCGCTTGAGACGCTCAAAGGCCGCCGTATCGGATCTGGCGGCCAGCTGCCCCTTGACCCGCTTGCCGCTGGCGTCGGCGGCGACATAGTCGAACAGGGCCTCGTCCTCAGCCATCGACCGCCGCCATGATCTCTTCGATGGTGGTCAGTCCCAGGGCCGCCTTGTCGATCCCATCGGCGGCCATGGTCTTGAGCCCCGCCCGCCGGGCGATGGCCTCCATCTCGCCGCGGCCAACACTGTCGGCGATCCCGCGCAGCAGCGCCTCGTCCGCCAGGAAGGCCTCGGCGATGGCCACCCGCCCCCGAAAGCCCAGGTGCTTGCAGACAGGACAGCCAACCGCCTCGTAAGCATCCGTGGGCGGCGGCGCCCCCGCCGCCGTGGCGAAGCGGATCTCCGCCTCGTTGGCCTGGCGCAACCGCCGGCATTCCGGGCACAGCCGGCGCACCAGGCGCTGGGCCGCCGCCCCGCGAAAGCCCGCCGCCAGCTGATAGGGCTCGATGCCCATGTCCTTGAGCCGGGGTGCCACCGCCAGGGCGTCATTGGCGTGGACCGAGGCCAGCACCAGGTGACCGGTCATGGCCGCCTGCACGGCCACGGCGGCGGTCTCGGGGTCGCGGATTTCCCCCACCAGAATCACGTCCGGATCCTGGCGCAGGAAGGAGCGCAGGGCCTTGGCGAAGGTCAGGCCCAGCTGGGGGGCGACCTGGGTCTGGGAGACGTGGTCGAAATGGTATTCCACCGGATCCTCGATGCTCAGCACCTTCTTTGGCGAACCGGCGAAGGTCTGCAGCAGGGCGTAGAGGCTGGTGGTCTTGCCGCTACCGGTGGGGCCGGTGACCAGGACCATGCCGTGGGGCGCCTTGGCCGCCTTGCGCAGGGTGTCGGCCACGGCGGGGCTGAGCCCCAGGCCGTCCAGGTCCAGGGGCACGCTGGTGCGATCGAGAATCCGCAGCACCGCGGATTCACCGAACACCGTGGGCGAGGTCGCCACCCGCACATCCACCTGGCGGCCGGCGATGACGAAGGTGGTTCGCCCGTCCTGGGGCAGGCGCCGCTCCCCCAGATCCAGATTGGCGATCACCTTGACCCGGGAGACCGCCGGAGCGGCCAGATCGGCGGAAACGGTCTGGAAATCCACCAGACGGCCATCCACCCGCAGGCGGATCTTCAGGTCGTGGCGACGGGGTTCGAAATGAATATCCGAGGCGGCCGCCGCGATCGCCGCCTCGAAAGCCGCCGAGACCAGCCGCGCGCCCGCCCCGGCGCTGGAGCCGCTGGCGGCGGAACTGTCGGCGACCTGATCGATCTCCCGCTCCAGGCGCCGTTCATCGGGGGCGGCGGGCTGGCTTTCGACCTCGCTGAAGGCCAGGTCGAAGGCGCGCGACCAGTCCGCCGGCCGGGCGGCCATCACCGCGATCCTGCGCCCGGTGGCGAAGACCAGGCCGGACAGGGCCTCCTCGTCCAGGGGATCGCAGGCGGCGCAGGTCAGGACCCCATCGGCGTCGGCGATCGGCGCGATCCGGGCCCGGCGCAGGAACTCCACGGTGATGCCCAGGACCCGAGGATCGACACCGATCGGCTGGACCTCGGGATCCCAGATCTCGCAGGCGCAGGCCTGGGCGTAGGCCTGGGCCAGATCATCGTCCGACAGGGCGCCCAGCTGATTGAGCACCTGCTCCACCGCCTGACCGGTGCGGCCGGAGATCAGCTGGGCGCGGCTCAGCACCGAGGCGTCCACCAGGGCCTGGGCCCGCAGATCCGCCAGCAGATCGGCCCGCCTTTGCCGCGCGGGAATCCCGGCCTGCATCACGTCCATCCCGGCCATAGCCCCGCCTCACGACCCATGCCCACCGCCCAACCCACCAGGGCCAGGGCCGGTCCGAAGGCCAGGCGCCCATCCGCGGGTCTTATCAGCGCCATGCTGATCAGGCCGATGATCGCGGCCAGGGCCACGGCCCAAGGCGTCGCCGCGCCAAGCCAAAGGGCCAGGGCCGCCACCAGCTTGACGTCTCCAAGGCCGAGGCCCGCCCGGCCCCGCAGGCCGAGGAACCCACGGCGCACAACCTCCAGCACGATGAAGGACAGGGCCGAGGCGGCAAGGCCAATGGCCAGGTTCGGCGAGGAGGACTGAAGGGCGAGGCCCGCGCAGAGCCCGGCGCAGGCCAGGGTCAGGCTATCGGGCAGACGCCGGGTCTTGGCGTCGACCACGGCGCTGGCCAGCAGGGTCAGGCCCAGGGCCGCCAGGAGCGCGGCCCGCGGAGGCGTGGCCAGCAGGAAAGCCAGGACGAGGATCAGGGCGCCGCAGATCTCGCCCACGAGATGGAGGGGATCGATCCGGCCGCCGCAGTTCCGGCAGGCGCCGCCCTGGCGGAGATAGGCGATCACCGGCGCGGTTTGCAGGAACCCCAGGCTCGCGCCGCAATGGTCGCAGCGCGAACGCCCGGAGACCGACTGCTCCCGCCGCGCCAGCCGCAGACCGGCGGTCGCGGCGTAGCTGCCGAGGCACAGGCCTGCCAGGACCTCAAATGCGACAGGAGCCAGGGGCGCGACCAGAAAGGTCATGACGCCGGGACCCGCAGATCGCGGTCCACCCCTGAGCCACCGGGCTTGCCGTCCGCTCCCAGGCTCTGGACGTAGAAATGCTGTCCCTCGGCGTCGAGCTTATAGACCAGGGGATGGGTCCAGGGATCGTTCAGCGCCTTGACGTCCCGCAGATAGGGACCGGACCAGCCCTCGGCGGACCCAGGCTCCTGAACCAGGGCCTTCAGGCCCTCCTCCTGGGTCGGATAGCGGCCGACGTCGGAATGGAAGAGCTCGACCGCGGACGCCACGGTCTCCAGCTGCAGCTGGGCGGCCTTGGACCGGGCGCGGCCCAGCTGTCCCATCAGGCTGGGGGTCAGCACCGCGGCGATCAGGCAGATGATGCCGATCACCACCAGCATCTCGGTGAGGGTGTAGCCCTCGTCCTCTTTCAACTGGCGGCGAATAGAGCCTCGCATCGGTCCCTCCCCTCGGCTCGCCTGTAGAATCGCCGATCGACCACGGCGGCGGGATGCAGCAGATCGCCGGTGAAACGCACGATCCGGTCGTCGGCCCAGCCGCTCGCCGTCACCCGGATGCGCCAGACCTCGCCGATCCGCCAGACCACGGCGCCCGTGGTCGGCGGCGATGGCGTCAGTTTCGGCTGAGTCTTGGCCATGCCGTAGGCGGAGATCAGCGACCGCGCGCAAGCCCGCCACTGGGGCGCGGCGTCCGCTGCCTCCAAGGCGGGCCCCACGGCCTGCTGCGGGGTCAGGGCGCTCACGCGGCGGCGCACATCGCCGGCGTCCGTCACCCCAAGCTTGGCCAGCATCGTCCCGTCGAAATCGGGCGCCTCAGCCAGACCCAGTTTCGCGGACTCGGATTCAGCCAGAATCTCGGCGGCGCCCGACGACGCCGCAATTGTCCAGGCAAGTCGCGTGGCCTTCGGGCTGCTCAGGGCGGCAAGGCCCGCCTGGGCCTGCAACCCGTCCAGCAGATATTCCGCCTGGGTCCTGGCGGCGTCCGATCGGGCGGCCCGCAGCTGCGTGACCGCCGCGCCGGTCAGGGCGCTGGCGACCACCGCCAGTCCCAGGCTGACCACGGCCGCGGCCGGGGTGGCGAACCCCGCATCCGCGCGCTCGTCAATGTCAGGGGAGCAGGCCATGAGCCTTGATCTCCTTCATGTCCGCCAACAGATCCGTCATCACCTTATGCGAGCTGGCGGTGTCCTTGACGATCTTGGCGGTGATCAGAACGATCAGTTCGGTGCGGTTGCCCTTCTGCGTGTCCTTCTTGAACGCCCGCCCGATGAAGGGCGCGTTCATCAGGAACGGAATTCCGGTATTGCTCTTGCTGCGGTCGGTGCTGATCAACCCCCCCAGGGCGATCACCCCGCCGTTCTCCAGGATCAGGCTGGTGGACAGCTTGCGCTGCTGGATGGTGGGCGAGTCGATGCCCGAGGTGGTGGTCTGGGAGACCGAACTCACCTCCTGGGAGATGTCGAGGAAGATGCGGTCATCGCCGCTGATGCGGGGGGTCACATCAAGGATGATCCCGGTGCTGCGGTAATCGACGCTGTTGATGATCGCCGCGGTGTTGGTGGTGGTGCTCTGGCTGCTCTGGATGACGATCGGAACCTGATCACCGACCTCAAGCTTGGCTACGTGGTTGTCCAGGGCCACGATCTTCGGTGCGGAAACCACTTCCACGGCGGTCTGCTCCCCCAGGGCGCTGATCGCGGCCTTGATGTTCTTGTCCAGATAGGTGATCGCCAAACCTGGATAGCTCGCCGCCACCGTCGAGCCGCCGTTGTTGATCGCCCCGATGGTCAGCCGCCCGCCGGCCGCCAGGGTCGACCAGTCCACACCTGTGCTCAGTTGATCGGTCAGGGTGACCTCCAGAATCGAGGCCTCGATCAGCACCTGGCCAGGGGCATGGTCGATCTCCTCGAGGATCCGCTGGATCTGAATCCACCGCGATTGCGAGGCTGAGAAAATCAAGGTGTTGGAGTCCTTGTCCACCGCGACGTGGACCGGATCGTCGGACGTCGATAGCAGACCGCCTCCCTGTCCCATACTGGCGCTGGCGCTGCTCGGAAAGGCGGCGGTCGGACTAGCGGTCGCGCTGTTGCTCAGACCTGTCAGTGTGGACGTTGTTGAAGAAGACGTGGTGGAAGACGACGTGGTTGAGGCTGTGGAGCCGGACACACCGCCAGTCACGCCGTTGAGGGTGTTGGCCAGGGCCTCGGCGGACAGGTTCTTCGGGTGATAGACCCAGAGGCCGGCGGTCTTTTCCTTGGACGGGGTGTCGAGCTTGGCGATCCAGCGGCCGACCTCCTCCACCGCCTGGCTCGTGCGGGCGAAGACGAACAGGCCGTTCAATCGCTTCAGGGGCACCACCGTGACGCCGGAAACGTGGGAGGCTTCCAGGACCCTGTCCAGATCCCCCGCCACGGTGGCGGCCGGCGCCTGCTCCAGCTCGAAGAAACGGATCTTGGCGTCTTCCAGACCGCTGCGATCCACCAGCCGCACCATCTGCACGGCCGACTCCAATTCGTTGGCGGTGCCGCCGAGGATCAAGAGGCCCTGCTTGTCATCCATATAGACCACAAGATCGGTGGCGGTGACCGCCTGCAGGGCCTTGGCCACCTCCGAGGGGGCCGCATATTGCAGGGGCACGGCCACGGTCTCGTAGCCGGCGCCATGCATGCCCTCCTTGAGGGTTCGCATGGTCCCCGCGCCCTTGGCCTTGGCCCGGGGCTTCAGGATCAGGCTGTCGCCCTCCCGCACCATGACTACGTCGGCGCTCTCCAGGGACGCCTCGAAGGCCTCCAGCAGTTGCGCGCCGGTCAGTCTCTGATCGATGCGGAAGGAGATCTTGCCGGTGACCGCCGGGTCCACCGTATAGGCCACCCCCAGGGCCTGGCCGAGAATGGCCTCGGCGACCTGGGCGATATCGGCGTCATGGAAGGCGAAGGTATAGGTCTCGGCCCGGGCCGCGGGCTCACGCCCCGCCGCCCGGCATGGCTGCGCCAGGGTCAGGGCGGCCATCAGCAAGAGGCCATGCCGGACCCAGCGCTCCGTCTGTCGATGTCTGGCTAAAAACCGCAACGCCCACCCCACTCAACCTGAACCCATAATGCCTCGACCTCTTCGCGCCTAGGTCATTTGCGCGGACCTGACGGAATGGGCGGCGGCAGGTGAAACCCCTGCGGGGACGGGGTCGGCGTGGACGCGGCGTTGGGCGGTGGGGCCGGCCCCGCTCCATCGGGGCCGGCGGCCTTGTCCCACAGGCCAACCTCCTTGAACCCGGTGGCGGTATCCAGGGTGACCTTGCTGCTTTGCACGTCCATCACCGTCACCCCCTCCTCCGAGGCGCCCACGGCCATCCACTTGGCCGGCTTGCCGTTGATCGCCACCAGGGCGGCCTTGCGCCCCGGAGTGATGGCTAGGCCCTCCAGGCGGATGGGCACGTCGCTGACCGCGCCGGGGCCGGTAGTCAGGGCGAACAGGGGCGTCGCCAGGGCACGGGCGGCGGCGTCATCCTGGCCGAGGGAAGCCCGGGCCTGGGGCGGACCGATCGCCGCCAGCCTCTGGTCGATCTGGTCCAGTTGGCCCAGGGCGTGGGTATGGGCGCCGAACACCAGCCACAGAAGACTGGCGGCGACCAAGCCCGCCGGCCCCGCCCAGGCCAGGGGCGCCGAAACGGTCACGGCCGAAACGGTCACGGATGAACGACGGTCGAACAATAGAGGCGTCCGCTGAGCTTGAGGGCGACCGTGGCGGTCTGGGATTTGAGATCCGCCTGATCGACGAAGATCCGCGGCTCGCTCCAGGCCAGGCCCGCGACCATCCGCACCACGGCGTCATAGGCGCCGCTCGCCTCCAGGCTGAAGGTCACAGGGGTCAAGGCCCGCTGCGCTTCATCGCCAACACCTGGGACCACATCAAGCTTGGCCAGGGTCACCCCGCCCGCTCTGGCGGCGGCCTGAAGCCTCTGTTGCAGGGCGCTGGTCGCCAGCCCCGAGGCCTGATGGCAGACCGTCCCGGCGGGATAGTCCAGCGGGCCGGAGGCCGAGGCGGTGAGGCGCTCAGCCTCCGCGAGCCTCGTATCGACACCGGTCAGGCGGACGTTCAGGCCGCCTGGATGGGCGATCATCGACAGGACCAGGACAAGAAGGACGGTCACCGCGGCGGCCACGGTGAAGGCCGTGATCACGGCATGGACCCCGAAGCGGGCGCGGGCGCTCATGGCGCGGCCGCCACGGACGACGGGGCGTTGGCGGAGGACGCCGCCGCCGAGCCGGCCGGCCCGACGCCCCACAGCCAAACTCCGGGCCGGATGGGCTTGTCCGCCCGGATCACGGCGCGATCACCGGCGGTGAAGGGCGGCGCGTCCCCGCGAACCTCGACGGCGACATAGCCACGCTCCCAGTGCAGGGCGTTAATATGCGCGCCCGGCGCCTTGGCCGCCGACGCCCAGGCCAGATCGGTCAAGAAATCCCCGAGCGCCCTATGCCTGGCCCCCGCCGCGTCCAACATCCGCGCTTCCTCATGCAGCCGCGCCTGGGTCTGCGCCTGGCGCAGCTTCAGGGCCGCGCGCTGCTCGGCCATCCCCAGCCGATCGCTGGTGTCGGCGCGCACCGCCAGGGCCGAACTGATGGCCGACCCCAGCGACAGCACCGTGACCGCGACGACGGCGGCCAGTATCCCAAGGCGCCTGGCCTGACGCCCACGCTCCGCCGCCGACAGAAACTGGATCGGCAGGGTCCGGCCATCGACCTCCACCGTGGTCGAGAAGGTCTCGCCAGCCTCCGCGGCCCGCACATAACAGGCGGCGTAGCGGGCCGGACGGCCGGGGCTCCAGGCTTCCAGCCGCCGAAGCCGATAGACCACGTCCGCTAGAGGCAGAGGCGCCCCCACCCGCGCCTCCAGCGCCGCCGCCCGGGCCTGATCCCAAGGCAGGCCCGGCGGGGTCGAAAGGGTGCGCACGAAGACGGTGGGCGAGCGCGGCCCCGCGTCCGGCGCCGCCTCGTCGATCCGGCGAAGGTCCGGTGCGTTCATGGGGTGGGCGCCCGACAAACCTGGCTGATCGGATCGAAGGCGCAGGCCACCGGCTGGTCGCGCCAGAGTCGCGCATCCGCCACGGGGCTCTCGCCCCGCCCATTGTCCGCCAGCACCATGACGCCGCGCAGCGTGTCCTGCCCGGCGCCTCGAGGCGGCCAGCGGTCCGAAAGGCCTGCGGTTCCGACATAGGCGAACCGCGCGGATTGGGCGCGAGGCAGGTGCAGGCCCTGTCCTGAAGCGCGGCCATTGAAGCGCAGGACTGAACCCGCGCCGTCAGCCAAGATTTTCGCGCCGCAAACGCTCGCGCCGCAGGGAAAGCTCAGCTCGGTCGTCGCCCCGCGCAGGCCAGCGGAATCGGAGGAAAGGAACGGCCCCTGGTCCTGGAACAACCGCGACAGGGCTTGATCGGCGACGCGCAGATCCTGTCCCTGGACAAGATTGCGGCCGGTCGCCGCTTGATTGAGGCCGATGACCCGAACACCCGCGGTCAGACCGCCCATCGCCAGGCCGATCATCACCAGGGCGGCCAGAGTCTCAGCCAGGGTGTAGCCGTCCTGATTCATGAGGCCGCGCCCGGCGGCCGGCAAAGTTCCGATCCCGCCAGCGCATAGCGCCGTCCGCTGCCTTCGGCCCGCACTTGCGCCGAGCGCTGACAAAGGCTCACCCCCGCCGGCAAAGCCGCCCCGGCGTCCGCTCGAATATCGACGCGCCAATCGAAGCCCCCTTGGCGGCCGGAAGCGGCGCTCACCCGGTGGGGCGCGCTGTCGATGAGACCCCGGAGGAGTTGTTCAGCCCGTCGGGCTTCGACCGCATTGGCGCTGGCTCGGCGGGCGATGCTCACCGCGCCAAGGGATAGAATAATGGTGGTGGCCAGGATCATGAGGGCCACCAGGGCGTCAACGGCGGCGAAACCCGCCTCGGCCTCAGCCTCCCGCGGGGCCAAGATCGCGCTCGCTGCTCGCCGCACTCCAGACACACGCACCCCGAAACCCCGCCCCGGCATATCGCCCTTGGCGTTCATATCATGTAGCAACAGGCTTACAACTGACGAGGTTATGGTCGTTTGTACTCGCGCCAAATATCAGTGGATGACGCCCGCCCGCTCGAGGGCGGGACGCACGCGACGAAGCGGCGGCTGCGACGTCGGCGCGAACTGATCGGCGCCTGGATCACCTCGATCCTGTTCCACGTGGGCCTTTTCATTCTCTGCTTCGCCACGCTCAAGGGGGCGGCGGTCTCCGGCGGCGCGGGCATGGAGGCGGGGGTTCCGGACGCGATCGTCGTCTCCCTGGCCGGTCTGCGCGGCGGAGCCCGCGCCAGCGCCCCGCCCTCCCAGGCCGCCTTGAACGCCATCTTCCAGCATATTCGCGATGAGCAATCACCGATCCAGGCCAGTCCGGACAAGACGAGCCCGCGCACCAGCCTCGACAAGCTGTTCGACGTTATCGATCAACAGCGCAGCGCCCACGATCGCAGCCAGGCCAACGCGGCTCATGGTCAGGGGACCAGCGACCTGGATCGTGGCGGTACTGGCTCGGCGAAGGACGGCTCACCCTCCACCGACCGGGACAAGCTCGGCAAGGCCGGCGCCGCCAAGTCCGCCACCGGACCGGGGTCGGCCAGTTCCACCGGCAATGACCTCTGGGGCCAGATCGCCCCCTGCTGGGGCCGCTTGCCTCAGGTGTCCACCGTTCCCGTGACCCTGGAGATCACCCTGAACGCCAAAGGTTTGATCGCGACCCCACCCAAGATCGTTCGTCCCGGCAGCGGGGCGCCGGATGAGCGACGCCTGATATCGGAAGCGCGAGCCCTGGCGGCGGTGACGGCCTGCGTGCCCTATCATGGGGACGCCTTGGCGGGGAATGCGGGGGTGTTTCGAGTGGATTTCACCGGGCGCTGATCGCCGAGGATTACGATGACACCGCTTAAAATACCCCCGGCGCGTTTATCCCACCCTGTTCAACCTTCGAAAGGCGCCGTGTCCTACCGAAGCCAGGGGAGCAATCCCCGGCCGGCGCTAGACGCAAAGCAGGACGGCGGGCCGTGCCCGATGGTGATGAGCACTACGTCTACGCTATAGCCCTCTAACGCCGCACGGGTTGGCGCAGTAGTTGGCGCATTCCCGTGGCGAGTAGAGATGCGGCCGTGGGACTCCTCAATGATTCAGAACGTCCGGAAACCGCTCTAATTGGTGCAGTTCATTAGCGGTTTTGGCCACTTTCTGAATGGCCGGGTCTGGTGGTGAAGCGACGCGCAGGTTCCAGGTGGCGAGACCGGAATAGCTGCCGTTGCCCGGCAACCGTTTCATGGACGTAGTGTCCTGCTCGGGTTGCCAAACAGGTCGTTGACAGGAGTGGAACTCGCGCGTGCCCTACGGGAGCGGGTGCGCTCAGGCAGTCGGTGGCGCTGCAAATCGGCTGGCGATTTCCTCAACACGAACGCCGTAAAGCCGGGCAGTCTCGAGGTCGCCTTGCGACATTTCGTCTGGTGCCGCATCCGCGTTGGATTGCGCCATCGGCGCGATATACGACCCCATCCTGTTCAGATCGTCGCGCTTGGATGCCTTGACGTTCGCCGGCTTGATGGCGAGGCTGACCCAAAGGCCGCCGTGCTGGCCAGCCAGCAGAACGAAATATTGCAGCGTGTTGAGCTTGTCGCCGTTAATACTGGCGCTGTTGGTGAAGCCGCCGAAAATCTTGTCCTTCAACTTATCTTCAAACCAGGGTTTTGAAGAGGTGTCGGCAAACTTTTTGAACTGCCAACTCGGACCGCCCATGTAGGTTGGTGAACCGAAGATGATGGCGTCCGCAGCGTTGAGGGTTTCCCACCCGCTCTCGGGGATGTTGCCTTCGGCATCGATCGCGATCAGCGAGGCAGCAGCGCCTTCGGCGACAGCTTCCGCTAGACGTTTCGTGTGCCCATAGCCTGAGTGGTAGACGACGGCGGTCGTGATGCTGGGTAGGGTCATGTTGCCTCCTTGGCGCCTCGGCGTTGCAGCGCATCGGCGATGCTTGCCCAAATGGCTATTGTGTTCTCAGTCGATGATAAATTTCGGCGCAACGAACGCATTGTTCCCATCGTTGGTAACATTGCGTGGCCAATTATCAGCTGACCGGCAGAATGGCGCGGATACGGGGATCGCGCAGGTAAAGGCCGCCCCACGTCATCACGCCTAGAAACAGGGATAGGATTTCCGGCGGTGATCCCAGTTCGCCCAAGCGGACATGGGCGCAAATAGCGCCTCCCAAAAATCCTGTCACGAAGATCGCGCCGAGGACGGTCGTAGCCGGGATGGCATAGAGGAGCGCGCAGGCGACCATGATCCCGCCGAGCATAGGGGTCAGGTCCATCGCAAAGCCGGTTTCCCGCATCATGCTCGCGATCTGGCTCGGCGCGAACAGCTGCATCGCTCCATCCACGAGCAGCGCCGCGACAACCAGGGCGCTTGCTGATCGTCCTATCCAGATGGCGCGATGCGGTTTCGTAGTTTCGGGCATCTGCCGTCCTCGATGAAGGGATCATTCAATTCCCGGACATTACTGTGTCCTTGAAATATGATAAACTGCGCTAAAATGAACAGTTTGTTCTTTATTTTAGGAACAATAAGGGGCGCCAAATGCAGAATCTTGAACCCATTCTCATCTTCATAAGGGTCGCCGAAATGGGGAGCTTCACCCACGCCGCCGACAGCCTGGGCATTCAAAAGGGGAGAGCCTCAACGGCGGTACGGAAGCTGGAGGAAGATGTCGGCGTGAGGCTGTTGCACCGGACGACGCGCAGCGTGCAGCTAACCGAAGACGGACGAGCGTTTCATGCGCGCGCCCGCGATCTGCTGGCCGACGTCGATGACCTGCATTCGATGTTTGCGGGAGACCGCGTTGCGCTGCGGGGGCGTCTTCGGGTCGATCTGCCGACGGAACTGGCGCGCACGACAATCGTGCCGGCCTTGCCGGATTTCATGGCCACCTATCCGGAGTTGGAGTTGGAGGTATCGAGCACGGACCGGCAGGTCGATCTGGTCCAGGAGGGGTTTGATTGCGTTCTGCGGATTGGCCCGATCGGAGATGAGACACTGATCGCCCGCCCGCTAGGCCAATTGCGCATGGTGAATGCCGCCAGCCCCGGATATTTGGCGCGCTATGGCATCCCTCGATCGCTGGAAGATTTACAGCATCAAGACCATCGGACAATCCATTACAGCAGGACACTCGGCGCAAAACCCTACGGATGGGAGTATCCGGACGGTGACGGCGGCAACTATGCGACGCTTCCACTGCCAGGCGCACTGCACGTCAATAGCGTGCAGACTTACGAGGCCGCCGGCCTCGCAGGCATCGGACTGATGCAGGCAGCGCTTTCGGGAGTACGCCGGCATTTCGAGAGCGGAGCGCTGGTGGAGATCCTACCGGATTACCGCCCCGAGCCGCTCGATGTGTCCCTTGTGGTGGCCCATCGGCAGAACCTGTCGCGCCGCGTCCGCGCATTCATGAAATGGATCGAAGAGGTGCTGACGCCCTATCTCGAATAGCCCCTCTTAATCGGGCCATTGCTGCGGGCCGCCCCCTGTTCGCGCGCGAACGGCAAAGAACGAGCGAATCCTGCCGAAACAAGGCTTCCCATATGCCATGTTCAATATCCGCATATGTAGCCCGTGCGGCTATCGGCGGCCTTTGCGTACAAATTTCGCAGAGCATCACGCCACAGCGAACAACCAGCGGGGCTGGCGGGCCACGCCAGATAGCGATGATCACTACGTTTACGCCATAGCCCTATGAATTCGATCCGAGCAAACGAGACGGTGTCCGCCCGAGCCGGTTGGCGACGAACCGAAGATGACTCGCGGTTCTCCCGTAGACGAAGCGCTCCGCGATCCTGGCTATCTCATCATTGACCGATATCACGACCTCGGTCTTGTTCCGACGATTGATGTTGTGTTCGGCCTTTCGATCGTGCGTAGCGATGAACAATTTCGTCGGCGTTAACGGAAACAGGATCGTGCATCGGGGGTCTTTCAGACCGTAGTACCGCAGATGGGGCATGTCACCGGTCAGCAACTCGTGCCGGCTCGCCGACATGTCGAGCGTCGACCACTGCATGTTGATGATGATGTTACCGACGCCGTCGCTCTCGATCGCCCTGACAACCATCTCTTTCGCGGCATCGTCGATCACGTGCGGATGGTGCTTCTGCATCCACTCGAAGCGGGTCGGCGGATCACCCTCTTGCTTGTCCGACTCGTAAGACGAGTCCACGAACCAGTTTTGGCGGAGCGTGTTCTTGAAGGCCTCGCCCATCTCGGCGACCGCCGCCGGCCGACGAAGCAGACTCGCGATCATGAATCGTGTCCAGGCTCCCCGCAGCGCCTCGTTAAGCGCGCTCGTGTCGGTGCCTAGCAGCACCCGGAGCGCTTTCGCTGCGGGGTCGTCCACCTTCGGGGCCATATAGTCCTTTTCGATCGTCTGCTTCTGATCGTCGGGCAGCCCCTCCATCGTATAAAGGAACGGTTCATACCCCGTTGCCGCCGGATGGACGGTTTTGGGAATCACGTCGTTGTACTGGCGCGAATATGCGGTCAACTGGCCGGTGACGCTGTCGCACCAACCGCGCAAATAGAAGACGGGCGAAAAGTGATGCTTTATCGGATCGGTCACTAAGGTCGACTCTGTCACGGGTTATAGAACCGGGCCATTCGACCGCTGTCAGAGAAAGACAGCGACAGCTTGAATGGCGAAGCTCACACAGAGGAATGCGAGGCCGATCCGCTGGCGCACCACGCGCTTCGCGTTGGCGGTCCTGATGGCGTTATTTGAGGCGGTCAGAGCATCGCTTCCGAAAATACCACCCTGAAACGGCTGAAGCGCGTAGCTGTTGAAGAACAAGACCACCGTGCCAATAGCGCCGAGGATGGCCGACGCGAGTCCTGCCAGTTGCGCGTGGGTCACTCCACCAATCCCTTCGGCTTACCGCCGTCGTAGCCGTCAAACCCCGCAATCATGGATTTCGACACGCACTTGCAGCCCTCCCTGCGCCCCGGCCACGTCCACTCACCGTTCAAGAACATGCCCTTGCTGATCAAAAAAGGTTTGCCGTTCGCCGCCTTATGCGCTGCGTCCTGGTCTTCGCCACCCGGCTGTTTGGGATTTACGCGGCACGGCGCGCCGGAATAGAGCCATGTGGCGTATTTTATGCCGAGCTTCGTTTGCTGCTCTGCATTCATGATCGCTTTGGCTTTGAAGTTCAATGATCGTGAGATGTCTTCAGCACGCCGCTTAGGCATCCCTTCGATGTCAATCAGGGCCGCGTAGATGATGTTGAGCGCGCCGCCCACGGAAATGGCTCGGACGGCAGCTTGATAGACGGTCTCGAAATCGTTGGTGCCAACTTCGGGTAAAGCGCGGATGTTTTCCTTGAGGTCCGCCAACACGGCGTCTGTTACCCGCGTCGGATCGAACTTGACCGTGGGGATGCCATTGGCCAGTTTCTCCGGTTCGACTGGCGGAGTTTTGCGTTCCTTTTTACCCCATCCAAACATAGATGCCTCGTTAGCCGTATGACAGCGAAGCTATCACGTCGGGTCATAAAGACGACCATGACCGCGCCGCGCCCGTGCTTCTCATTTAACACCGGTTCTACACGCCCCGTGTCGATCATTTGCCCGAGAGCGTTCTTCGCCTCGCGCGCCGACATGGTTTTGATGACCGAAACCCGCGGCGATCAATCGCGCTATTGGGGACGAAATGCCCCTTTTCTGCAAGCTTTGGCTATCACCCGAGGAGCGCTGCGCCTGTCAGGTTCTGGCGTAGACACGGCGGTGATTTGCAAAACTGAAGATGAGGGCAAGATAAAAGGCCGCACATTGCGGCGTGGAACGGTTGTTTGTTTTCAATGACTTGGAGTCCAATTCCGCAATGTGCGCCGCTTTCCGTCAATGTGCGTGAAGGCCGGAGAGGGAGCGCTTTGATCGGAAATTCAATGGGATGACCGCAATGTGCATCCCGCCGCCGATACTCCCGGATGCGCGGCTGAACCGAATCCGCTCACCCTTGCAGAGCGCCCCATAATAAGTTACATGTAACTTCCATGGAGGATCGAGTCATGACGTCTGCGAGAGGCGCAAAGCCCACCAAGGTGAAGGTGCAGGAGCATCGCGACAGGCTGCGCGCGCAGGGCCTGCGACCGATCCAGATTTGGGTGCCGGACGTGCGGGCGTCGTCCTTCCGGGCGGAGGCGCATCGGCAATCCATGGCCGTGGCGGCAAGCGCCCATG
>JARLIP010000288.1 GCA_031291685.1 Caulobacteraceae bacterium | reverse complement strand
GCCCCCGGGGCAGCAGTGCGCCGATCACGCCGGCGCCCTCGGACACCGTATGCTTGGAAAAGGCGTAGCCCCGGGCGCGGATCTCGTCGATGCGCTCCATCAGGGCCTCGCTGGATTGCTGCGGGCCGCCGGCCTGCTCGGCGTTGATCCGTCGGCGCAAGCGCTCGATCTCCTCGTTGGACTTGGCGCTGAGCAGCAGCCAGCCCATGCCGGAATTGGCCAGGGGCCGCCGCGCCCCCGGCGGCACCGAGAACTGCAATGGCTCGGCCGAATGGATCAGGTGCACATACTGGGCGTGCAGGTCGCTCTGGGTGGCCAGGATCACGGTTTCCCCCGTGAGGCGGTGCAGGTGGGACATCAGCCCCGACAGGGCGCCGTCGCCAAACAGCACGTCGTGCACCCAGCCCCCGAGGGCGGCGATGCGCATGGTCGGGAAATAGATCCTCCGATCACGGTCGTAATCGAGATAGCCGAGGGAAACCAAGGATTTAAGCAACACCGATCCGCTGGACGCCGGGTAGCCCAGGGCGTCCAGGATCTCCTTCAGCCCCAGGGGCCGCCGCTGGCGATCGAACAGTTCGAGGATCTCGAACACCCGCTTCGCCGACTTGACCGCGCTATCCGCCATGAGTGGTTCGCCAGGACTCCAATTTCACATATGTATAAATTTCATACACATATGGGCAATAAGTCAGAGCTTCGCCTAATATCCCGTTGCGAGGCCGGGCTCAACCGGCCGCTGACGATCCTCAGGATCGAGGTGGCGGCGGACCCCGGCGCAGAAGAATTCGAACCCGATGGGGCGGAGAGGCGAAGATGGATTTCGACCTGAGCGACGAGCACCGGATGCTCAAGGACCTGGTGGCGCGGTTCGTGCGCGACGAGCTGATGCCCCTGGAGGCCGGGGTCCTGGCCCGGGAGGCCAAGGGCGGGGGCCTGGGCATTCCCGAGGCCGACCGCCTGCGCATCGACGCCCTGACCAAGGAGCTGGGCCTGTGGGGCCTGGACGCCCCGGAGGACGTGGGCGGATCGGACCTGCCCGCCGTGGCCATGGTCGGGGTCAATGAGGAGCTGGGTCGCACCATCACCCCCTATACGATCCCACCGGACAGCCCGAACCTGCGGATGATGGCCGCCACGGTCACCGACCGGCAGAGGGAGGCCTATCTGGCGCCCTATGTGCGGGGCGAGACCATCTCGGCCATCGGCATTTCCGAGCCGGGCGCCGGGGCCGACCCGGCGGGGATGCTCACCCGCGCCGAGCGCGACGGGGACGACTGGATCATTAACGGCCGCAAGATCTGGATCAGCCGCGCCGCCGACGCCGACTTCACCATTCTGATGGCGGTGACCGACAAGGAGAAAGGCGCCCGGGGCGGCATGTCCGCCTTCCTGGTGGACAAGGGCGCGCCGGGCTACAACGTCCTGCGCCAGATCCCCATGATCGGCGGCGCCGTCACCTATGAGGTGGCCCTGGAGGATTGCCGGGTGCCGGGGTGGAAGCTGCTGGGCGTCGAGGGCCAGGGTTTCGCGCCCATGCAGCTGCGCCTGGGCACCCGCCGGATCGAGATGGCCGCCTGGTCCATCGGCATGGCCCAGCGGGCCCTGGACATGATCTGCGAATACGCCCCCCAGCGCAAAACCTTCGGCCTGCCCCTGTCCGAGCGCCAGGCGATCCAATGGTGGGTGGCCGACGCCGCCACCCAGATCCACGCCGCCCGCCTGATGACCTATGACTGCGCGGTCAAGCTGGACAAGGGCCGGGACGTGCGCACCGAGATCTCGATGATCAAGGCCTTCGCCACCGAGATGGCCTGGACCGTGATCGACCGGGCCATGCAGACCTTCGGCGCCATGGGCATGACCAAGGAGATGCCCCTGCAACTGATGGCCTCCAAGATCCGCACCATGCGCATCTATGATGGCCCCACCGAGGTGCACAAATGGGTGGTGGCCCGCAACCTGCTGGGGCGCAGCCGATGACCGCCGAACGCTATGGCCAGATCGCCGTCACCTGGGACGGGGCGGTGGCGATCGCCCAGATCGACCATCCCCCGCACAACCATGTCAGCATCGAGTTGATGCGGGACCTGGCTGACGCCTCCGAGGCCCTGGACGCCGAACCGCGCTGCCGGGTCGTGGTTCTGGCCAGCGCCGGCAAGGTGTTCTGCGGCGGCGCCGACCTGAAAGCGCCCAAGGGCCTGGCCAGCGGCGAGAGCGCCGGGGTCAGCCCCCTCTACGACCAGGCCGTGCGCCTGTTCTCCAACAAGAAACCCATTGTCGCCGCCATCCAGGGCGCGGCGGTTGGCGCGGGGCTGGGCCTGGCCCTGGTGGCGGATTTCCGCATCGCCGCCCCGGAGGCGCGGTTCACCGCCAACTTCGTCAAGCTGGGCTTTCATGCGGGCTTTGGCATCACCCACACCCTGCCCCGGGTGATCGGCCAGCAAAGAGCCTCGCTGCTGTTGCAGACCGGACGGCGGATCAAGGCCGAGGAGGCCCTGGCCTGGGGTCTGGTGGACGCCATCGCCCCCCTGGACGAGGTGCGTCAGGCCGCCATCGCCCTGGCCCAGGAGATCGCCGAGAACGCCCCCCTGGCGGTGCGGTCCACCCGGGCCACCCTGCGTGGGGATCTCGCCGCCGCCGTGCGCGCCCAGACCGACCACGAGTTCGTCGAACAGGCCTGGCTGATGAAGACCGAGGACTTCGCCGAGGGCGTCCGCGCGGTCAACGACCGCCGGGCCGGGGTGTTCAAGGGGGCGTGAGCCGCTTTCATCGTCACTGCCGGGACGAGCCCACGGCTGTCCGGTTTAGGATCGCCGCTTCCTGGGATGTGGCTGATTTGACTCATGTCTCCAGGTTTTGCGTCCATGGAGACGGTGATGAGGCGCTGGTTGCGCGCTGCGGTAGGCAGGTTGCATGGCGTTGATTCTACTCGATTTCGAGCATCTGGCCGGTGTTCGGAACCCGAGCGGAGATCTACGCCATGCGCCACCACAATAGCGTCTTGCATGGACTGCTGAAGCATATCCCTTGGCGTTGCTTTGAGGAACTTGTGGAGGAATACGGGGCTAACGCCCGCATTCGCCAATTGAGCACCAAGAGCCAGCTGGTCGCCTTGCTCTACGGACAACTCACCGGAGCCGCCTCGCTGCGGGAGATCGTTGCGGCTACCCAGAGCCATTCGAGCAAGCTCTATCACCTGGGCGCGCGGGAAGTCTCCCGCTCGACCCTGGCCGACGCCAACGCCCAACGCTCGCACCAAGTGTTCTCCAAGCTGTTTTCCCAGATGGTCGGCTTGGCCGGGCGTGGGTTTCGCCACTCGACGGGCGATCTGGTGCGGCTGATCGACTCGACCGGGGTGCGGCTGGCGGGGGTGGCGAGCGAGTGGGCGCGCTTCTCCAACGGCGTCTACGGGGCCAAGGCCCACATCGTCTACGATCCCGACGCCGCTGTGCCGCTCTACCTGGAGATCACCACCGCCAAGGTGAATGACATCACTCCGGCCAAGGCCATGCCGATCGAGCCGGGCGCCACCTATGTCTTCGACCTCGGCTACTACGCCTACGACTGGTGGGCTCGGCTGGACGAGGCCGGATGCCGCCTGGTCAGCCGGCTGAAGATCACCACCGCCCTGACTGTCGTCGAGCATCGGACCCTGCCCGAGGGTAGCCCGCTGGTCTACGACAAGGTCGGCTTCCTGCCTGAGCGCCAGAGGGCCAATCGCCACAATCCGTTCCAGGATCCCGTGCGCGAGATCGGCGTGGTGCTCGACGACGGTAAGGTCCTGCGCGTGGTCACCAACGACCTCGACAGCCCCGCCCAGGAGATCGCCGACCTCTACAAACGCCGCTGGGCCATCGAACTGTTCTTCCGCTGGATCAAGCAGACGCTCAGGATCCGGCACTTCTTCGGTCGATCCGAGAACGCCGTGCGCATCCAGATCGCCGTGGCCCTCATCGCCTATCTCCTGCTCAAGCTGTCTAAGGACGCCGTCAAAATTACCGACAGCCTACTGACCTTCGCAAGACTCGTCCGCGCCAATCTCCTCCACAGACGAAACCTGGATGAACTCCTCAAGCCTCCACCAACCCCAGTCACAGACCCTCGGCAACTCTGTCTAGACTGGGAAAAACCATGAACCGGACAGCCGTGGGCTTGTCCCGGCCGTGACGGGGGAAGGCCCCCCTACCGCCGCCCGAACAGCCGCTCGATATCCGCCAGCTTCAGCTCCACATAGGTCGGCCGGCCGTGGTTGCACTGGCCTGAATGCGGGGTGGCCTCCATCTGGCGCAAAAGGGCGTTCATCTCGGTGGCGGACAGGCGCCGGCCGGCCCGCACCGAGCCATGGCAGGCCATGGTCGAGCACACCGCCTGCAGCCGCTCGGCCAGGGCCAGGGCCGCGCCGTTCTCGGCCAGGTCGTCGGCGATATCGCGGATCAGTCCGCCCACATCGGTCTCGCCCAGCAGGGCCGGGGTTTCCCGCACCAGGATCGCGCCTGGACCAAAGGGCTCGATGATCAGGCCCAGGGCCGCCAGGTCCTCGGCCTTGTCCGCCACCCTCTGGGCCTCGGCCGGGTCCAGGTCCACCACCTCGGGCAGCAGCAGGGCCTGGCGGGCCACGCCGCCGGCCTCCAGCTCGGCCTTCATCCGCTCATAGACCAGCCGCTCGTGGGCGGCGTGCTGATCGACGATCACCACCCCGTCCCGGGTCTGGGAGACGATATAGGTCTCGTGCACCTGGGCCCGGGCGGCGCCCAGGGGAAATTGGGTGGCATCGACTGCGCCGGCCTCAGGGGGGGGCCGCTCCTCCCGCATGAAGCCCGCCGCAGCCTCGGCCACCGCCCCATAGTCGAAGCCTTGGGGCGCCGCCTCATAGGAGTCGCCCTGATACGGCCCAGGCTCCACCCGGGCCGAAACCCCGGTCAGGCCTGGCAGCACCCCCGTGGAGGCCGAGGGGGACCAGCCGCCGGCGCCCCAGGCCGAATAGCCCGCCGCGTTTGGCCTGGGCGGAGCCATTCCGCCGGGACGAAAGCCTCCCAGGGCCTGACTGGCGGTGGTGGTGGCCGCCCGGTGCCCGGCGCCGGCCAGGGCGTGGCGCAGGGCGCCGACGATCAGGCCCCGCACCAGGGCCGGATCGCGAAAGCGCACCTCGGCCTTGGCCGGATGCACATTGATGTCCACCTGCTCGGGATCGAGCTCCACATAGAGCGCCGCCGTCGGATGCCGGTCCCGGGCCAGGAAATCGGCATAGGCCGCCCGCAGGGCGCCTTGCAGCAGCCGGTCGCGCACCGGCCGGCCATTGACGAACAGGTACTGGTGGGCCGCATTGCCCCGGGAATAGGTGGGCAGGCCCGCATAGCCGCTCAGACTAACCCCTTCCCGGGACTGGTCGATCAGAAGGGCGTTGGCCTCGAACTCCGCCCCCAGGATCGCCGTCAGCCGCTTGAGCCGGCCCACGTCTCCAGCCGCCTCGGGAGGCAATCGCAGCACCCGCCGGCCGTCCAGCTCCAGGGTGAAGCCCACCGCCTCGTGGGCCATGGCCTGGCGCTTGACCTCCTCGGCTATGGCCATGGACTCGGCCCGCTCGGACTTCATGAACTTCAGCCGCGCCGGGGTGGCGTAGAACAGATCCCGCACCTCCACCCGCGCCCCGTGGGGTCCGGAAAAGGCCGCCGGCTGGGCCACGCCCACCGCGCCGCCTTCGACCAGCAGGGCGTGGGCGTCGGCGGAGCCCTTGGCCCGGGCCGTGAGGGTCAGGCGGGCCACCGAGCCGATCGAAGGCAGGGCCTCGCCGCGAAATCCCAGGGTGGCGATGCGCAGCAAATCCCAGGCGCCGTCCTCGCCGGGGGACAGCTTGGAGGTGGCGTGGCGCTCCACCGCCAGGGACAGCTCCTCCCGGGTCAGGCCGCCGCCGTCGTCGGCCACCAGGATGCGGGTCAGGCCGCCCTGCTCGGTCTGCACCTCGATGCGCTGGGCGCCGGCGTCGATGGCGTTCTCGACCAGCTCCTTGACCGCGCTGGCGGGACGCTCGATCACCTCGCCGGCGGCGATGCGGTTGACGGTCTCAGGGGGGAGACGACGAATGGTCATGGGGATAGTGATAACCGATTCCGGCGCCACGACAGCGCCCTGATCCCGTAGCAGATAGGCGCCGCGCGACGATTGCGGCCCCGCCGCCCTGCATCATCGCGCTTTTGATTTTTCGGTTACGGATCCAGCCATGGTCATCCCGTCCCGCTTTCAGCGGCTCATCGCCCTGGTCTGCGGTTTCTGCGCCCTTGCGGCGGCTGGAGCGGCGAGCGCGGGCCCGGCCTGGTGGCGGGTGTCCGACGGCCGCTCCGAAGTCTGGATCCTCGGCGCTCCCCAGGTGGCGCCCCGGGATTTCAGCTGGGATACAAGCGCCCTGGAGCGACGCCTTGCGACAGCCCCGACCCTGATCGTCGGGCCCCAGTCCAAGGACAAGCTGCAGGAGGCGGGCCTGCTGTTCAACGGTCTGGTGGACCTGCGCTCCCCCACCCCGATGGAGGCCACCCTGCCCCCGGCCCTGCGACAGCAGTTCGTGGCCACCCGGGAGGCCATCGGCCAGGGTCCGCGCCGCTATGCCGGCTGGAAGCCGGCGGTGGCCGGGGTGATGCTGTCGGGGGACTATTTCAAGGCCCGGGACCTTCAGCCCCAACTGGTGGAATCCCAGGTGCGCAAGCTG
Source organism: Caulobacteraceae bacterium (assembly GCA_031291685.1). Classification (GTDB taxonomy): domain Bacteria; phylum Pseudomonadota; class Alphaproteobacteria; order Caulobacterales; family Caulobacteraceae; genus Poindextera. Next base: position 3,415 of record JARLIP010000288.1, on the reverse strand, counting down.
GCGCGGGCCAAGGGAATCAAGGAGGTCCCCTCGGGAGAATTCGACCCAACCGCGATGATCCACTCCGCCCGGACCCTGAACGAGCCGGGCCAGCAGACATGTCTGGCCGCCTCACTGCACACCCTGTCCGTTGGCGCCGACCGGATGCGGGACATGGCCGCCGGCTGGGCCCGGGGCGAGATCCAGGTCATCCCCCTCGATTCCGTCGACCGGGCCTGCCTGGCCGCCGCCCCCGGCTTTTCCGTCCTGACCGAACACGCCGCCGCCCTGGAGAGCAACGCCGTGGCCCAGGCCCTGTCCAGTTCCCCCCACGCGGTGGCGATCTTCGACCTGCGCACCATCGTCATGCCCGGCGGCGTGCTCGAGCGCCTGCGGGCCCGGGGCCTGCAGGTGTCTGGTCCGGTGGGGTGAGTTTGGCGCGGCGAGCCCCCTCCACCGCTTCGCGGTCCCCCTCCCCCAGAGGGGGAGGAATTGGGTTCGACGCTGACCTTTTCTAATTCCACCCCCATTGGGGGAGGGGGACCATGCGAAGCATGGGGGAGGGGGCCAGCCGCCCCTCAAACCGATCCTACAGACCCGGCAGCTTGATCCGGCTTTCCTTCTGCCGCTGGATCACGATCGTGCGGTTGCCGGTCAGCTTGGAGATGCGGGCCGCCTCGATGGCGGGATCGATGGGCGTGGGGGTCGAGGCGCCGGCCTGATCGGCGGTCACCGCGGCCCCTTGGGTCTCGGGCTTGTCCTTGCGCCAGAACATCACGCGATCGGCGAAGCTCGGCTCCTTGTGCGCCACGGCGCCGAACTCATCGTCCACCACGTAGCGGATCAGGGGGTCGGCCTTGTCGCCGCCGGCCTTGCCGACGAAGATCTTCTCGCCCTCGCTGCGCTGCTCGGCCGCGCGGGCGCCGAACAGGGCGTTGCGGGCGGCGCTTTCCGGTTGCAGTTCCTGCGGGCGCGGCTCCCCGGGCGCCGGCGGGCGCAGGGAGTAGTCCGGAGGCACCACCAGGGGCGCCTTGGTCACCACGCGGAATTCGTCGGGGGTGACCTTGGTCATGCCCAGGGCGGTGCGCGCGCTCTGACAACCGGTGAGGCCGAGGCCAAGCAGCAGAGTGGCGGCGACCGCGACGCGATTGAAACTCATCAGACGCATGCTCCTAGGACCGCCCCCGGCCATTTCAAGTGGTCTCGATAGCGCATTCCGGGCTCCGGCGCCAACGGCCTACTTCGACCTGCCGATTCTGGCCTTTCCGGGGCCAGGATCGGCGGCCTCACGAGGCCTCGGTCCGGGCCGGAGTCAGCAGGCTGTCGAGCAGCAGCAGAATCACCCCCACGGTGATGGCGCTGTCGGCGACATTGAACACCCACTTGAAGCCAAGTCCGGAAAAATCGAGGAAATCGATCACCGCCCCCAGCCGAACCCGGTCGATCAGGTTGTTGCCGATGGCCCCGCCCATGATCAGCCCCACGGCCAGGGCGGTCATCAGCCGCTCCATCCGTGAGGCCCAGGCGCCCAGCCCACCCACCACAATGGCCGAGAAGGTCACCAAGAGCCAGCGGCCCAGATCCCCATGGGCGGAGAAAATGCCGAAGCTGACGCCGGTATTGGCCACGGCGCTGAAATGGAAGAATGGCAAAACCTCCACCGTGCCCCGCTCGGGCAGGTGGAAGGGCCCGACCATATAGGCCTTGGAGGCCTGGTCGAGAATCACGGTGACCACGGCCAGCCCGTAGGCGAGCCAACCCAGGCGGCTGATCTTGAAGCCCCGCTCAGCCGGCATGGGCGGCGTCCCAATGGGCCACGGCGTCGGCGTCCCTCAGGGACAGGTCCGGATAGCGCGGATCGGACCCCACCTCCGGCAAGATGCGCCAGGAGCGGGCGCACTTGCGACCCTCGGCCTTCAGCGGCTCGACCGCCACGCCCTTGACCTCGTCCAGGCGGAAGGCCTCCGCGGGCCCCTCGCCGGTCGTCAGGATGGCTTGGCTGGTGCGGAACACCTCGGCGGCGTCCAGGCCCTCGAAGGCCGCCAGGAGGTCCGCATCGGCGATATGCACAGCCGGCGCCGCTTCCAGGGCCGCCCCGATGCGCTTTTCCCGCCGCTCGACCTCGAGGGCGCCGTTGACCACCCGGGTCACGGCCTCGACCCTGGCCCAGCGCTCGGCTTCGGCCTCGTTGCGCCAGGCGTCTGGCGTGTCCGGGATCACCCGCAGGCTGTTGGAGCCCGCCTCGGGGAAGCGGGTGGTCCAGGCCTCCTCGGTGGTGAAGCTGGCCAGCGGCGACAGCCACGCGGTCAGGCGCTCGAACACCAGGTCCATCACCGTGCGGCAGGCCCGACGGCGCAGGGCGTCGGGGCGGTCGCAATAGAGGACGTCCCGGCGGATATCGAAATAGAGGGCCGACAGGTCGTTGGAGCAGAACTCGGAGATCGGCCGCCAGACCTCCTGAAAGCTGTAGGCCTCGTAGGCGCGGCGCACCTGGGCGTCCAGCCGCCACAGCCGGTGCAGGATGAAGCGCTCCAGAGGCGGCATGTCCTCAAGCGACACCCGCTCGGCCTCGGTGAAGCCCGCAAGCCCCCCCAGGAGGTAGCGCAGGGTGTTGCGCAGCTTGCGATAGCCGTCGACCGTGGTCTGCAGGATGGTCTTACCGATCCGCTGGTCTTCCGAATAATCGACCATGGCCGCCCACAGTCGCAGGATTTCGGCGCCGCTCTCCTTGGTGATGGTCTGGGGCTCGATGGTGTTGCCCACAGACTTGGACATCTTCTCACCCTTCTCGTCGAGGGTCATCCCATGGGTGACCACGGCGTTGTAGGGCGCCCGGCCCCGGGTGCCGCAGGCCTCCAGGAGAGAAGACTGGAACCAGCCGCGATGCTGATCCGAGCCCTCCAGATAGACGTCCGCCGGCCAGCGGCTGTCGGCCCGACCCTCCAGGGTGAAGGCGTGGGTCGCGCCGGAATCGAACCAGACGTCCAGGATGTCGTCGATCTTCTCGTAGCGATCCGGGTCGTGATTGCCGAGGAAATCGCTGACCGGCCGGTTGAACCAGGCGTCCGCGCCCTCTTCCAGGATGGCCGCGCAGATCCGCTGGCTGACCTCGGGATCGGCCAGGGGCCGACCGGTCTCCTTGTCCACGAACATGGCCAGAGGCGCGCCCCAGGCCCGCTGACGGCTCACCAGCCAGTCGGGGCGGGTCTCGACCATGGAGCGCAGGCGATTGCGCCCTTGGGCCGGATAAAAGGCCGTGGCGTCGATGGCCGCCAGGGCCGTCTCGCGCAGGGTGCGGCCCCCATGGGCCTCGCCGCCGATGGGCTCGTCCATATGGATGAACCCCAAGCTCTTTGCATCCAGTGGTTCATCCATGTGGATGAACCACTGCGGGGTGTTGCGGAAGATCACCGGCGCCTTGGAGCGCCAGCTGTGC
>JARLIP010000287.1 GCA_031291685.1 Caulobacteraceae bacterium | reverse complement strand
GGGGAACAGGGTGCGCTTCTGATGGCGAAGCAATCGGTTAAGGGCGCTGGCAAGTCTGGGGATGGTGATCCGCCGGTCGCACGGCGCTCGGCCCCGCGCAGACCGTTGCAGGAGCGGGGGCGCGCGCGGTTCGAGGCGCTTCTGGACACGGTGGAGGCCATGTTGGTCGACCAGGAGCCGGACCAGATCGGCTTCTACCAGATCGCCGAGCGGGCGGGGATGGCGGCGGCCTCTGTCTATCACTTCTTCCCCACCAAGAGCGCCGTGTTCGTGGCCCTGGCCGATCGCTACTTCAACCACTTCCGGCAGGCGGCGCTGGAGGTTCCGGAGGACGGGGATATCCGCGCATGGCAGGACTTCGTGCGCGCCCGCCATCGTCGGGCGGTGGCCTATTACAACGCCCATCCGCCGGCGATGAAGCTGATCCTGGGCGCCCAGCCCTTCCTCGAGATCCGGTCTGAAGATTCGTCCGTGAACAAGGAGGTGTCGCAGCAGGCGCTGGCGCATATCGGGCGCCGGTTTCACCTACCGCGGCTAGTTGATCCAGAAATGAAATTTCTGATTTCCGTGTCCCTGGCGGATGCGGTCTGGCGAATATCCTATACCGAGCACGGTTGCATCACCGAGCCCTATGCGGCCGAGGCCACCCGCGCGACCCTGGCCTATTTGCATACCTTCCTGCCAGAAGCGCTGGAGCCCCGGGGATGACGCCAGCGACCCTTGAGCGGAGCTGTAGGCGCTTCAGCGTCCAGCACGCCCGGGTCGTTGTTGCTTAGCCCTTTCGCCAGGCAGGCCTCACGGCCATGTTGCATCGCGTTCGCGCGATCGAGGGCGCGTTTCGCAAAAACGGATCCGCTTTTGCGATGAGAACCCACCCAACTTGTTGATTTAGAGTAGGAGTGCGCGGCGTCGGACGGTGTTGTCGCCGTCCGACGCCCGCGGTGCTAGGCCCACACCTACAGCCGCGCCGGGATGATGGAGGGCTCAACCGTGCTGAGACGCCTTCTGTGCGGTCAGCAGATCCAGGGTCACATCGACGATCATGTCCTCCTGACCGCCCACCATGCGGCGCCGGCCAAGCTCGACGAGGATCTTTCGCGTGTCGACGCCATAGTCGGCGCTCGCCTTTTCCGCATGGCGCAGGAAGCTGGAATAGACCCCGGCATAGCCGAGGCTAAGGGTTTCGCGGTCCACCCGGACGGGGCGATCCTGTAACGGACGAACCAGATCCTCCGCCGCGTCCATCAGCTTGTAGAGGTCCGTGCCGTGCTTCCATCCCTTGCGGTCGGCGGCGGCGATGAAGACTTCCAGCGGGGCGTTGCCGGCCCCCGCGCCCATGCCGGCGAGCGATGCGTCGATCCGGACCGCGCCATGCCGGGCCCCGACCAGGGAATTGGCGACGCCAAGGGACAGATTGTGGTGGGCGTGAACGCCCCGTTCGGTCTCTGGCTGCAGCACCCGGTCATAGGCCCGCAGCCGCTCGATATAGCCATCCATGTCGAGCGCGCCGCCGCTGTCGGTGACATAGACACAGGTCGCGCCATAGCTCTCCATCAGCTTGGCCTGCTGGGCCAGGGCGTCCGGCGGGCTCATGTGGCTCATCATCAGGAAGCCGACCGTGTCCATGCCAAGGTCCCGGGCGGCCATGATGTGCTGGCGCGACACGTCCGCCTCGGTGCAGTGGGTCGCGATCCGCACCGAACGGACCCCCAGGCTATAGGCGTGTTTCAACTCATCTATCGTGCCGATGCCGGGCAGGAGGAGGGTGGTGAGCCGGGCGTGCTTGACCACATCGGCCACCGCCTCGATCCATTCCCAGTCGGTATGGGCGCCAAAGCCATAGTTGAAGCTGGAGCCGTTCAGGCCGTCCCCGTGCGCCACCTCGATGGCGTCGACCTTCGCCTCGTCCAGCGCCTTGGCGATCTTCCGCACATGATCGAGACCATATTGGTGGCGGATGGCGTGCATGCCGTCGCGCAGGGTCACATCCTGGATATAGAGCTTGTCCTGGGTGGGATCGAAGGGCATCAGGCGGCCGCCTTTTCAAGTTTGCGACGGGCGATCTTTTCCGCCGTCTTCAGGGCGGCCGAGGTCATGATGTCGAGGTTTCCGGCATAGGCGGGCAGATAGTGCGCGGCGCCCTCCACCTCGAGGAACACACTGGTCTTGAGGCCCTCGAAGACGCCCAGGCCGGGGATCTTGACCGGATTGTTCGAGCCGAAGCGTTCGAACTGCACCTTCTGCTTGAGGCGATAGCCCGGCACATAGGCGTTCACCTTGGCCACCATGGCTTCAACCGCTTCGGTGATCCGCGCCTCGTCCGCGCCGGACGACAGAACGAATACGGTGTCACGCATGATCATCGGCGGCTCGGCCGGGTTCAGGACGATGATGGCCTTGCCGGCGGCCGCGCCCCCGACCGCCTTGATGGCGTGGGACGTGGTTTCGGTGAACTCGTCGATATTGGCCCGCGTTCCCGGCCCCGCGCTCTTGGAGGCGATGGAGGCGACAATCTCGGCGTAATGCACCTTGGCGATGGCCGAGATGGCGGCGACGATGGGAATGGTCGCCTGGCCGCCGCAGGTCACCATGTTCACGTTGGCGGCCTCGAGATGGTCATCGCCATTGACGACGGGCACGACATAGGGGCCGATCGCGGCGGGGGTCAGGTCCACCATCACCTTGCCGGCGGTCGTGGTCAGTTCGCTATGGCGGCTGTGGGCATTGGCGGAGGTGGCGTCGAAGACGATGCCGATGTCCGGCCAGACCGGCAGTTTCAACAGCCCGTCCATGCCCTCGTGCGTGGTGGCGACGCCCATGCGCTGGGCCCGCTTCAGACCATCCGATTCCGGGTCGATGCCCACGAACGCGCCCATCTCCAGCACGTCGGACATACGCATGATCTTGATCATCAGGTCCGTGCCGATATTGCCCGAACCGATGATGGCGACCTTGATCTTATTGGACATGGACCTGCCTATTCCACCGAGAAGCTGACTTGGCCGAGACCACCGATCTGGGCGCGGACCCTGTCGCCCGCCTTGATCGCCACCATCGGGCCAAGGGCGCCGGTCAGGAGGATGTCGCCGGCCCTGAGGGCTTCGCCGCGCCGCGCGAGGGTGTTGGCGAGCCAGGCGGCGGCGTTCAGTGGATGGCCCAGGCACGCCGCGCCGGCGCCGATCGAGGCGATGGCCCCGTTCACCTCCAGCGCCATGCCGCAGGTGTAGAGATCGAGCCCTTGGAGCAACCGGCGGGGGGCGCCCAGGACAAAGAAGGCGGACGAACCGTTGTCGGCGACGGTGTCGGCGAAGGTGATTTTCCAGTCAGCGATGCGGCTGTCGACGATCTCGATGGCGGCCACGGCGCAGTCGGCGGCGGCGAGGAGGTCGTCCGCGGTCAGGCCGTCATGATTGAGGTCTCGTCCGAGGATCAGGGCGACCTCGGCTTCAGCCTTGGGCTGGAGCGTCGCGGAGGCTGGAAGGACCCCGCTGTCGGGAATTTCCATATCCTGGAACAACACGCCGAAGTCCGGCTGGTCGACGCCGAGTTGGGTCTGCACGGCCTTGGACGTCAGCCCGATCTTGCGGCCCACGATCTTGCGGCCCCGAGCCGTCCACAGGCCGGTGTTGATCGCTTGGACCGCATAGGCGCCATCGCCGTCGTTGGGCTCAAGGCCGTCGCGGAGCGGCGGGGTGGCGCCCTGCTGGTAGGCGTCGCGCAAACGCTCGGCCAGGGCCTCATGGGAAACGGGCATGCGGTCTCACTCCCGACTTGGAATTGGCGCTACTATCGCCCTCCCGAGCCTCGCCGCAATTTACAGTGCGGAATTTCTCTCACAGAATGAGAGAATGAATTCGGAGTCGTCATCGGCGGAGGTCCAAGGCGCCGCCGCCTTGGAACGGGGACTGGTCCTGTTGGACCAGATCCTTGAGGGTGGCCCCACGGCAAGTCTGGCGCAGATCGCTGATCGCATCCCCATGCCAATCTCGACCGCCCAAAGGCTGGTGGCCGTCTTCGTCAGGCAAGGCCTGCTGTGTCGGGTCGGGCCTGGCCGCTATGCGGGCGGCGTGCGCATGGCGCAATGGAACAGTCATTGCGACTGGCATGAGAGCCTGGCCGAGGCCGCGCGGCCGCTGGTCACGGCCCTGGCCAGGGCGGTAGGGGCGACCGTGCATTGCGGCGTGCTGGAGGCCGGGATGGTGACCTATCTGGTCAAGGCGCATGGGGGCGGCCAGCCGGTCCTGACCAGTGAGCAGAGCCAGCTGGAGGCCTATTGCTCCGGGATCGGCAAGGCCCTCCTGGCGCATCAATCGGCGGAGCTACAGGAGGCCTATCTCGCGGCTGGGCCTTTCGTCGCCCTGACGGACAGGACCACGACGGACCCGGACCAATTGCGGCGCCTGTTCGAACAGATCCTCGCGCAAGGCTATGCGGTGGACGACGCGGAGTTGCAACCGGGTCTCTATTGCCTCGCGGTCCCGGTTTGGGCGGCGGGCGAGCGGGTGGTCGCCGCCGTCTCGATTTCCATGCGGTCCGACGCGCCGGTCAGCCTGACGCTGCTGGACCCATTGAAGGATTGCGCGCGCCGCCTTGGGCGGCGGATCGGCGCGGGCGGGGCATAGTTTCGGCGTCCAGACTCGGAATGCCCGGGACGAATTATCAGTTCTTGCGAACGATCAGGGCCTGGCGGCCGCCCCACCGGATGGCGCGGATCGGTACGCCTTTGGAAAGGTCAGGGAGACCCGAAGGCCGGGCTTGGCGTCGTCGAGGGCCAGGGTCGCGCCGTGGCGTTGGGCTATGGCGGCGACGATCGGCAGGCCGAGGCCAGAACCGGGCATGGTTCGGCTGGCCTCCAGCCGGTGGAAACGTTGCAGCACGGCCTCGCGCTGGTCCGCGGGAATGCCGGCGCCATCGTCACGCACGCTCAGCACCGCCCCGTCGCCCCGGGTCTCGATGCTGATTTCGATCACCGCGGCCGCCTGGGTGTGCCGCAGCGCATTCTCGATCAAGTTGGCCAGGGCCTGGGCGATCAGATCCGCATCTCCGTCCACAAGCGCGGGCGTCAGGCTGACCCTTAGCCGACGGCCGCTGGCCTCCAGATCGGGACGATAGGCGTCGATGACCCGATTGGTCAGGTCCGCAAGGTCGATGGGCCCCTTGGCGACCAGCGAGGCGTCGTTCTCGATCTCGGCCAGCCGGAGCATCGCGTCGAAGGTGCGCAGCAATTCGTCGACATCCCGGTCGATTTCCCGCGCGGTCTCCAGAATGGCGCCGTCGGCGGTGCGTTTGATCCGCTCCAGCTTCTGGCGGACGTGGGTCAGGGGCGTGCGAAGGTCATGGGCGATGTCGGTCGATACCCAGCGCACCCGGCTGACGAGGGTGGCGATTTCGTCGAGCATCCGGTTGAAGGTGGCGCCCAGTTCGTCGATGTCATCCGGGATCAAAGCCGACCGGGCGGGGGCGCGAACCTGCATCTGGCCGGCGGCCACGGCGCGGGCGGCGACCACGACCCCCTCGACCCGCCGCAGGGCGCCGCGGCCGAGCAGATAGGACAGCACCAGCCCCACGCCCGCGCCGATGGCCCCGCACCAGAAGAGCATATGACCGAGGGCGTGCCGGAGCTTCGATTCCTCCGACAGATCCTGTCCCACGGTCAGGACGGCGTGGCCGGGCAATGGCTGGGTGTAGATGATGAGGTCCTGATAGGGGCGCCCTGGCACGACCTGGTCGTCCCAATCCAGATAGGTCCAGCCGGGACCGGCGCCGGTCGGCGGCAGGTCGCCGCTAAGGCCGCGGCCATCGGAACCCGCCAGCCTGTATTCCAGCCCTCCGGGCCGGCGCTCGTCCTGCGCCACGGCGCGGACCACCGCGTCCAAGCCCTTGTCCTTGTCCAGCGCCGTGAGGGCGGCCACCTCGCCGAGGATCCTGGTTTGCACATCGTGGCGATAGATGAACCTGACTGAGATCTTGGTCAGGGATCCGGCGACGGCGAAGGCGGTGATCAGCAATATGGCCTGTAGAAAGGCCAACCGAACACCGGTGGACGCCAGAAGACGGCTAGCACGCACGTATCAGATATCCCGCGCCGCGCACCGTGACGATCAGGGAAGGCTGCCCGACCGTGTCGATCTTGCCGCGTAGATGGCTGATGTGGGTCTCGACGATGTTGGTGCGCGGGTCGAAGCGAAATCCCCAGACCCGTTCGAGCAGCATGGTGCGGGTGACGACGCGGCCGTCGTTCAGCATCAGGACCTCGAGCAACTTGAACTGAAGCGGCAGAAGATCAATCTCGCGGTCGCCGATGCGGGCGGTGCGTCCGAGCCGATCCAGGAGCAGATCGCCAACCTGCAGCGTGGTCGGCTCTCGCGTCTGAAGCGCCGGGCGACGGGACAGGGCGACCACCCTGGCGTTCAGTTCCGCCAGGGAGAAGGGCTTGACCAGATAATCATCGCCCCCGCCCTCCAGGCCGGCGACTCGATCGGCGATCGCGCCCATGGCCGTCAGGAGCAACACCGGCACGCGGATGTCTTCGGCGCGAAGGGTCGATACGAGCGTCAGGCCGTCAAGCTTGGGCAACATGCGGTCCACCACCAGCACGTCGAACGGATCCCGGCGGGCCCGCTCCAGCCCCACCGCGCCATCGAGGGCCAGATCGACCTCACAGCCGGACTCGCTCAGGCTTTCACGAACATAGTCGGCGGTCTGGGGATCGTCTTCAACGACAAGAACGCGCATTGTGAGGGCGATTTTCGTCCGAATCCGGAATATTTATGAGAACGGTCAAGCCTCATACCTTAATCGATTTGAAATCTCAAGAAAACGGAGGAAAAATTGAGAATTCTCAATCTGTCGACGGCCCTGTGAACAGCGGGGGCTCAATATTGAAATCATCAATTATTTTAATAGATTGAATATTTATGACGATTTTGTCGTCGTCTCTACATAAAACCTTCGCTTGAGCCGATCCGCCCGCTGACGATCAAAGGCGCCGCGACGTCGCCGCTTCCGGGCCGCGTCATCAGGGGGCTCGCGCATGTCAAACCAAGATCAAACCCTATCTCCGTCCTTGTCGCGCCGATCGGTCTCGCGCTCCGGCGCCGGGCTTGTGCTTCTGTCGTCGGTCAGCCTGCTGGCCCTGGCCCAAGGCGCGCGCGCGGCGGACGCCGCCGCCGACGCCCAGGACATCGTGGTCACCGCTCCCCGCCAGGAATCGAAGGCCCGCGCGGTGCAACTGGACGCGCCGAACCTGATCAGCGTCCAGTCGGCGGAAACCATCGCCAAATACCCGGATTTCAACGCCGCCGAGTCCCTGGGCCGTATGCCCGGCATATCGCTGTCCACCGATACCGGGGAGGGGCGCTTCATCAACATCCGGGGTCTGGACGGCAACCTCAACGGCGCCACGTTCGGCGGCGTGCCCCTGCTCAACACCAATCCCGGCGGCACCTATTTCGGCGGCGGCGGACGCGCGGTCGAGTTCGACACCATCCCGACCGGCTCCGTCGATGGCCTGATCGTCACCTATACCGGCCTGCCCGACCATGACGCCGAGGGCCTGGGCGGCACGGTCGAACTGACCCCACGGACCGCCGCCAACATCTCCAAGCCGTTCATTGATGGCGCCCTCGGCTGGGGCTACGAGCCCGCTCACGACCATACGGGCCCGTTCAACGCCGACCTGGCGCTGGGCCTTCGGTTCGGGTTTGAAAACGGCCATCCCATCGTCGAGGGCATGGGCCGAGAGGCGGCGCCGCGGGTGGGCTGGATCTCCAACCCCACACCCTTCTCCCTGGTGGCCACGGCCTCTCGCCGCGACGACCGGCGCGGGTTCGACGACATTGAGGAAGAGTATAATAACGCGGGAACGAGCGACCGATCCTACAAAAATCTACAACTGCGCCAGTACGATTACCATCGGCGCCGGTTCGGCTATGGCGGTGAGTTCGACTTCAAGCCCAATGACGACCACCGCTACTATGTGCGGGCCAATGTGGCGGGCTATGTTGAGGCGGTTAAGAAGAACCGCCTGACCTACGATTTCAGCGATGATATCGGGGATACCGCCCAGGTCGCCGTCGGCAGCGGCTACACCGGCGCCGCCGCGATGTCGATCAAGAGCGCGGACGAGCAGGAAACCCACCGCAACCAGGTCTATGTGGTGGGCGGTCAGGACCATTTCGACCAGGTGGCGCTAGACTACCGCGCCTCCTACAGCCGGGCGACCTTCAATGTCGGCAAGAATTACGGCACGAGCTTCACCGGGCCGACGGTCGCCGCCGCCTATAACAATTCGGCCAACAACGGCGATTTTCCAGTGATTAGCGTGACCAACGGCGTCAATATCAACGACCCATCGCTCTATACCTTGAAGAAGGGCGCGGTCAGCAATAGCCAGGAACACGATATAGACGAGGAACACGCCTACGCCGCCAACCTGTCGTTTCCCGTCCACCTGCTGGGCGATCAGGATCAGGTGAAGTTCGGGACCGAACTGCGGTTCCGGACCAAGTCGGCCTCGCCCTATGCCCAGAAAGCCACAATCGCTGGCGGGCTCAACCTGGCCAATGCGTCCTCGGCCGCGGTGACTGATTTCTACGATGGTCGCTATTCGAACGGACCCCAGGTCAATACGGGGCTGATCCGCGACCTCGCCGCCGCGACCCTGAGCGCGCCGGCGTTTGACCCGACTGGCTATTTCAACGCCCGCGAAGACATCTATGCCGGCTATGTGCAATATACCGCGAAGGTCGGCAAATGGGGTCTGCTGGCCGGGGTTCGAGTCGAGGCCACCGACGCCAAGTACGGCGCCTACAGCAACAACACCACGAGCAGTGACGGCGGCAGCGTAGATAAATGGTTCTTCGTCTCCCGTAAGGAGAACTATACGAACGTGTTTCCCACGGTTCAGGTGCGCTACGATTTCACGCCCAAACTGGTGTTGCGTGCGACCTATTCCACCGGTATCGGACGGCCGGGTTTCAGTCAGAATACGGCGGCGTCAACTTCAAACTACGATACCACCGATTTGCAGATATCGACGGGAAATCCCAATCTAAAGCCCACGACGGGGAATAATTTCGACCTGTCTATGGAATATTATTTACCCAACGCCGGCATTATTCAGTTTGTGGCTTTTGACAAAGAGTTCTCCAACTATATTGTCACGGAACACCAGAATTCTGTCTACGCGGGTCCCAACCCGTCGTTCGTCGGGTATGAAGCCGGCTATACGACCTACGCCAACGTCTCCAGCGCCTATGCCCGTGGGATCGAGGTCGCCTATCACCAGCAATTCCAATGGTTGCCCAAGCCCCTGGACGGCTTCGGGATCGAGAGCAATCTGACCCTGGTGGACTCGCGCATCCGTGAATACGACGCCGCCACCTCGGCGACGGGCCATGACGAATATGGGCTGCTGCCAGGCTCCTCGCGGGTGACCGCCAACTTGGCCGGCTTTTATGAGGCCCATGGCGTCCAGGCGCGGATCTCGAGCCAGTATGTCAGCAAGGAGCTGTTCTCCCTGGGCGGCTCGAAGGCGGCGGACACCATCCAGGACAACCGGCTGACCGTCGATTTCGCGGCCAGCTATGACGTGACCTCGAACGTCAGGGTCTATTTCAACGCCAAGAACCTGACCAACGAGCCGCTACGTTTCTATAGCGGCAATTCCAGCTTCCCGGGCCAGCGGGAATTCTACGACGTCACCGTTGAGGGCGGGGTGAAGTTCCACTTCTGACGGGGCTCCGCCCCCTCGACCTCGATGTTTTCCAAACACCGGCGGCGCCGCGAGAGCGTATCGCGGCCCGCCAAGAAGGAACCTACCCGCATGTCCCGCTCGCTGCTTTCAGGCTTGGTGTTCGCCGTCGCCGTCTTCGCCGGTCCCGCCGTTCTGGCCCAGACGGCGCCGGCCTACAGCGTCGTCGATCATATCAAGGCCCCCGACGGCGGGTACGACTACGCCAGCTTCGATCCGGTTCACCGGCGCCTCTATGTGAGCCGCGCCGGCGGAGTGCTGGCGTTCGATGTGGACGCCAGGACGGTCAACGGCCATCTGGCCGACGCCCAGCGCGCCCATGAGGTGCTGCCGCTAGATCGGAAGAGCGTCGTGTATCGAAAGATAGTAT
>JARLIP010000286.1 GCA_031291685.1 Caulobacteraceae bacterium | reverse complement strand
GTCCTCGGCGCGGGTGGCGGTCATCATTTCGATCATGTGCGGCCGGAACGCCTCGATCCGCTCGGACGGTGCGCGCACGGTTCCGGCCACGATCAGGCTCACGCCCGGCGCTCCAGCCAGGGCTGACCCAGCTTGCGCCGGTCTTCAAAGCGGCTGATGTCGTCGGCGTGCTGCAGGGTCTCGCCCACGGCGTCCAGGCCCTTGAGCAGCTTTTCCTTGCGGCCCGGATCGATGGAAAAGGCGAAGCGCTTGCCAGACGGGGCGACCACGCTCTGGCTTTCCAGGTCGATGGTGAAGATGTGATTGCCGCCCTTGGCCTCGTCCATCAGGGCGTGGACCTGATCCTCGGGCAGGGTGATCGGCAACAGGCCGTTGTTGAAGCAGTTGTTGTAGAAGATGTCGGCGAAGGACGGGGCGATCACGCAGCGCACGCCGAAATCCAGCAGGGCCCAGGGGGCGTGCTCGCGGGACGAACCGCAGCCGAAATTGTCCCCGGCGATCAGCACGCTGACCCCGGCATAGGCCGGGCGGTTCAGCACGAAGTCCGGCTTTTCCTGGCCCTGGTCGTCGAAGCGCAGGTCGTAGAACAGGCCCTTGCCCAGGCCCTCGCGGTCCACGGTCTTGAGGAACTGCTTGGGGATGATCTGGTCGGTGTCCAGGTTCGCGATCGCCAGGGGGGCGGCGCGACCGTCGAGATGGATGAAGGGTTGCATGGGAAAACGCCTTAATCGCTTGTGGCGCTGAGCGCCAGTGTCGGAACGCCCGCGGTGCGGTCGCGAACGGTGAAGATCTGGGTGCCGGGCTTGCGGCCCTTGCGCACCTCCGAGACGTTGAAGCCCGCCGCCGCCAGCCGGGCCTGGGCCGCCGCCGGGTCAGGGAACCGCCAGGCCAAGCCTCCAAAGCTGTCAGGGGCGTCCGACACCCCGCCGGCCAGGCCATGGCCGATCTCGACCACAGAGGCGCCGCAGCGGAAGAACAGCAGCCGGGTTCCCCAGGCGGGGTTGGCGCGGTCCAGGCGCAGATCAAGGCCCAGGCGCGCGCCATAGAGGGCGGCGGCCCGGTCGGGGTTGGGGGTCTGGATCACGATATGGTCCAGGCTCGCCGCGCACGCCGCCGGATCGCCGGTCGGGGGCGAGGGCGGCTGGGTGTTGTCGGCGGACACGAACACCAGGGGCAGGCCGCCAGTGGCGGCGGGGTCGGCGAACAGGGCCTCGCCGTTCTCGGATGGGGTCGTGGCCAGGCCCCGGCGGCCCAGCCCATGGGCGGCGCGCTCAAGGTCAGGGGTGCGAAAGGCGATGGCCAGCAGGCCGTCACCGCCCTCGGCCAGGCGCGCGCGGACGCGGTCGCCAGCGGGGCCCTCGCTGTCGGCGGCGATGATCTCGATGGCCGTGTTTTGAAGCCGGAACCAGGCCCGCCGCGCGCCCCCGGACGGCTGAGTGTGATCGGCGGCCCGACCCAGCAGGGCCTCGTAGTCAGCGACCCGGGCCTCGAAATCGGCCACAGCCAGGGCGATATGGTCCAGGTCAGTGATCATGGGCGCGCGTCCCGTTCCTGGCGTTCACGCATCTGGGAGGTGTCCACCATCTTCCCTTCTCCCACAAGGGGAGAAGGGATGTTCGGACGCCTTAGCAGTCTATCCCAGGTCGCGCACATCGGCGATCCGGCCGGCGATGGCGGCGGCGGCGGCCATGGCGGGGCTCATCAGGTGGGTGCGTCCGCCGCGCCCCTGCCGGCCCTCGAAATTGCGGTTCGAGGTGGAGGCGCAGCGCTCCCCTGGCAGCAGCTTGTCGGGGTTCATGGCCAGGCACATGGAGCAGCCCGGCTCGCGCCAGTCGAAGCCGGCCTCGCGGAAGATCACGTCCAGGCCTTCTTCCTCGGCCTGTTCCTTCACCAGGCCCGAGCCCGGCACCACCATGGCCTTCACGTGATCGGCGACCTTGCGGCCCTTGGCGATGGCGGCGGCGGCGCGCATGTCCTCGATGCGGCTGTTGGTGCAGCTGCCGATGAACACCCGGTCGACCCTGGCCTCGGCGATGGGCTGGCCGGCGGTCAGGCCCATATAGTCCAGGGCCCGGCGCACCTGCTCGGCCTTGTCCCCCTCGAAGTCGTCGGGGTTGGGCACATTGCCGTCGATGGCGACCACATCCTCGGGGCTGGTGCCCCAGGTGACCATGGGCTTGAGGACGGCCACGTCGATCCGCTCTTCCCGGTCGAACACCGCGTCCGGATCGGAGAAGAAGCTCTTCCAATAGGACAGGGCCATTTCCCAGGCGCCGCCCTTGGGCGTGGACGGGCGGCCCATCATGTAGGCGTAGGTGGTCTCGTCTGGAGCCACCAGGCCGGCGCGGGCGCCGCCCTCGATGGTCAGGTTGCAGAGCGTCATGCGCTCTTCCATGGTCAGGGCCTCAATGGCCTCGCCAGCGTATTCGATCACATAGCCGGTGCCGCCGCTGGTGCCGATCTTGCCGATCATGGCCAGGGCGAAGTCCTTGGCGCCGACCCCCGGGGCGGGCTTGCCGTCGAACCAGATGCGCATGTTCTTGGACTTGCGCTGGCGCAGGCTCTGGGTGGCCAGCACGTGCTCGACCTCGGAGGTGCCGATGCCGTGGG
>JARLIP010000285.1 GCA_031291685.1 Caulobacteraceae bacterium | reverse complement strand
GGCGCGGGCGCGGTTGAGGGCGTCCGTGCCCAGGAGCAGGTGGACGGGCGGGTTGGGGGTGTCGGCCAGGGTCAGGAGGGCCTGGGCGGCGCGGGCGGGATCGCCCAACTGCTGGCCGGCCATGGCGTCGAAGGCCTGGCTGGCCTTGCCGACGGTGGTTTCGTAGCCCACGGCCTTCGCCGGGCTCTTGCGGATGGAGTGGGCGGACAGGAAGTCGGTGCGGAAGGCGCCAGGGGCGACGGCGGTGACCTTGATTCCGGTCGGCGCCAGCTCCAGGGCCAGGGCCGCCGACAGCCCCTCCAGGGCGTGCTTGGCGCTGGCGTAGAGGGCCGAGCCGGCGCCCGGGGCGCGGCCGGCGATGGAGGTGATGTTGATGATGTGGCCCGCGCCTTGGGCGCGCAGGCGGGGCAGTGCGGCGCGGATCAGGCGGAAGGGGCCCTGGACGTCCACGGCGAACAGGTGCTCGAACTCCTCGTCGGTGGCGTCCTCCGCCGCGCCCAGCAGGCCATAGCCGGCGTTGTTGACCAGGACGTCCAGGCGCCCGCCGGCGAGGGCAAAGGCCTGCTCGACCGCCGCGGCGATGGCCGCACCGTCGGTCATGTCCAGGGTCAGGATGTGCAGGGCGGCTTGGCCGAGGTTCAGGGCCGGCGCGCCGCCGCGCACCGTGCCCACCACCGTATCGCCGCGATCGAGGGCCGCCTGGGCGAGGGCCAGGCCAAAGCCCCGGGACACGCCCGTGATGAACCAGGTTTTCATGTGTGGTCTCCTTTGACGCGGCTTATCCCCCGGGTGTTCGTCCTAAAGAATATCCCCATTTCTGATTAGGCTTATAAGGCTGGCTTCAGAATGATGGGTGGAGCCATGGATAACCTTCCCACCGGCAGTGACTTTGGTCAGCTGCGGGCCTTCGTGGCCATCTGTGAAACCTTGAGCTTCAGCCGGGCGGCGGCGCTCCTGGGAGTTTCGCCCTCGGCCCTGAGTCAGACCATGCGCGGGCTGGAGGGTCGGGTGGGGGTGCGGCTGCTCAACCGCACGACCCGCAGCGTGTCCCTGACCGAGGCCGGCCGCAGTCTGTTCCAGCGGGTCGCGCCCGCCGTGGCCGAGCTGGGGGCGGCCATGGGCCAGGCCCGGGGATATGGGGACCGGCCGTCGGGGACGGTGCGGGTCCACGCCTTCCATTCGGCGGCGGAGCGGCTGATCCTGCCGATGCTGGCGGGGTTCCATCGGGACTATCCGCAGGTAGTGGTGGACCTGGTGCTGGACGATGCGGTCACCGACATGGTGGCGGGGGGCTATGACCTGGCCCTGCGCATCGGCGAGGTGATCGAGCGGGACATGGTGGCCGCGCCCCTCGGGCCGGAGCTGCGCCAGATCGCCGTGGCGGCGCCGGCCTATCTGGAGGCCCATGGCCAGCCGGAACACCCCCGGGACCTGGTGCGCCATCGCTGCATCCGCTGGCGCTGGCCAGGGCAGGCGGCGCCCTATAGCTGGGAGTTCTTCGAGGCGGGCGCCTGGTTCGAGGTGACGGTGGACGGTCCCCTGATCGTCAACAGCAAGGCGGCGGGCGTCCGCGCGGCCCTGGATGGGATTGGGATCGCCTTCGCCGCCGCGCATCAGGTGGAAGAGCCCCTGAGGGACGGACGTCTGGTCGCCCTGTTGGAGCCATGGTGCGCGCCTTTTCCAGGTTATCACCTGTGCTATCCGCGGCAACGGCAGATGGCGCCGGCGGTGCGCGCCTTCATCGACCGGCTGCGGTCGCGGCCCTGGGGCCAGGGCTCTGTCCAGCAGGTTCAAGGGCGCTGAATAATCCGCTGGCGGACACCGCGACGATTTGAACCCGCAAACTTGGCCGTGGGGCATTGCACATTCAAACGGGCGCCCTATTTAGGGCCTGTGAGACGTCCCTGACGTCTCTGCCCTTCCTGGGCGTTTCCTCCCTATGAACTGGCCGCGCTGCGAAGCGCGGCCTTTTTTTTGGCCTCGGGGGTGGTGGGGCCGTCTCGTTATTTTCCCTTCGCCCCTTGTGGGAGAAGGGATTTTCGAGCGTCCAGCAAATGTGTGAATCCGGTAGCCCAAAGGGGGAGGGGGCTCGCCAGGGGGAGCAATTAGACGAGATCATCGCTCAAATCCGCCTTGACTCCAGGGCCTCATAGGCCCTGCCGAGGGCGCCCCCGGCCGCCGTCAGGATGGCGGGGGTTGCGGCGGTCCGTTTGGCGGGGGTGTCGGGGGTGAAGGTCTGGTGCGGGGTCTTGGCGTCGATCCGGGCGGCGGCGGCCAGACGGGCCGCGTCGCCTAAGGGCATGGCGAAGTGGGGCAGGATCTGGGCTTCCACGGCGCCGGGCAGGGCCGTGTAGTTGATCAGGCGCCCGCCGCCTTGATCGTAGCCTTGGGCGGCGGCGTCGCAGATGCGGGTCAGGACCTCGGCGCAATGGGCTTCGGCGGGCAAGCGCCCTTCCGTGGGAGCGAACAGGGCCGGGGGCAGGGCGCCCGGAACGGTCTGCAGACCCCGCTGGCGGATATGGGAGACCAGGACCTGGGCCGGGTCGCGATAGAGGAACACCCAGGGCGTATCGGGAAAGGCCAGGCGAAACAGGGGCAGGGCCAGGATGTGCCAGCTGTCGGGCTTGATCACATAGGACCGCTCGTCTCCCGCGCGGCGCCGGCCCAGGGCCGAGGCCATGGCGGCGATGAAGCGAGCCTGGCGCGCCGGGGCGATGTCGGGCCAGATTTCGGTCAGCCGGACCATGGCGTCCAGGGGCGGGGGCTCGGACAGGACGACGGCGGCGGGGTCGCTGGCCAGCATCCGCGCCGCCAGGGTCGAGCCGCAGCGGGACATGTGGAAGATCAGGCCGCTGGGGGCGAGGGCGTCTTGCGGTTCGGCGTTTTCGAGGAAGTCCGGCAGCGGGGTGCGGTAGCGGATCAGGCGGCTGAGGGGGCGAGCCATGGCCTGGCGGGCGGAGATCTCGAAGAAGGAGTCGGTGATCGGCCGCGGGCCGAACCAGGCCCAGTCGACCTGGAGAGCGCCGTTCGCCGCCGGAACCACCTGGGCCGGCAACCAGGACCGGCCTGGCCAGGCGCGGTCGGCGCCGGGCCGCGCGCGCCTGGCGGCCGCGTCTAGCGGATCGGGGTGCAGGGCTCCGAGCAGATCCTCGGCGGCGAGGGCCAGGCCCTGGCTTTCAGCGAAGGCGGCGGCCTGGGCGCAGAAGGCCCTGGGTTCATGGATGGCCCCCAGGCGCTGCTGGGCGACCTCGTCGGCGAGGAGGGCGGCGCGCAGGCGGGACATGGCGTCGGGAGCGAGCATGGCGAAGGCGGTGAGCATGGCGAGGGGGAGGATAGGGGGGATCGGGCGGTTTGTCCTGGGGTTGTGTTTTTTTCAAATGAGGGTTTTGGTGGTGATTGGTCCTGGCGCTTGGAAACATGGGATGACACTGACAGACCCAGCCTCCCCGTCCCCCTGTTCGCGGGGCGAGTATCCCGACCGTGTGCGGTTGCCCCTGGGGTTCGACGCGGCGCGGATGGCGCAGGACGTGGAGCGGCTGGAGCCGGTGGGATGGACGCCGCATTTCGTCACCCAGAACTATGACGGGGATTGGAGCGTGATCCCCCTGCGGGCGCCGGCGGGGGCGCGCCATCCGATCCTGATGATCTATCCCGATCCCATGGCGACGGTGTTCGAGGACGCGCCGTGGCTGGCGCGGGCGCCCTATCTGCGGGCGGTGCTGGGGGCATTTGGCTGTCCGCTGCAGGGGGCGCGGCTGATGCGGCTGGCGCCCGGGGCCAGCATCCTGGAGCATCGGGACCATGACCTGACCCTGGCCGAGGGCAAGGCGCGGCTGCATATCCCGATCCAGACCAATCCGGACGCGCGTTTCCGTCTGAACGGGACGGCGGTGACCATGGCGCCGGGAGAGGTCTGGTACTTGCGGCTATCGGACCCGCATGAGGCGGCCAATGCGGGGGACCGCGAGCGGGTGCATCTGGTGATCGACGTCCTGGCCAATGCGTGGCTGGAGGCCCTGGTCGAGCGGGCCCTGACGGCCTGAACGGGTCAGCTGTCCGAAAAGCCGAAGGGGGCGCTGGCGCGGCTGAAGTCGTCGGGCAGGACGTGGCGGCCGATGGGCGGGGCCGAGCGGGCGGTGCATTTGGTGCGCTGGCACAGGCGGCAGGTGACGCCGATGGGGGTGGCGACCTCGGCGCCGCCGTCCGACTGGTTGCGGGCATAGATCAGGCGTCCGGCGTGCTCGGCGGCGCAGCCCAGGGCGATGGCCCGCTCCACCCGCTGGGCGCCATAGGCCCCCCCGCCGGCGGTGACCGTGCGGGCGATGGAGAAGAAGCGCTGGCCGTCGGGCAGCTCCAGCCACTGGGTGACGATCTGGCGGGGGGTGCTGAAGACTTGATGCACGGTCCACAGGGGACAGGCGCCCCCGTGCCGGGCGAAGGGAAAGCCGGCCCCGTCCAGGCGCTTGGAGACATTGCCCGCCGGATCGACCCGGATGAAGAAGAAGGGCACCCGTTCCTGTCCCGGCTTTTGCAGGGTGGTCAGGCGGTGGGCGGTCTGCTCGAAACTGGCGCCGAACTGCCGGGCCAGGGCCTCCACGTCATAGTGGCGGGCCTCCACGGCCTTGGCGAAGGCCGAATAGGGCATCAGGAGGGCGGCGGCGGCGTAGCTGGCCAGGGCCCGGCGGGTCAGGCGCTCGCCGCTTTCGGTGGCGAAGTGGCCCTCCCGCAGGACGGCGGCGATCTCCTCGCGCATCTCCAGATAGGCCAGTTGCAGGGCCAGTTGGAAGGTCTGGCTGGCGCCGTCCAGGGAGTCGTCGAGCAGGACCTCGTCCCGGTGACGGTCCAGGCGCCGGACCGAGCCGACCATGACCTCCGAGGGCAGGCGGCGCACCCGCAGGTTATGCCGGCTTTTCAGGTGGCCGATAATGCCCTCATTGGCGGCCACCGCCTGGGCCAGGCGTTCGGCGGCGTCGTCGAGGGTTGGGAAGAAGTTGCGGCGGGCGGCGAGGAAGCGCCGGGCCTCGGCCACGGGATCGGGAG
>JARLIP010000284.1 GCA_031291685.1 Caulobacteraceae bacterium | reverse complement strand
CGCCGAGGACGCCGGCCGCAAGGCGATGGAACACGGCGTCAAGACGCTGGAAGTCAATGTCGCCGGCCCCGGTTCGGGTCGCGAATCGGCGCTGCGCGCACTGCAGTCGGTGGGCTTCACCATCACCACCATTCGTGACGTGACCCCGATCCCGCACAATGGCTGCCGGCCGCCTGCAGGGCGCGCAGCGCCGACTCACGGCCCGAACCGGGACCGGAGACATTGACTTCCAGGGTGCGCACACCGTGGTCCATCGCCTTCTTGCCGGCGTCCTCGGCGGCCATCTGGGCGGCATAGGGAGTCGACTTACGCGACCCCTTGAAGCCCATCATGCCAGCCGACGACCAGGAGATGGTGTTCCCCTGAGCGTCCGTGATGGTGATCATGGTGTTGTTGAACGAGGCGTTCACGTGCGCAACGCCCGAGGTGATGTTCTTGCGTTCGCGCTTTTTAACGCGAGCCGGTTCCTTGGCCATCGAATATGCGCCTTATTTCTTCTTGCCGGCGATCGGCTTGGCCGGGCCCTTGCGGGTGCGGGCGTTGGTATGGGTGCGCTGACCACGAACAGGCAGGCCCTTACGGTGACGCAGGCCACGGTAACAGGCCAAGTCCATCAGCCGCTTGATATTGACCGCCGTCTCACGACGAAGGTCACCCTCAACCGTATAGTCACGGTCGATGGCTTCGCGGATCTGAAGGACCTCCTGGTCCGTCAACTGATTCACACGCCGGGCGTCTTCGATGCCAACCTTGTGCACGATTTCGCGCGCCTTGGCTTGGCCGATGCCATGAATGTACTGCAACGCGATGATCACGCGCTTGTTAGTCGGGATGTTGACGCCTGCGATGCGGGCCACGCTTAATATCTCCTGGTCACGCAGTGAAGCGCGAAAAGCACGTCCGGCCCTGCCGCCTAAGCGGGAGCAGCCGACGCACCTTCGCGCCCTTTCGCGGAAGCGCACCGTTATAGGGATGGTTGCGCCCGCGTCAATGCTTGCGGCGCCCAAAGTCGCGTAAAAACGTCGCACGCATGGGAGGCGAGATGGCCCGGATGTTGCATCTCTGGATTGAGAAGGAACCGGACCCGTCACCTTAGGACAGTTTTAGATGCATAATGGCCAGGATTCAAACCCTCGGAGGGCTGGATGGGTCGGGGAGCGCCGCCGCGAACCCCGCAGGCGGGTGCTGCTCCATGGCAAGATCGTCTATCCGCACAACAGCTTCAGCGCTGATTGCCTGATTCGGGATCTGTCGCCCGGTGGCGCGCGAATCGGCCTCGACACCGCCAGCCTGTCTCAGGATCCTTATTTGATCGTGGTCCGTGACGCCTTGGTTCACGAGACGCAGACCATGTGGACCCAAGCCCAGCAGGCGGGCCTGAGGTTCAGCGCCAACCACGACCTGGGCGGAGATGTCCCCCGCCACCTGAGGGCCATCCAGCGCCTGTGGGTGGACCTGCTGCCGCGCTGACGGCCCCCTGCCCTAAAATGAAAACGCCGCCCATCGAACGGATCGATGAGCGGCGCGAATATCAGAGCGAAAGCCTTGGCGCCTTAGGCGACGACCGCGCCCAGGGCCGCATCAATATCGGCGGCGACCTGCTCAACGGAACTCATCCCGTCCAACTCGACCAGCTTGCCCTGAGCCAGATAGTGCGGCAGCAGGGGTGCGGTCTGGGCGTTGTAGGCGGCCAGGCGCACCTTGAAGGACTCGGGATTATCGTCCGAACGCCCCTCTTCGGCGAAACGCTTGGCGATCCGCTCGATCAGGGCGCTGTCATCCACTTTCAGGCGCAGCACCACGTCGATCCGCGCGCCACGCCCCTTGAGCATGTCGTCAAGGGCTTCGGCCTGGGCGATCGTCCGGGGAAAGCCGTCGAAGATAGCGCCGCCGGCGGCTTCCGCGGCCGGCAGGGCTTCCTCGATCAAGGCGATTACGATCTCATCGGAAACCAGGTCGCCGCGATCCATGATGCCGGCCACCTTTTGGCCGAGGGCCGAGCCGGAGCTCCGCGCCGCCCGCAACATGTCGCCGGTGGACAGTTGAACCATGCCCCGCTGGCTGACCAGCCGCTTGGCCTGAGTTCCCTTGCCCGCCGCCGGCGGCCCAAACAGAATTATATTCAACGCCCGCGTCCCCCTCGCAGTTTCGACTTCTTGATCAGCCCCTCGTACTGGTGGGCGAGCAAGTGTGACTGAATCTGCGCCACCGTGTCCATCGTTACTGTGACCACGATCAGGATGGACGTTCCGCCGAGGTAAAAATTCTGGCTGTGGAATTGGGCGATCAGGGCCTCCGGCAGAAGGCAGACGATCGTCATATAGGCCGCGCCGATGACGGTCAGCCGGGTCAGCACATAGTCCAGATATTCCGCGGTGCGCTTGCCGGGACGGATGCCTGGCATGAAGCCGCCGTACTTACGCAGGTTCTCCGCCGTCTCGTCCGGATTGAAGACGATGGACGTATAGAAGAACGAAAAGAACACGATCATGGCCGCGTAGAGCACCATGAAGGTTGGCTGGCCATGCTGCAGCTGTCCCACCGCGGTCGGGACCCACTGGGCCCAGCTGGGCAAGGTGGTCTTGGACAGGAAACCCATGGCGGTGGCCGGCAGCAGCAGCAGGCTGGAGGCGAAGATCGGCGGAATCACCCCGGCGGTGTTCAGCTTCAGCGGCAGGAACGAGGTTTCCCCCCCGAACATGCGGTTGCCGGTCTGGCGCTTGGGATACTGGATCAGGAGCCGCCGTTGCGAGCGCTCCATGAACACGATGAAGAACACCACGGCCACGGCGATCACCAGGATGATCAACAGGGTGAAACCCTCGATGGAGCCTTCCCGCGCCTGGGTCAGGAGTTGGGCGATGCCGATGGGCAAACGCGCCACGATGCCGGCGAAGATGATCAGGGACACGCCGTTGCCGACGCCACGGGCGGTGATCTGCTCGCCCAGCCACATCAGGAACATGGTTCCACCCGTGAGGGTGGCGATGGTCGAGATGATGAAGAAGACACCTGGCTGGTCCACAAGGCCCGGGCTGTTGGACAGGCCAACCGCGATGCCGAAGGACTGCACGATGGCCAGCGCCACGGTCAGGTACCGCGTGTACTGGTTCATCTGCTTGCGGCCGGCCTCCCCGCCCTCCTTGCGCAGCTTCTCCCACGGTGGATAGACCGTGCCGAGCAGCTGAACGATGATCGAGGCCGAGATGTAGGGCATCACGTTCAGGGAGAAGACCGCCATCCGTTGGACGGCGCCCCCGGAGAACATGTCGAACATGCCCAGGATGCCCTTGGACTGGCCCTGGAAGGCATGGGCGAAGGCGGTGGGGTCGATGCCTGGGATCGGAATATAGGTGCCGAGCCGATAGACGATTAGAGCGATCAGGCTGAACCAGAGTCGCTTGTGCAGATCGGTCGCCTTTTGAAAGGCGCCGAAGTTCATGTTGGCGGCTAGTTGTTCCGCGGCCGAGGCCATGGCCCCTCCCCTTGACTGACGCGCATCAGATAGAGCCTAGCGGCCCGTCTGACGAGACGCCCAGAGAAATATCTGATCCGTGCGAGGCGATTACCGCTGGGGCCTATCAGGCCTCGGCGGTCGCTTCGGCCTTCTTGGCGGTGGTCTTCAGCGTGCCGCCGGCGGCTTCGACCGCCTGGGCGGCCGTCGTGGACGCGGAATAGACCGTGATGTCGAGCTTGGTGGTCAGTTGACCTTCGCCCAGCAGACGCACGCCGTCGCGCAGACGACGCACCACGCCGGCGGCGACCAGGGTCTCGCCCGTGATCGGCTGGCTGGCGTCCAGCTTGCCGGCCTCGATGGCCTGGTTGATGCGCCACAGGTTCACCTCAACCAGCTTCTTGGCGAAGGGGTTGTTGAAGCCGCGCTTGGGCATACGCATGTGCAGCGGCATCTGGCCGCCTTCGAACCCGGCGATGGCGACGCCCGAACGGGACTTCTGCCCCTTCACACCGCGGCCGGCGGTCTTGCCCTTGCCCGAACCCGGGCCGCGGCCGACGCGCATGCGCTTCTTGTGCGAGCCTTCGTTATCGCGAATTTCATTGAGCTTGGTCATGGGGAGCCTCTCCTTGGAGATCGACGCCGGGACAGGCCCGACTCGGCTGCTGAATTGAAAACCGCCGCCCCAGCCATGGGCGGGGACGGCGGCTTGATAGGCGCTGTATAGTGTTAGTCTTCGACGACCGCAACCAGGTGGGCGACCTTGGCGATCATCCCACGGGTGGAGCCGTTGTCCGGCAGGACCGCTGTGCGGCCCAGACGGTTGAGGCCCAGGCCCACCAGGGTGGCGCGCTGGTCGCTCTTGCGGCGAATGGGGCTGCCGATCTGGCGAACCGTGACAGTCTTGGTTTCAGTGGCCATGGCCGTTGCGCTCCTCAGCCTTCAGCGGCGTCGGGCGCCGAAGCGCCGTCATGGCGGCGGCCCAGGATGTCGCCGACCTTCTTACCGCGCTTATTGGCGATCTGACGGGGAGACGATTGGACCTTCAGCGCATCGAACGTCGCGCGGATCATGTTGTAGGGGTTGGACGAGCCGACCGACTTAGCCACCACGTCCTGGACGCCCAGGGTTTCCAGAACCGCCCGCATCGGACCGCCGGCGATAACGCCGGTGCCGGGAGGGGCCGCGCGCAGCATCACCTTGCCGGCGCCGTGACGGCCAGCGCCGTCATGGTGCAGGGTGCGGGATTCGCGCAGCGGAACGCGGATCATGGTCTTCTTGGCTTCTTCGGTCGCCTTGCGGATGGCTTCCGGCACTTCACGGGCCTTGCCGTGACCGAAGCCGACGCGGCCCTTCTGATCGCCGACCACCATCAGGGCGGCGAAGGAGAACCGACGCCCGCCTTTGACGGTCGCCGCAACACGATTGATGTGGACCAGGCGATCGACGAACTCGCTGTCGCGCTCCTCCCGGCTTTGCTCGCGGCCGCGGCCGCCCTCTCCTTCACGCGCCATTGCTTGTATCCGTCACTTGCGCGGCGCTTCGCTGCG
>JARLIP010000283.1 GCA_031291685.1 Caulobacteraceae bacterium | reverse complement strand
TCGGGCGGTTCGTAGCGCCCCCTCCGACACGGGGCTACGCCCCGCGCCACCTCCCCCGCGTCGCTGCGCTTTGCAGGGGAGGAGATCAAGTTCTGCTCCCCTGTTCGCAGAACGGGGGAGCTGTCAGGGTGAAACCCTGACTGAGGGGGCGTTCGGGCGGTTCGTAGCGCCCCCTCCGACACGGGGCTACGCCCCGCGCCACCTCCCCCGCGTCGCTGCGCTATGCAGGGGAGGAGATCAAGTTCTGCTCCCCTGTGCCAACGGGGGAGCTGTCGGGGCGCAGCCCCGACTGAGGGGGCGGTCGGTTCACCCCCTCCCCCGCATCGCGATGCGATGCATGGGAGGAGAGCGATCAGGCCCCGGTCCAGCGCTTAAACAGCACGCTGGCGTTGACGCCGCCAAAGCCGAAGCCGTTGGAGAGGGCGTAGTCCATCGCCACCTTGCGCGCGGTCAGGGCCACGAGGTCCAGCCCCTCGGCCGCCGGATCGGGGTCGTGCAGGTTCAGGGTCGGCGGGACGATCCCGTCGCGCAGGGCCTGGACGGTGAACACCGCCTCCAGCCCGCCGGCGGCGCCCAGGAGGTGGCCGGTGGCGGACTTGGTGGAACTGATCGCGGGGCCAGGGCTGGAGCCGAACACCGCCCGCATGGCCGCCAGTTCCCCAAGGTCGCCCACGGGGGTCGAGGTGGCGTGAGCATTGATGTGGCCCACGGCGCTGGGCTCGATCCTGGCCTGGGCCAGGGCCGCGCGCATGGAGCGGGCGGCGCCGTCGCCGTCCTCGGGACCGGCGGTCAGGTGATAGGCGTCGGCGCTGGTGCCGTAACCCACCAGTTCGACGATCGGCGTCGCGCCCCGGGCCAGGGCGTGTTCCAGGGATTCGATCACCAGCATGCCGGCGCCCTCGCCCATGACGAAGCCGTCGCGGCGGGAGTCAAAGGGTCGGGAGGCTTGCGACGGGGTGTCGTTGAAGCCCGAGGACAGGGCGCGGGCGGCGGCGAAGGAGCCCAGGCTGACCCGGTCGATGGCCGCCTCGGCCCCGCCGCAGACGGCGATGTCGGCCTCGCCCGAGCGGATCAGGCGGGCGGCGTCGCCGATGGCCTGAACCCCGGCCGCGCAGGCGGTGACGGGCGCGCCCAGGGGACCACGGAAGCTGTGGCGGATGGAGACCCAGCCCGAGGCCAGGTTGGCCAGGAACGAGGGCACGGTGAAGGGCGACAGACGGCGCACGCCGCGGCTGTCGGTGATGCGCACGGCCTCGGCGATGGCCGGAAAGCCGCCGATGCCGGTGCCGATGATGGTGGCCGTCCGCGCCCGGGCCGCCTCGTCCCGCGGCGCCCAGCCGGCCTGGGCGATGGCTTCGTCCGCCGCCCCCAGGGCCAGGGCGATGAAGCGGTCCATCTTCTTCTGGTCCTTGCCAGAGACCACCGCGTCCAGGTCGAACCCAGCCTCGGGGTCCTCCTCGCGGGAGGGCACGCGACCGGCGATCTGGGCCGGCACGTCCGGCGCCAGGTCGGCGGGGATGCGGGTCACGCCCGAGCGTCCCTCAAGCAGGCGCGACCACGCCGTCTGCGCGCCGCAGCCCAGGGGCGAGACCACGCCCAGCCCGGTGACGACCACACGTTGGTTCATATGATGCTCCTAATGTCTTGGCGGGCGCCGACGCCCCCGCCCGCCCCACAGGGCGGCGGGGGCCGGGGTATCAGCTGTCGAGGAAGCTGCGCAGCTTGCGGCTGCGGCTGGGGTGCTTCAGCTTGCGCAAGGCCTTGGCCTCGATCTGGCGGATCCGTTCGCGGGTGACGCTGAACTGCTGGCCCACCTCTTCGAGGGTGTGGTCGGTGTTCATGCCGATACCGAAGCGCATGCGCAGGACCCGCTCCTCCCGGGGGGTCAGGCTGGCCAGAACCCGGGTGGTGGTTTCCCGCAGGTTGGACTGGATGGCCGCGTCGATGGGCAGGACGGCGTTCTTGTCCTCGATGAAGTCGCCCAGATGGCTGTCTTCCTCGTCCCCGATGGGGGTTTCCAGGGAGATCGGCTCCTTGGCTATCTTCAGGACCTTGCGCACCTTCTCCAGGGGCATGGCCAGTTTTTCGGCCAGTTCCTCGGGGGTGGGCTCGCGGCCGATCTCGTGCAGCATCTGGCGGCTGGTGCGGACAATCTTGTTGATCGTCTCGATCATGTGCACCGGGATGCGGATGGTGCGGGCCTGATCGGCGATCGAGCGGGTGATGGCCTGACGAATCCACCAGGTGGCGTAGGTGGAGAACTTGTAGCCGCGGCGGTATTCGAACTTATCCACCGCCTTCATCAGGCCGATATTGCCCTCCTGGATCAGGTCCAGGAACTGCAGGCCGCGGTTGGTGTATTTCTTGGCGATGGAGATGACGAGGCGAAGGTTGGCCTCGACCATTTCCTTCTTGGCCTGGCGGGCTTCGCGTTCGCCCTTCTGCACGGTCTGGACGATGCGGCGATAGTCGTCGATCGGCAGGCCGGTTTCGGTGGCGAGGGCGGCCACTTCCTGACGGATGTCGACGATCTGGCCGTTGTCGTTCTCGATGAACTTGGTCCAGCGCACGCCCAGTTGCTTGACCGTCTCGGCCCACAGGGGGTTCAGCTCGGAGCCGAAATAGGCGCGCAGGAACTCGGCGCGGCTGATGCCATAGCTGTCGGCCAGGCGCAGCAGGCGCCCTTCCAGACCCATCAGGCGGCGGTTGATCGCATAGAGCTGATCGACCAGAGCCTCGATGCGGTTGTTGTTCAGTTTCAGGGTCTTGAGGTGCTGAACGATGGTGGTGGTGGCGGTCTCGTAGGCCTTGCGCTCGGCGTCGCTGAGGTCCTCGCCCTTCAGACGGTGACGCACCAGGCGTTCCTGCAGGGCGCGGAAGGATTCGAATTCCGAGGCGATGGCGTCCAGGGTGGCCATCACCCCTTCGCGCAGTTCGGCCTCCATGGCGCTGACCGTGGGGCCGGCGCCGTCGTCGAAATCGTCCTCGTCGCCGTCGCCTTCGCCCTCGGCGGCGGCCGCGGCGGGTTCTTCGGCCTCGGCGGCTTCTTCGCCCTCCTCGGAGGGGACGGCCAGGGCCGCGGCGGCGGAACCGCCGTAGGTCTGTTCCAGGTCGATCACTTCACGCAGCAGGATGCGCCCGCCGCTCAGTTCCTCGCGCCAGACCATGATGGCTTCGAAGGTCAGGGCGCTTTCGCACAGGCCCCGGATCATGGTGTCGCGGCCGGCTTCGATCCGCTTGGCGATGGCGATTTCGCCTTCGCGGGACAGGAGCTCGACCGAGCCCATCTCGCGCAGGTACATCCGCACCGGATCGTCGGTGCGGTCGAAATTGCTCTGTTTGTCGGCGGCCTCGGCGACGGCGGTTTCCTCACGGACCGCCACTTCCCCGCCCTCGGCGTTCTCGCCGTCCTCTTCGGCCTCGACCACGTTGACGCCCATTTCGCTCAGCATGGCGAGGGTGTCTTCGATGGCTTCGGAGGTGACTTCTTCCGACGGCAGGACCTTGTTCAGCTCGTCCATGGTGACGTAGCCGCGGGCTTTCGCCTGCTTGATGAACTTCTTGACCGCGGTGTCCGTCAGGTCCAGCAGAGGACCGTCAGACGGGGTTTCGGCTTCCGGGGCTTCAGCCGTATTGCTCATCTAAATCTCCGAGTCCGACGGCAGCGGCCAGCGGCCGCGCGTTCGGAAAAAGTGTCGCCATGCAAGGAGGTGGCCAAGCCGTCAGTCATAATGACTCACTATCCGCCCAAACCGTTCCCGCGCCTATCGCTTGTCTCAATGCGTCCCGTTCGATTTTCATGCGCTCGATGGCTTCCATGCCAGAACGGCCAGCAAGATCACTCTTGACGGCCTCAATAGCATCATCGAGCGCAGCCATGCGAGTAAGAGCCTCGAAAGCCTGCGACCATTGGGACCTGGCGACGGTGGGTTGAAGTTCCGGATTAAGGAAAGGCGCGCACGATTTATCGGCAGCCTTATCGATTTCACCCAGCAACACGCCGAATCCACTAGAAGCCAGATGGCGTGCAAGGATGTCCCTGTCAAGGATATCGGCGTCCAGACGCAGCCGAATGATCTCCCGCGCCAAGTCCTTTAGGGCCGGATCACCGAAGCCCTGGGCCTCCAAAGTCTCAAGATAGGGCTCCAGACAGGCCGGATCGGCGACGGCGGACTTGGCCAGGGCCGCGGCCATGGGGTCCATTGCGCGCTTAAGTCGCAGGCCCGCCGCGCGCCCTTCGGCGGTGAGCGGCGCGTCCTCATAGGCCGGGCGGCGCGGATCGCGCCATTTGCCCTGGGGCCGGCCGCCTGCGCGGGCGCCGCCGTTGAAGGCGCGGAGGGGCGGGCCCAACTGCTCGTCCATCCGCCGAAACAGGTCCTCGCGATAGGCGTGGGACAGGTCCGCGTCCTGGATGGCGGCGGCGGCCCGCAGGCGCGCCTTCAGCCCCGCCTTGCGCTCGGGGGTGTCCAGGGGCTCCAGGTCCCGCTCGCGGGTGAACAGCATCTCGACGAAGGGCTGGGTCTGGGACAGCTGGGCCTTGAGGGCGGCGGCGCCCTGCTCGCGCAGCACGTCGTCCGGGTCCTTGCCCCCCGTGACCACCGCGAAGCGGAACGAGCGGCCGGCCTTCAGCTGGGGCAAGGCGCGGTCGATGGCCCGGGAGGCGGCCCGCTGGCCGGCGCCGTCGCCATCGAAGCAGAGGGTGGGTTCGGGATGCAGGCGCCACAGGGCCTCCATCTGATCCTCGGTCAGGGCCGTGCCCATGGGCGCCACCGCCGCGATCCCGGCCCGCTGGCACGCGATCACGTCCATATAGCCCTCGACCACCACCAGGGGGGTGTCGGTCGCGCCGGCGGCCAGGAGCTTGCGCGCCTCGGCCAGGCCATAGAGGGCGCCGCCCTTGTGGAACAGGCTGGTTTCCGGCCCGTTCAGATACTTGGCCCGGGCCTGGGGGTCGAGGGCCCGGCCGCCGAAGGAGATCACCCGGCCGCGACCATCGCCGATAGGAAAGATGATCCGCTCGCGGAAGCGGTCATAGGGCGCCCCACCCTCCTCCGGCGCGATCAAGAGGCCCGCCTCCACCAGCTCCCGCGGCCGGGCGCCCTTGGTGACCAGATAGTCCTTGAGCGCCGTGCGCCCGCCGGGGGCGTAGCCCAGGCGAAAGCGCGACCATTCGCCTTCCGGCAGGCCGCGTCGGTGCAGATAGGCCCGCGCCTCGGCCCCGGCGGGGCGACGCAGCTCGGCCTCGTACCACTTGGCGGCGGTCTCCAGCCATTCGGAGAGGTCCTGGCGCTCCCGGGCCTGCTCGGCGGCGCGGGGATCGGCGGCGGGCAGGGCCAGGCCCGCCTCGGCCGCCAGCCGCTCCACCGCCTCGACGAAGGTCAGGCGCTCGGTCTCCTGCAGGAAACTGATCAGGTCCCCATGCTTGCCGCTGGAGAAGTCGTGGAAAAAACCCTTGTCGTCATTGACGAAGAAGGAGGGGGACTTCTCCTTGGCGAAGGGCGACAGGCCCACATATTCGCGGCCCTGACGGCGCAGCTTGACCGTGCGCCCGATCACGTCGGACAGGCGCAGGCGGGATTTCAGCTCATCCAGGAAATGGTCATCGAAGCGCACCGGATGATCATAGCAAGTTTACGCTGGTTTGGGACGCCCCCTGACGCCTGCGTCTGTGTCAGTCGGCGGAGGATCTGGCCAGGTGGGCGAGCTTGTCCGGATTGCGCAGCAGATAGATCGCGGCGAGCTTTCCGTCCTTCGCTGGCTCGAAGGCGATGGTCATGATCCCGTCCGCCGCCTCCAGGATCACCCCCAGATAGCCGTTGATCCGCGCCAGGCGCATGGCCCCCGGCTGGGGCCAGCCGCCCCGCCAGGACAGCCCCTTGATCAGGCCGATCACGTCCTCGCGCCCAACCATGGGCCGAAGCGCCGCCTTGCGCTTGCCGCCGCCGTCGCTGATCAGCACCGCGTCTTCGGCCAGCAGGTCCGACAGGGCGGCGAAATCCCCCCGGCGGGCGGCGTCCATGAAGGCGGTCGCCAGCCGGGCCGCGGCCTCCTGGCTGACATCGAATCGGGGCCGGGCGTCGCGCACATGGGCGCGGGCGCGGCCCGCCAATTGCCGGCAGGCCGCCTCGCTGCGCCCCAGGGCCTTGGCCACCGCGCCGTAGTCGGCCTCGAACACGTCGTGCAGCAGAAACACCGCCCGCTCCAGGGGCGAGAGGCGCTCCAGGGCCAGGAGGAAGGCCACGGAGATGTCCTCGGCGCGCTCCAGAGGGTCCTCGGTGATCGCCTCGACCAGGGGTTCGGGCAACCAGGGGCCCTTATAGGCCTGGCGGCGCGCCCGGGCGGCCCGCAGCCGGTCCAGGCACAGGCGGGTGACGGCGCGGACCAGGAAGGCGGCGGGGACCTCCACCGCCTCGGGGGAGCGGCCGCTCCAGCGCAGCCAGGCGTCCTGGAGCACGTCCTCGGCCTCGGCCACCGAGCCCAGCATGCGATAGGCCAAGCGCCCCAGCCGGGGGCGCTGGGCCTGGAATATCGCAAGATCGCTCATACGCCCCCTCCCCTTCCCGTCAGGCGGCCAGGATCTCGGGCTTGCGCAGCGGGGCGGCCTCGCCGGCCACCGTCACCCGCGAGCAGGCCCGGCCATGGCCCAGGCCATACTTGACCGTGGGATAGATCCTGGCCGTGGTCAGGGCCAGGGTCAGGGCGACAAGGCCCCGATGGCCCCAGCGGCGCAGCACCTGATCGCGCATGGCGTCGGCCTCGTCCAGGCGGCGGTCCAGGACCGCCCGGGCGAAACCATAGCCCAGGGCGGCGTCCGGCCCCATGGCCTGAACGTCGCCGGCAAGGATAGCCCGCAGAACCTCTGGGGTGAGCCCGCCCGCGGCGGCCATATCGACACTGATCTGCACACAGGGGCCGCAGTCCTCGGCCAGGGTCCCGACAATGCCGGCGGCGGCCAGGGCGGCGGCGGGGGCGTCCTTGCGCGGGACCATGCCGGTGACCAGGGAGAATTTCAGGAAGGTCCAGGGACTGGCCGCCAGAAGCTCGCGCATATAGCTGGCGTCATAGGTCCAGGTCCGCTCGAACTGGTCGATCCGGCGGGAAAGAAGGGCTTTGAGCATCAGAGGGCTCCCTTGGCTGGGAAAAGAAAAGTCGGGGCGCCCAGGGCGCCGGCCAAGGATCGTTTCATGCCGCATGTCTCCTTTATTCGAGACAAGGACGCGCGAGCCCGGCGATTTGTGACATGATGGCGATCGGCGGGGTCAATCGTCCGTGCGGTGTTGACCCGCCCGGGCCACACGCCTAAACACGCCGCCGTTTGCACGGCGGGCGGGGGCGACTCCGGCCCGCCGTTTTGCGAAGATCACCTGCCCTTAACCCGTCCCGTCCGCACCCGAGGAGATTCGCCATGGCCACCAAGCTGCCCCCTGGGACGACCGGCGTACTGGCCCTGGCCGACGGGACCATCCTGCCGGGGATCGGCGTCGGGGCGGTGGGCGAGGCGGTGGGTGAGGTGTGCTTCAACACCGCTATGACCGGCTATCAGGAAATCCTGACCGACCCCTCCTACATGGCCCAGATCGTGGCCTTCACCTTCCCCCATGTGGGCAATGTGGGGGTGAACCTGGAGGACATCGAACAGTTCGGCCAGGGGGCCCAGACCTCGGCCCGGGGCGCGATCTTCCGCGACCTGCCGACCCCACCGGCCAACTACCGTGCCGACAGCGACTTCGACGCCTGGATGAAGCGACGCAACGTCATCGCGCTCGCCGGAATCGACACCCGCGCGCTGACCCTGGCCATCCGCGAGGGCGGCATGCCCCACGGGGTGATCGCCCACAATCCCGACGGCCAGTTCGATCTGGACGCCCTGACAGCCCAGGCCAAGGCCTGGGGCGGGCTGGAGGGGCTGGACCTGGCCAAGGACGCCACCTGCGCCCAGACCTTCACCTTCGACGAGGGGCTGTGGACCTGGCCGGAGGGCTACGCCAAGGCCGGCCAGCCGAAATACGACGTGGTGGTGATCGACTACGGGGTGAAGCGCAATATCCTGCGGGCCCTGACCAGTGTCGGCGCCCGGGTGACCGTGGTGCCCGCCGACACCTCCGCCGAATCGATCCTGGCGCGCAATCCCGACGGGGTGCTGCTGTCCAACGGCCCCGGCGATCCGGCGGCCACGGGGGAATACGCGGTGCCGCAGATCCGCAAGCTGGTGGACAGCGGCAAGCCGGTGTTCGGCATCTGCCTGGGCCACCAGATGCTGGCCCTGGCGCTTGGCGCGCGCACGGTGAAGATGGACCAGGGCCACCACGGGGCCAACCACCCGGTCAAGGACCTGACCACCGGCAAGGTGGAGATCGTGTCCATGAACCACGGCTTCACCGTGGATCGCGACAGCCTGCCCGAGCCGGTGATGGAGACCCACGTCTCCCTGTTCGACCGCAGCAACGCCGGCATCGCCCTGGCCGGCCGCCCGGTGTTCAGCGTCCAGCACCACCCGGAAGCCTCCCCCGGCCCGACGGACAGCCTCTATCTGTTCGAACGCTTCGCCGGGTTCATGGACGCGGGGAAGTAGGGCCTTTCTGAAAGCAAAAGGCCCCTCCCGCCGGAGCGGAAGGGGCCAATCCTTAGTCGCGTCGCGGCGCTATCAGAAGCGTCGGTCGATCTGGAAGAACACCCGACGGCCGCGCAGGTCGTAGGCGTTCAGGGCCGCATTGCCGGCGCGGAAGGTCTCATTGCCGGAGAGCGAGGGCGGCGGCTCGTCGAACAGGTTCTGGATACCCAGTTCGGCGGTCCACTTGTCGAACTTCCGACGCACCGTCACGGAGTGGTAGGCTGTGAACTCGGTGTACTGCTTGTAATAGACATCCTGAGCGTAGCGACCGCTGTAGTGGACATCGGTGTATTGAAAGCTCAGCAAACCAGTGTCCGAAGCCTTGCCATACAGGTCGGTGGTCCAGAACACGGTCCAGTCGCCCCGGTCGGCGCGCAGCTGGATCTGGCCGGTGAAGGCCGGTTCGGTGGTGGTGCCGTTAGAGTCTTCGGGTACCGAACCAGCCAGGAGTTGGGTGCGATCTTGGAACTGCCAAGTAAGCTGAGATTCGAAGGTGAACTTGATCTGGCCGACCGTCCGCTTGTAGCGCACGTCCAAATCGATCCCGCGATTCACCTCCTGGGCGACATTGATATAGTTGTCCTCAACACTGGTGATCCCCTGGTAGGTCGCTGAATTCGGGTTGGTGTCCCGGGTGATGAAGGCGCATAGGGGATCATGCGGGTAGATCGTCGAACTATAGCAGCCGGCGGCGATGTTGTTGGCTCCAAACTCCCGAATCTCGTTGCTGACGGTGATATCGAAATAGTCCACCGCCACGGACAGGTCCGCGAAGCTGGGGGTGAAGACGATGCCGATGGTGTCGGCGAAGGAGGTCTCCGCCTTCAGGTGGCCCTTGCCGCCGCCTGTGGTGACAAGAGCCCCGGCGGAGCCGCCCAGGAAATCGGGCAGAAGACCTGCGGCGGCGCAGTTGGCCCGCAAGGTGGCGTTGGAGCTGCTCCCGTAGTTGATGCAGGGATCGATGGAGCTTTGGTCAAGATACGAGGTCTGGTTGCCCAGGTAGAGTTCGTAGAGCGACGGCGCGCGGAACGAAGTGCCGAGGGTGCCCCGCAGGCGCAGCCAGGGCACGATCTGCCAATCGCCGCCCACCTTGTAGGTCGAGTTGGAGCCGTAGCTGCGGTAGTCGGTATAGCGGCCGGAAACCTCCATGGAGAGGCTCTGGATAAACGGCGCCCCCTTGATGATCGGGATGTTCACCTCGCCGAACAATTCCTTGACGGTATCGTCGCCCTTGGTCACCCCCGCCGAGGTGACGTTGTACATGTTGCCCGAGATTTCCTGATTACTGGGTTCGTCGTCGATGGCTTCATGGCGAACCGTAAAGCCGAGGGCCGCGCCCACAGGCCCGGCCGGCAGTTTGAACAGGTCCCCGGAGATCACGCCCTCGACCAATTGCTGATCATAGGAGGTATGTCCGGTCGCCTGGCCGAACAGGAAGGCCTTTTCCTCCGCCGTGAAATTGCCGCCCAGCACCCGCTGGCTGAACCACGGAATGCCTGATCCGCCATTGGGGCAGGCGACCACGGGCATGATCGTCATCTGGCTCTGGTCGCAGGCCAGATCGCCGGTGACCGCATTGATCCGGTCATTATAGGCGAAGTCGGTGGTGTAGGAGCCGTAGGAGTGGCTGACCTCACCGTAGATGTCCCATTTCCAGTTGCCCAGGACAGGAACCGCCGCGGGCAGGCTGCCCTTGAAGCCGAGGGTGCCGCGCACATAGTCCACCGTCTGGCTTTGATCGCTCTTGAAGGCGATCACCGGCAGGGCGTCATAGCCGACAGTCTGTCCACCCTCGACCGGGGCGCTGACGACGTGCCCCGCGGCATCATAGTATTGCTGGAAGATATTGTTGGGATTGTTCCCGGAGACCGTCGGGAACATCTGCTGATAGCCATGCTGCTGGGATTCCCGGCGGTTATAGAGCAGGGACCCGTAGATCTCTGTCTTCGGCGTCAGATCGAACCCGCCATTCACATAAAGCGTATAGCGCTTATAGGGCGTGATCGCCGTGCTCCGGGCATAGAGCGGGCTGTCATAGTTGAGGTAGGGCTGAGTGGCCGTCAGATAGGCAGTGGCGGGGCTTGGGCTTGAGCGCCCGGCGCGGACGATGCCGATATTGGCGAGATTGGGAAATATGGACGATATGGTGTTCCCACCGGCCGAGCCTGGATAGGTTATGCCCGGCACTGAATACTGAAAGGCGCCGCCGTAACCCGCATGAGTAAATGGATTTTGGGATACAGTTTCGGCGACACCTGTAAATACGTTATAGCATTTTGCCTTTCCGGTGCTTGGGTCGATGTAATCGAGCCTCGCCCCCGTCGTGGGATCATAGACGTTATCCGTCGCGCACTTGGTGTAGTTGCGCTGCCCCAAAGTCTGCTCTTCCTGATCGGAGAAATCAATCGCCGCCTGGACATAGCCGCGATCGAAGGTTTTCCCGAACGTGCCATTGATCTCGTACTGGCTGCCGCCGGCGCGGGTGGGAACATCCCCGAACACGCTCATCGTGCCGCCGTCGAGGTTCTTCTTGGTGATGAAGTTCACCACCCCGGCCACGGCGTCCGAGCCGTAAATGGACGACGCTCCGTCCTTCAGGATTTCCGTACGGTCGATGATCGATTCGGGAATGGTGTTCAGGTCCACCGGTCCGACCGTGCCGCGCACCCCGGCCGGTCCAAGGCGCTGACCGTCCAGAAGAACCAGGGTCCGCTGGGAGCCGAGCCCGCGCAGGGAGATGGTTTCCACTCCAGGCCCGCCGGTGTTCACATAGGCGCTAAGCAAGCCATTGACCTGGAAGGAGCCGCTGGCGATCGGTTGCTTCTGCAGGAGACTGCCAGTGTCGGCCATCCCTTCCAGGGTGGCGGTTTCACTGTTGATGACCTGAATCGGGGCGGCGCTGGTGTAGTTGCTCTTCTTGATCCGCGAGCCCGTGACGATGATGTTTGGGTTCTCATCGGCTGGAGCGGACGTCGTTGTGGTCGTGGTCGTCGTGGTGCTCGGCGGCGCGCTCGCCGCCGACTGGGTTTGAGCCAGGGCCGCTTGCGGCGAAAGAGACGCGCCGAGGGCCATGAAGCCGGCCAGGGCGCTCGCGCCCAGGAGGAGCTTCCGAGTTGAATGCATTGTGATCACCCCAATTGCCCAAGCCGCGCGCCAAGTCCCAACTGACGGTTCCCCAGACCGCGCCGCTTGCTGATGAGGGGACGCTAGAGAGCTTGCGCCGCAGCCTCAACCACCGGGAGTATCTGAAATTAGCGTTTGGTATACCAACGTTACAATTTCGCCACAGTTCGGTCACATGGCGGGCGCCGGGCGCCAAATTTTGAGCCAAGCCATGCCATTGACGCGAGGCCATGCCACAAACAATCATAGGATTGGTTGAATGATGCGCGGCAGGTGAGATCTCAGTGACAGTTACGATACCGACCCGTACCGCCCTTCGGTTGTTGTTGGTCGCGGCGGCTGCGGCGACAGCCGCGCCGGCCGCTCATGCGGCGCCCTCTCCGCCCGCCGCCATAGCCTTCGCGGCCGAGCCGGCGATCAAGGATGTCGGGATCTCCCCCGACGGCGCGCACATCGTCGCGGTGACATCGCCCGACGGCAAGACGCCCTATATTTCCGTGTGGAAAACCAGCAACCCGATCGCCCCGCCGACTAATCTTGGCGCCGCTCACATGCGCATCATGGGCGTGCAGTTCATCAAGAATGACCGACTACTGGTGACCGCCCGCCAGACCTTTGACTACGGGCATTTCAAGGGCCACCTGTTCAAGCTCTACATCACCGACTTGGAGGGCAAGTCGTGGACACCTGCCCTGCCCGAGGTGAACGTGGGGTCGGAGGACGAAAAGGTGGCCGCGGCCACCAGCAACCCGCGCATCATCAGCACCCTGCCCCGGGACCCCAACCACATCCTGGTCCAGGACCAGCGCTGGACCGGCTCAGGGGACATCTTCAAGGTCGATGTCTATTCCGGCGCCGCCGAACGGGTCGAGCGCGGCTCGGACAAGTACGGCTCGCCGATCGCGGACCTGTCCGGGGAAATCCGGGCCCGGGAAGAACTCAACTACGACAATGGCAAGGTCTATATCGCCCAGTGGATCCGCAATCCGGACACCAAGGCCTGGGAAGAGCACTTCCGCAGCTATGCCAAGGATCGCTCGATCACCCAGGTGGCGGCCTTCACCACCGATCCGAATATCGTCTATCTGAAGATGAGCAAGGACCGGGATAAACAGGCCCTGGTCGAATACGACATCAAGCAACGCAAGATTCTGGAACCCGTCTTCGAGACCAAGCTGTTCGACGCCGAGGGCGCGATCCTATCCCGGGCGGCGGCGGACTATGGCCGCCCCCTGGGGTTCGTCTATAATGCGGAAGCCCCCAAGGTCTATTGGACCGACGAAAAACTGAGCGCGATCAGCAGCGGCCTCGCCAAGGCCCTGGGGGTCAAGACCGTGTCCCTGTCCTGGACCGATACGGGCGGCGGCCCCGGGGCCAAGATCTCCGTGCCGGATGGTTTTGACGTGCACATCGACGATTTTTCCTACGATCTGAAATACGTGATCGTCGAGAAATCGGGCCCGAACCAGCCCCCGGAATATTACCTGCTCACCGACGGCGCCAAGCTGACCCTGCTGGGCAAGTCCAGGCCGCAGATCGACCCGGCCAGTCTCGGCGATTCGCGGCTGGTCGAGTACACGGCCCGGGACGGGATGACGATCCCCGCCTTCGTCCACACCCCGCCCAAGGCCGCCTTCGGCCCCGGCCCCTATCCCGCCATCGTCCTGCCCCATGGCGGACCGTGGGCGCGGGACGATTTGGAGTGGGACGTCTCGGGCTGGACCAAATATTTCACCGCGCGAGGTTTCGTGGTGATCCAACCCCAGTTCCGCGGCTCCGACGGCTGGGGCGCCAAGCTGTGGCGGGCCGGCGACGCCCAGTGGGGCCTGACCATGCAGGACGACAATGACGACGCGGCCAAATGGCTGATCGCGCAGGGCTTGGCCGATCCCAAGCGGATCGCCCTGTTCGGCTATTCCTATGGCGGCTATGCGGCCTTCGCCGCGGCGGTCCGGCCCAACGGCCTCTATCAGTGCGTCATCTCCGGCGCCGGGGTTTCCGTGATCAAGGATTTCGAGGGCGAGACCTATGACGACCGGTTCCTGCGGGAATACCAGAGCCCGGCCATCGACGGACTGGATGTGATCGCCCACGCCCGCGAGGTGTCGATCCCCATATTCATCTACAACGGCGACCGCGACCAGACCGTGCCGCCCACCGACCCCAAGAAATTCGCCGCGGCCCTGCAGTCGGCGGGCAAGCCCTATAAGTATCTCGAAATCAAAGACATGGGGCACCAGTACGTGACCATGAACCCGGACATGCTGGAAACCCAACTGGTCGAAATCGAGAAGTTCCTCCATGGCGATTGCAAGCCCGGCGGGCTTTAGGGGCGGCGGCGACCGCGATCTTGGCCGGTCCGGGTGGGGGCTGTTGACGGGCCGGCGCAACCCCTCATCCTCCCATGGCTGCGCCATGGGCCCCTCCTTCTCCCGCAAGGGGAGAAGGTGATTCTTGACTTTTGACTCGTTTTATGTTCTTGTTTCGTTCCATGTCCAGCCCCACCCCCCTTGATGACATCGACACACCCGCCCCCTCGGTGGAGCTGGCGGCGTGGCAGGCGCGGGTGCTCAAGGAGCTGACCGAGATCGGGATGAGTATCGCCCGGGGGATGGAGCGGCGGGTGCTGGCCGATCGCGCGGCGGAGATCGCGGCGGTGGAGCGGAACCAGCCCCTGCCGGCCCGGGACGGGTTTGACCCCGGGCTGGCCTATGCGCGGATTTCCAAGGCTGTGCGGCTGAACCTGACGCTGATGACGCGGCTGGCCGATGAGCAGGTCGAGCGTGACCGGGGTCACGCCGAGGCGTTGGCCAAGCGGCGCAAGGCCGAGGCCGAGCGGCGGGCGTTTGAAGCGGAGCGGCCCTGGCGCGAGCGGCGCGAGGCGGTTTTCGACGCCGTGGACGAGCGGATCGAGGCCAGGGGCCGCGAGCGCGAGGCGGTCTGGAAAGACCTCAATGAACGGCTGGATGACGAGGAAGACCTGGACGATTTCCTCACCCGGCCCTTGGGCGAGATGGTGGCCCTGATCTGCAAGGACCTGGGCGTGGCGTTTGATCCGGCCGATTGGGTCGAGGATGAGCATGGCGCCAAGAGCCCCCTCCACCCTGCTTCGCAGGGTCCCCCTCCCCCAACGGGGGAGGAATTGGGTTTGACGCTGATTCCTTCACATTTCTCCCCCGTTGGCGGAGGGGGACCGCGAAGCGGTAGAGGGGGCTCGCCCAGGCCGTCGCCCTGAGGGGGCGGCCCTTGCCCCCTTGGGGGAGGAATTTGAAGACAATCAAGGCTGAACCAAACCGCCCTCCCCTTTGGGGTTGAGCGCCCGCGCCCCGTCGCCGAGGCCGCTTCGCGCTTGCGCCAACCCGACTCCCCCTCTAAACGACCCCCTTAACCTGCAATTCGTCGGTGAGGGACGCGCGATCGCGCGGCCTCGCCCTTGCGCGCGAGAAGAGTATGCCCAAACGCACGGACCTGAAGTCGATCCTGATCATTGGCGCCGGGCCGATCGTTATCGGTCAGGCCTGCGAGTTCGACTATTCCGGGGTCCAGGCCTGCAAGGCCTTGCGCGCCGAGGGCTACCGGATCGTGCTGGTCAATTCCAACCCGGCCACGATCATGACCGACCCGGACGTGGCCGACGCGACCTATATCGAGCCGATCACCCCGGAGATGGTCGAGAAGATCATCGAAAAGGAGCGCCCCGACGCCCTTTTGCCCAC
>JARLIP010000282.1 GCA_031291685.1 Caulobacteraceae bacterium | reverse complement strand
GGCCAGGAAAGCATGAGCCAGGCGCCCCACGCCGCCCACCTGCGCAACGGCCAGAAGATGGGCGATCTGGGCCTGGTGGACACCATGATCAAGGACGGCCTGTGGGACGCCTTCCACGGCTATCACATGGGCCAGACCGCGGAGAACATCGCCGCCCGCTGGCAGATCACCCGCGAGGACCAGGACCATTTCGCCGTGGACTCGCAGAACAAGGCAGAGGCCGCCCAGAAGGCCGGCCGCTTCACGGCCGAGATCGCCCCGGTGACCATCAAGGGCCGCAAGGGCGACACCGTCGTCGATCAGGACGAATATATCCGCCACGGGGTGACCTATGAAAGCCTGTCGGGCCTGAAGCCGGCCTTCGCCAAGGATGGCTCGGTGACCGCGGCCAACGCCTCGGGTCTCAATGACGGCGCCGCCGCCCTGGTGCTGATGAGCGAGGACGAGGCCAAGAGCCGGGGTCTCAAGCCCCTGGCCCGTATCGCCTCCTGGGCCCATGCCGGGGTCGAGCCCGAGATCATGGGCGCCGGCCCGATCCCCGCCACCCGCAAGGCCCTGGAAAAGGCCGGCTGGACCGTCGCCGACCTGGATCTGATCGAATCCAACGAGGCTTTCGCCGCCCAGTCCCTCAGCGTCGTGCGCGAACTGGGCCTGGATCCGGCCAAGGTGAACGTCAATGGCGGCGCGATCGCCATCGGCCACCCCATCGGCGCCTCGGGCGCCCGCATCCTGACCACCCTGCTGCACGAACTCGGCCGCCGCGACGCCAAGAAGGGCTAGGCGACCCTCTGTGTCGGCGGCGGCATGGGTGTGGCGTTGTGC
This sequence comes from Caulobacteraceae bacterium, assembly GCA_031291685.1. GTDB lineage: Bacteria > Pseudomonadota > Alphaproteobacteria > Caulobacterales > Caulobacteraceae > Poindextera. The sequence continues at coordinate 14,476 of JARLIP010000282.1, read as the reverse complement.
GTTGAACGCGACTGATAAGGAATAAGAATCAACCCGGCCGGGTCGTGCGCAGGGCATCGCCCCGGCTAGGGTTGTCATTGGGCGAGGAGACCTCATGGGCAGAGTTGCGTTGGTCACGGGCGGCACCCGTGGCATCGGACTTGGGATCGTCACCCGGCTGAAAGCCGACGGCTTCAAGGTGGCGGCGGGCTATGCGGGCAATGAAGCGGCGGCCAAGGCCTGCGCCGACGATCTGGGGGTGATGATCGTCAAGGGTAATGTCGGCGAGTTCGGCGACTGCAAGCGGGCGGTGGCCGAGGTCGAGGCCGAGCTTGGGCCGGTGGACGTGCTGGTCAACAACGCCGGGATCACCCGGGATTCCATGCTGCACAAGATGAGCCCCGAGCAGTGGAACGAGGTCATCTTCGTCAACCTGGCCTCGATCTTCAACATGAGCCGCCAGGTCATCGAGGGGATGCGCGAGCGCGGCTATGGCCGGATCATCAACGTCTCGTCGATCAACGGCCAGAAGGGCCAGATGGGTCAGACCAACTATTCCGCCGCCAAGGCGGGCGTGATCGGCTTCACCAAGGCCCTGGCCCAGGAAACCGCCAACAAGGGCGTCACCGTCAACGCCATCGCTCCCGGCTATATCGACACCGAGATGGTTTCGGCGGTGCCGCAGAACGTGTTGGACAAGATCATCGGCGGGATTCCCGTCGGCCGTCTGGGCAAGGCCGAGGAGATCGCCGCCTGCGTCGCCTTCCTGGCCCGGGAGGACGCCTCCTTCATCACTGGCGCCACCCTGACCGTGAACGGCGGTCAGTATATGGCGGGCTGAGCGGCCGGGCCGACCGCGACAAGTTGCATCGGGCGGCGGCGGCGTCCAAAAACCGCCCCACTCCCGGTGCAATCGCATTCCATGCGAAGCTTCGGATCGCCAATCCTGTGTTGCCTCAGCCTGCTCGGCGCCGTGCTGATGGGCCAGCCCGCCGAGGCGGCGAGTGTGACTCTGCGCGTCATGCTGTGGGGACCGCAGGCCGAGTCGCCCCGTCGGCCGGACGCGCCGCCGGTGGCGCGCTATCATCCAGAGCACGGCGACGACTTCATCCTGGATCGCTCCACGCCCACGCCCCTGCTGCGTTTCGAGGACAGCCAGGAAGTCTGGGTGCTGCAACCCCAGCCGGGCCCACGGGGCGACACCATCTATCGCAACGATATCGGCCAGCCGGTGCTGCGCGCCACCAAGCTGGGCGGTCTGACCCTGTTCACCGTCGATAATCCCGACGGCGCCGCCGCGGCCCTCGGCGGCGAGGCCGGCACCTTGCGTCCGGCGCCCTTCATGTCGCCGAACCTGCTGTTCCAGCGGATGTATCAGGCCAGCGCCCGGGCCAGCCGCGCGGCCCAGAGGGTGATCCCCTTCCTGGCCATCGACGACGCCACCCCGGAGACGGCGACCCTGCTTGCGGACACCGCCACGGTGACGGCCGAGGCCATCACCAAGGTCTCGCACCAGGCCAACGGCAAGATCATGCTGACCCGGGTGGTCAAGGTGATGCTGGCCCGAGGCCGCAAGCCCGACGCCACCCTGAACCAGGGGGCCCTGACCGTGATCTACGCCCCCGAGGTCGGCATGCTCGGCAGGCCTTCCTCGGAACGGATCGTCCGGCTGATCGTCAAATAGGCGGGGCGGGATTACCCTTTGAAAGCGTCCTTGGCCGCGCGCAGCTCGGCGAAGCGGCCGGCGCCGCCCGCCCTCAGGAAGGGGTTGGTGGCCTTTTCCCGGGCGATGGTGGTGGGCACGGTGGGCTCGCCCCGGGCGCGGGCCTCGAACACTTCCTCGGCGCGGGCCTTAAGGGCGGGGCTGTCGTCCACGCTCAGGGCGAAGCGGGCGTTGGCGGCGGTGTATTCATGGGCGCAATAGACCGCGGTCTCGTCCGGCAAAGCCGCCAGTTTGGACAGGCTCGCCCACATCTGCTCGGCCGTGCCCTCGAACAGCCGCCCGCAGCCCAGGGAAAACAGGGTGTCGCCGACGAAGGCGATCTGGTCTTCCGCATCGAAATAGCTGACGTGGCCAAGGGTGTGGCCGCCGGTGTCGATCACCTGGAACCGGGTTTCGCCCAGGGCGACCACGTCGCCCGCCTTGACCGGATGATCGATGGAGGAGGTCTTCTCCACCTCCGGCGGGGCGTGGATCACGGCGCCGGTGGCGGCCTTCAGCTTGGCGTTGCCGCCGGCATGGTCAGGGTGCCAGTGGGTGTTGAGGATCAGGTCGAGACCCCAGCCCAGGGCGGAAAGCTCGGCCAGGATGGCGTCGGCGTCCGGCGTGTCGATGCAGGCTGTCTTGCCGGTGGCCTCGTCCCTGGCCAGGAGGCCATAGTTGTCGGACAGGCAGGGGAATTGGCGCACAATCAGGGGCATGTGGACTCTCCTGGCCGGCCCCGCCGGGACGGGGGCGGCGAACTTGACGATCCGGGAACCTGACGGTCCCCCGCTGACGCGCATGTTTGCCTCGGCCATGTTTGGTGGGAACATGTTTGCCCGGGACAGGGGATGGCGCATCACCTTAAGACTAGCGACACCTCCATAACCCATCTGAGGTCCATGCGCAGAGACGTCGTCGAACTTCGTGATTTCTACGCCACGGCCCTGGGGGCGGCGGCGCGGGTGATCCTGGCCCGGCGCCTGACCGAGGCCTGGGAGCAGGCGGCGAGGCTGGATGTCATGGGCCTGGGCTACGCCACCCCGTTCCTGGAGGCGTTCCGCCCCCGGGCCCGCCGGGTCATCGCCACCATGCCCGCCGGTCAGGGGGTGGAGGTCTGGCCCCTGGACGACCGGCGCCTGTCCTGCCTCGCCGACGAGGGGACGCTTCCCTATCCCAACGCCCTGTTCGACCGGATCCTGGTGATTCACGCCCTGGAGGAGGCCGATGATCCGGTGGCCATGCTGCGGGAGGTCTGGCGGGTCCTGGCCCCGGCCGGCCGGGTGATCGTGGTGACGGCCAATCGCCGGGGGTTCTGGTCTGGCGCCGAATCCACCCCCTTCGGCCATGGCCGCCCCTACACCCGGGGGCAGCTTGAGGATCTGTTGCGGGAGGCCGAACTGGAGCCGGTGGCTTGGTCCCGGGCCCTGTTCGCTCCACCCTTCGCCTGGGCGGCGCGCTGGGCGGAGGGATTCGAGACCATAGGCGCGCGGCTGTGGGCGCCCATGTCCGGGGTGATTTTGCTCGAGGCGGTCAAGCAGACCTTCGCCGTCAAACCCAAGGGCCGCCGGGTCCGGGCCCGGGTGTTCGTTCCCGGCGCATTCACCCCCGCTCCCCTGCGACGGACGCCGAAATCACGGACGGCCCTGATTCGACTTTCCGACGAGGCTTGGAGCCGGACCGCCGAAGAACTAGCCTCATCACCAATGTCCAGCCCAGGAGACGCGCCATGAAATTGATCACCGCGGTTGTCAAACCCAGTCGCCTCGACGCCGTGCTGGAAGCCGTCACCGAGGCTGGGGCGTCCGGTCTGACGGTCACCGAGGTGCGCGGCTATGGCCGGCAGAAGGGCAAGACCGAGGTCTATCGCGGGGCGGAGTACGAGGTGAAGCTGCTGCCCAAGGTCAAGCTGGAGATCGCCGTTTCCGACGATCTGGCCCCCGCCGTGATCGACGCCATCGTCGCTTCGGCCAACACCGGCAAGATCGGCGACGGCAAGGTGTTCGTCATGGATCTGGAGGCGGCGGTCCGCATCCGCACCGGCGAACGTGACGCCCAGGCCATCACCGGATAAGATCCCCATCACCGGATATACTCCTTTGACGGCTGACTATCGCGGGCGGGGCGGCTATAGGCTATTGACGGTTTCGTCTCGCCCGGCGAGGTGAAACACAGTCGACATCAAGCTGACATTATCGCCGTCGACAACGGCGGGGTTCGCTTTCGTTTTCGAGGGGATTAGGCCGAATGAAACGCCTTTTGGTCGCCGCCGCTCTGGCGCCGCTTTCGTTCGCCGCGTCTGCTCACGCCCAGACCACGACGACGATCAGCACGGCCACCACCACGCCGATCACGACCTCCGCCAAGGGGAGCATCACGATCAGCTCGGCGGGATCGATCATCCCGACCACCACCAACACCGCCGCCGTGACCATCGACAGCAGCAACGCCGTCGTCATAAACAGCGGGACAATCGAATATTCCGGCGTCAACAATGTCGTTGGGGTCAAGGCTCTCGGCGGCGATAGCGGGACCATCACCAATACCGGCACCATCGAGCTGATCGAGACCACCAACTACAAGGACACCAACAGCGACGGCATCGCCGACAGCAACGGCTCTGTCCTGGGCCAGTACGCGTCAGGTACGGGACGCTATGGCATCCAGGTGACGGGTGCTGGCGTCTTCACCGGCTCGATCGTCAACAGCGGCACGATCTCGGTGATCGGCAGCGATTCGGCGGCCATCGAGATCGACACCGGCGGTTTGTTAGGAAACCTGACGACCTCCGGCACGATCTCGGCCACGGGGGGCAACACCTCCGACACCACGCTCACCTATGGCATCCATTCGCTCGGCGCGATCACCGGCAATGTGAGCCTGTCGGGCGCCATCTCGGCCACCGGCAAGGGCGCCACGGCTGTGGAGCTGGATGGAGATGTCAAAGCCGTTCCAAATACGACAGGACCGGGAACTGTTGCGGGCACCGGTAGCGTGGATGTCCGCGGGACCATCACCGCCACCGGCTATCGCTCCACCAGCGCCCCCACCGATCCCACCCTCCTCAGCCGGGTCGCCAACCAGGCCAGTTCGGAGCTTCTGCAAGGCGGTTCGGCCCTGGTGATCGCAGGCTCCGTGGACGGAGGGATCACGCTAGATGCGGCCGTCACCTCTTCAGGTACGACCACCGCGCAGGCCGCGGCCGTGATCACCTCCGACGGCCGCGCTCCCGCCGTGCTGGTTGGCGGAACCACGGCGACCAACATCGGGCCCAGCGCGACGACCGTAAACGGCAAGACCTACGACTTCATCCTGGCGGGTTCGGTCTATGGCTTTGGCCTCTACAGCACCGACGCCAATGGTAATCCGGTGGGCGCCAACGGCCTGTTCATCGGCGCCGAGACCGGCTGGGTCACGGTCAACAGCCAGGGCCAGCTGGTCGATTCAACCGGCGCCGCCATCGCCGCGACCAATACCCATACCGTGACCATGAACGATGGCCTCGCCATTAGCGGGGTGCTTGAAGCGGATTCGATCTTCCGCTCGGCCGTTTCCAGCGGCGTGACCGGCAACGCCACGGCGCTCTATATTGGCGACGCCACCCTCGGCAAGATCGACGTCAGCGGTACGGTTCTGGCCATCGCCGCGTCCAAGACCTCGGTCTCGGCCAACGCCATCGACTTCGGCGGCAACGCCAATGTCGCCAGCCTGAACAATACCGGGGTGATCGAGGCCTCCATCACCGGCATCGCCGGGGTGGTGGGCGACCCCGCCGGCGGCGGCACCACGGGCTACGCCACCGCGATCCGGGACCGCTCCGGCACCCTGACCTCGGTGACCAACACCAACACCATCAAGGCGGTGATCACCCCGGAGAACGCCACCGACACCGTGAACGCCTCGGCCAGCCGCACCATCGCCATCGATATGAGCCAGGCCAAGGCGACCACCACCACCACGGTGACCCAGTCGGCCTTTATCCAGCCCAGCACCTCGACCAGCACCAGCATCACCCCCTCAATCACCGGTGACGTGCTGTTCGGCGCCGGCAATGGCGTGCTGAACCTGCAGACCGGGACGCTCACCGGCGCTATGATCTTCGGCGGTGGGTCCGACAACCAGATCAACATCACCGGCGGCGCTGTCGCCAAGGGTGCCTTGGCCGAAAAGGCCGGCGGTTTGCTGGCGATCGAAGTCTCCATCGGCACGCTGGACATCACGTCACCGACGGCGGTCGCCAACTATACGACTGGCGGTTCGGCTACGATCGGAACGGCCGGCACGATCGGCATTTCGACCCTCCACGTGGCGGGCGCCGGTGAATTGATCCTGACCGTCGATCCAACCGCTGACACAACCAAGGCGCAGCTCAATGCCTCGGGTGCGGTGACCTTTGATACGGGTTCCAAGCTAGGATTGAATTTCACCAGCAAGCTGACAACCTCGGAAACAATTACGCTGATTACGGCTGGAGCTGGCCAAATCAGCCTGGGCGGCATCACCGAACTTGGCTCGGTCCCTTGGATATATACGGGGACCGTCGCGGCCAACTCGAACAATAGCGCCGTGACGGTTCAGGTAGGCTTTAAGGACGCGAAGACGATCGGCCTCAACCCCGCCGAGACCGCAGCTTACAACGCCTGGTACGCCGCCTTCGACAAGACCGACACCAAGGGTATCGGCTCGATCAGCGACGCCGTGCTCGCCGTCACCGACCAGGCCACCTTCCTTCACCTCTACGACCAGTTCCTGCCGGATTATTCCGGCGGGCCATTCGAGACCCTGCTGCTGGGCCAGCAATCCCTGGCCCGGGCCGAGGCGGATTCCCCCGGCAAGCTGCAGACCGACGAGAATCGCGGCTGGGTGCAGGAAATCGGCTTCGTCAACGACCGCAGCAATTCCAGCAGCATCAACGGCTATGAGGGCAAGGGCTTCGGCTTCGCCGGCGGCTTCGAGCGGGCGTCCGGCAAGAACGCCATGGGGGTCGCCGCGGCCTTCATCGCGGCCACGGTCAATGACTCCGGCCGGCCCGATGGCTCCAACCAGTCCGCTGATGTGTTGGAGGCGGGGGTCTATTGGCGCCACGGGGGCGATGGCCTGAACGTGGGCGCCAGCGTCAATGGCGGCTGGGCGTCCCTGTCCAGCCGGCGGGTTCTGATGGTGCAGTCCGGAACCGCGGACGCGACCCTCTATCGGAAATCGGAAGGTCACTGGAACGGGGCCATCGCCTCGGCCTCGTTCAATGTCGGCTACAAGGTCAATTTCGGCCGCTACTACATGAAGCCGGAACTGTCGGCCGACTATGTGGTCCTCTATGAACAGGGCTACACCGAGCACGGCGGCGGCGCGGCCTTCGACCTGAACGTCGCTTCGCGCACCAGCTCCGAGGGGGTGGTTCAGGGCGACATGGTCGTGGGCGCCAACTATGGCGACGCCATCCGCTGGAGCCCTGAACTGACCTTGGGCTGGCGTCAGGTCGTCACTGGCGGTCCGGCCGACACCACCGCCAACTTCCTGGGCGGCCAGAAGTTCACCCTGTCCTCCAGCTTCGCGGACAAGGGCGGCCTCCTGGCTCGCCTGGGCCTGCGCGCCAGCGGCAACTATGCCGACTTCAGCGCCGGCGCCGGTGGCGTGTTCCGCAGCGGCTACGACACCTACGACGCCCGCGCCACCGCGCGGTTCCTGTTCTAATTCACCAAGCGGCCTCTAACGGGCGAACAGATCGTCCTTGGGGGCCGCGCGGTCGTAGGACGCCGGCGGCGCGGTCCGTTCCCCCGAACCTGGACGGCTGAGCAGGAAGATCGCCTGTTCGGCCCGCCAGTTCTCGATCCATCGGGCCGATTCCATCGGTCGGGCGGGCTTGCCGTCCGACAGCGCCGAGGAGGCCTCCACCCGCACCCCCAGGTCCGCGCACAGCTCGGTGAAGTCGCGAAGGGTGCACAGGTGGATGTTGGGGGTCGAGTACCAGGGCTCTGGCAGGGAGCCGGTCATGGGCATCCGCCCGGTGGCCAATAGGCTCAGCCGGACTTTCCAATAGCCGAAATTGGGCAGGGACACGATCGCCCGGTCGGCGATGCGTAAGAGCTCGTTCAGCACCACCCGGGGCTCGCGCACGGCCTGCAGGGTCTGGGACAGGATGGCGTAGTCGAAAGCCCGGGTGGGGAAATCCGCCAGGTCCCGGTCCGCGTCCCCCTGCACCACCGCCAAGCCCCGGGACAGGCAGGCCGAGACCCCCAGGGGACTGATCTCCAGGCCACGGCCATCGATGCCCTTCTCCCGGGCCAGCAGCTCCAGCAGCGCGCCCTCGCCGCAGCCGATGTCCAGCACCCGCGCCCCGGGCCGCACCAGCCTCAGGATCTCGTGGAAATCCTCCCGCGCCTGGGCGGCCTCGAAGGCGTTCATGTCAGCCCCCGCGCCTGGCCGGCGGCGTCGAGGAACCCGGTCAGGGCCCCGATCATCACCGGCTCGTCCAGCAGGAAGGCGTCATGGCCCTTGTCGCTCTCGATCTCGACGAAACTGGCCCGGGCCGCCGCGGCGTTGAGCGCCCGCACGATCGAGCGGCTTTCGCTGGTGGGATAGAGCCAATCGGAGGTGAAGGAGAGCACGCAGAAGCGCACGTCCCGCGCCCGGGTGAAGGCCCGCGCCAGGCTGCCCCCATGGGCGGCGGCCAGGTCGAAATTGTCCATGGCCCGGGTGATATAGAGATAGCTGTTGGCGTCGAAACGGTCGACGAAGGCGGCGCCCTGGTGGCGCAGATAGCTTTCCACCTGGAAGTCGGCGTCGAAACCCCAGGACAGACCGTCCCTTTGCAGCTCCCGCCCGAACTTGCGCTGCAGGGCCGCCTCGGACAGGTAGGTGATGTGGGCGGACATTCGCGCCACGGCCAGCCCCTTTTCCGGGCGCACCCCCAGCTGGGCGTAGTCGCCCCCCCGCCAGTCGGGATCGGCCATGATCGCCTGGCGACCCACTTCGTGGAAGGCGATGTTCTGCGCCGAATGCCGAGCGGCGGCGGCGATGCACACCGCCGAGAACAGCCGCTCGGGATAGTCCGCCGCCCATTGCAGCACCTGCATCCCGCCCATGGAGCCGCCGACCACCGCGAACAGGGTGTCGATGCCCAGGGCGTCGATCAGCATGGCCTGGGCGCGGACCATGTCGGCGATGGTGATCACCGGAAACGCCAGGCCATAGGGCTGGCCGGTCAGGGGGTCCGTCGAGGAGGGCCCGGTGCTGCCCATGCAGCCGCCGACGACGTTGGAGCAGACGATGAAATGCCGGTCGGGATCGATGGCCTTGCCCGGCCCAACCACCCGGGGCCACCAGCCGGGCTTGCCGGTCACCGGATGGGGCGAGGCCACGTGCTGGTCGCCGGTGAGGGCGTGGCAGATCAGGACGGCGTTGGAGCGGTCGGCGTTGAGCTGGCCATAGGTGCGGTAGGCGATCTCCAGCCCCGCCAGATGCGCGCCGCTGTCCAGCCGCAAGGAACGGTCCGGCCCAAAGCGGATCAATCCGCCGTCCGTTCCCACCATGTGCGTTACGCCCGCGACCCGGCTCATCAGCCGCCTTGGACCCTTAGCGGCGCGCCCTGTCAACCGATCGCTTCCACGCGCCCGCGCCTGAGGTTAAGGAGAGAGCGCGGCCATGATCCGCGGGAGAGCCCATGCGCCACCTGATTCTGCTGCGCCACGCCAAGGCCGAATCGGTCTCATCGTCCGGCCGCGACTTCGACCGGGCCCTGACCGCCCGCGGCCACCGGGACGCGGCGATCATGGGGCGCGCCCTGGCCCAGGCGGGCTTCACCCCGCAAAGGGTGCTCGCCTCCTCGGCCCGGCGCGCCCAGGAAACCTGGGAAGGCGCCGCGCCAAGCTTTCCCGGCGCCCAGGTGGAAAGCCTACGGACGCTCTATCTCGCCCCCGCCGAATTCCTGGACCAGACCGCCCAGGCCATCGCCGATGTCGGCAGCCTGATGATCGTGGGTCACAATCCCGGCCTGCATGACTTCGCCATCGCCCTGGCGGGGGGCGAGGCCGAGGGGCTGTTGGCGTCCTTCCCCACCGCCGCCGCCGTGGTCTTCGCCAAGCCCGATGATGGGCCCTTTCAACTGGTCCGCGTCTTGACGCCCCGGGACCATGGGGGAGGCTCCCTGTGAGTTCGATCGGCAAGGGGACCTGGATCTACAAGCTGATCGACCGCCAGGGCTGGTCGGCGGCCCAGGCCCACGGCCGGTTCGACGGCGCGGCCATCGACCTGACCGACGGCTATATCCATTTCTCCACCGCCGCCCAGGCGCCGGAGACCGCCCGCCGTTATTTCGCGGGTCAGGCCGACCTGCTGCTGGTCGCCTTCGAGGCCGAGACCCTGGGCGAGGCCCTGCGTTGGGAGCCGGCCCGGGGCGGGGATCTGTTTCCCCACCTCCATGGCCCGCTGGACCCGGCCCTGGCGGTGGAGATCCGGGCGCTGGCCCTGGACGCCGACGGCGTTCCCGTGATCGGGACCCTGCGGTCTTGAGTGGGATCTACGATCTGGCCTCGGCCCTGCTGCGCCGTCTCGACGCCGAGGACGCCCACCGCCTGACCGTGCGCCTGCTGCGGGCGGGGCTTGGACCTCGAGGCGGCGCGTTCAAGAGTGAAATCGACCTGAGCCTCAAGATCGGCGCCCTGACCATTCCGGTGGCGGTGGGCTTGGCGGCGGGCTTCGACAAGAACGCGGAGGTTCCGGACGCCATGCTGCGCGCCGGGTTCGGCTTCGTCGAATGTGGCACGGTCACGCCCCTGCCTCAGGCGGGCAATCCCCGCCCGCGACTGTTTCGCCTGACCGAGGATCGGGCGGTGATCAACCGCATGGGCTTCAACAATGAGGGCCTGGAGCCCTTCGCCGCGCGCCTGGCCCGCCGCCAGAGGCAAGGGGTGGTGGGCGCCAATATCGGGGCCAACAAGGATTCCGCCGACCGCACCCAGGACTACGTGCTGGGGCTGACGCGCCTGTGGGGTCAGGCCGACTATTTCACGGTCAATATCTCCTCGCCCAACACCCCGGGCCTGCGCGCCCTGCAGACCCGCGAGGCCCTCCAGGACCTCTTGGGTCGCCTGGCCGAGGCCCGCGTGGCCCTCAAGGCCAAGAGCCGGGACTATCCGATCCTGCTCAAGGTCGCCCCGGACCTGGAGGACGACGAGATCGAGGCCATTGTCGAGACGGTGCTGGCCTTCGGCCTGGACGGAATCATCGCCGGCAACACCACCCTGTCCCGCCCGGACAGCCTGCGATCGGTCCACAAGGGCGAGAGCGGGGGCCTGTCCGGCGCGCCTCTGATGGGCCTTTCCACGACCGTCCTTGGCCGGTTCCACGCCGCCGCCGCCGGCCGCCTGACCCTGATCGGGGCCGGAGGGATCGCCAGCGGGGCGGACGCCTACGCCAAGATCCGCGCCGGCGCCAACGGGGTGCAGTTCTATTCGGCCATGGTGTTCGAGGGGCCGGGCCTGGCCCGCCGGATCGCCTTGGACCTCGGCGAGCGCCTGCGGGCCGACGGCTTTTCCAGCCTGTCCCAGGCCGTGGGCGCGGGGTGAGCGCCGGCGCCGCCCGCACGGTGGTCCTGATCAGCCTGGCGCGGCGATTCGGACCCCTGTTGATCGTGGCGATCCTGGTGGCCCTGGCCTTCGCCTCGGGCCTGACCCGGCATCTGTCGTTGCATGAGTTGCGCGAGCGGCGCCTGACCCTGCTGGCCCTGGTCCACGCCCATCCTATCCTCAGCGTCGCGGCCTATATGGGGCTCTACGCTCTGTTCGTGGCCCTGTCCCTGCCCATCGCCCTGGTCATGACCCTGACCGGGGGGCTGTTGTTCGGCGCCTGGATCGGGGGCGTCGCGGCGGCGGTGGCCTGCACCCTGGGCTCGGGGGTGATCTTCATCATCTGCCGCACCGCCGTGGGCGAGGCTCTGCGCGGGGGAGCGGGTTCGATGATCGCGCGGATCGAGGCGGGGGTGCGGCGGGACGCCTTCGCCTATGTGGTCGCCCTGCGCCTGATCCCCGTGGCGCCGTTCTGGCTGGCCAACCTGGCCCTGGGCTTTGTCGATATTCCCTTGCGGACCTTTTTGCTCGCCACCCTGATCGGACTTTTGCCGGTTTCGCTGATCTATGCCGGTCTGGGCGCCAGCCTGAACCACATCTTCGCCTCGGGGCAGAGGGTGAACCTGCACGCCCTGCTGCACCCGTCCCTGGTCATTCCATTGATCGCATTGGGATTTCTGGCCCTGGCGCCCATCGGCGCGCGCTATCTTAGGCGCCGTGCGGCCTAGGTCGCCTTCGATCGCCCGCGACAGGGCGACGACTTTCCTTCCGAACCATCCGGCGTAAGCTTCGTTGCCGAAATACCCTAGGTGAAGTAACGGGTTGCGTCATGGCGGACGCCACAGTCTCCGCGCCCCCGCAGCCGGGGCCTCCTCAGCCCCGGCCCGTTCAGTCCGGGCCCGAGGGGGCGTCGCCGGACCGTGCGGTGACGCTTTCCCCTGAAGAGGCCCGTCGCGCCTTCCGCCGCCGGGCCCGCCGGCTGTTCTGGCCGGGGGGGTTGTCGTCCCGCCTGCTGATCCTGACCGTGCTGTTCGTGGCCCTGGCCGGGCTGATGATCCTGCCCTCCTCCCTGGCCCAGTTCGAGGAGCGCTGGTTGGAGGATCGGGTCCGCGCCGCCGAGCTGGCTTCGCTGGCGGTGGACGCCGCCCCCAATCAGGTTGTCTCCGACAAGCTGTCCACCCAGCTCCTGGACGGCGCCGGGGTGGTGTCGGTGGCGGTGCAGAGCGACGGGGTGCGCCGGTTGCTGCTGGCCGCGCCGCGGATGAACCGGACCCCCTATCTGGTGGACCTGCGCCGGGGCACGTCGCTGCTGTCCCTGGTGGCGCCCTTCCAGACTCTGTTTGGCAGCGACCGGATGGTGCGGGTGGTGGACCGCCCCCACTTCCGCGATGGGGATTTCGTGGAGATCGTCGCCTCGGACGGGCCCCTGCGCAGCGCCTTGCGGGGTTATCTGATGACCCTCCTGGCCATCGCCGGCCTGATCTCGGCCGTGGCCGGGGGCCTGGTCTATCTGTCCCTCAACGCGCTTCTGGTTCGGCCCATGCAGCGGATCACCACGGCCATGGAGCGGTTCCGCGCCGATCCGGACGATCCCGCCGCCGGGGTGCATCCCTCCGGCCGCCGGGACGAAATCGGCCGGGCCGAGGTCGAGCTGGACCGGATGCAGGCGGACCTGCGCGCCGCCCTCAATTCCCGGGCCCGCTTGGCGGCCCTGGGGGAGGCGGTGGCCAAGATCAATCACGACCTGCGCAACATGCTCACCAGCGCCCAGATCGCCTCCGAACGTCTGGCCCAGTCCGGGGACCCCAATGTGGCCCGGGCCCTGCCCCGGCTGGAACGGGCCCTCGACCGGGCCGTGACCCTGGCCTCCAACGTCCTGGCCTATGGCAAGAGCGACGAAGCCGCCCCGGCGCCGGACGTCCTGTGGCTGGTCCCCGCCGTGGAGGCCGCCGCCGAGGATGCGGGCCTTGCGCCCGAGATGGTGGCCTTGGTCCTGACCGTGGACCGATCCGCCCGGATCCTGGCGGACCCGGACCAGCTGCATCGCATCCTGGTCAACCTGCTGCGCAATGGCCGCGAGGCCATAGCCGGGGTCGCCGAGCGGGAGGGCCATGGCGCCATCCAGGTCTCCCTGGAGCAGGACGGCGGCGTCAGCGTGCTCCGGATCGCCGACAATGGCCCCGGCGTGCCCGAACGGGTCCAGGCGCGGCTGTTCCAGCCCTTTTCCGGCTCCGGCCGCACCGGGGGCACGGGGCTTGGCCTGGCCATCGCCCGGGAACTGGCCCAGGCCCATGGCGGCGACCTGATCCTGGCCCGCTCCAGCCCCGAGGGCGCGGTGTTCGAGTTGCGCCTGCCTGGCGCGCCCGACCCCGCGCCGCCGCCCGCGCCGCCTTCACCCGCGCAGGACTAACCCTCCTCCCTCAGAACCCCTTGGCCACCCCCTCGCGGCGGGGGTCGGCGGCGCCTTCCAGGCCACCCGGGCGCGCGGCGATCCCGTGCAGGCCGGAATCCTCGCCCATGCCGTGGCGCAGGGCCATGCCCCGGGCGGCCAGGGCCTGGACCACCCCGGGGGGGAACTTGTCGACCTCGGCGATATAGGCGTCCCCCTTGGCGATCAGGTTGGGCAGGGCCAGGGCCTGGCCCATGGACAGCTTCCAGTCCAGGAAGCCCACCAGGGCCTTCAGATTGTAGGCCGGGATCGCCGGCCCGCCGGGGGAGCCCAGAGCGGCCACGAAGCGCCCCTGGGCGTCCAGCACGATCACCGGGGCCATGGACGAGCGCGGCCGCTTGTGCGGGCCGGGGGCATTGGCGGCGGGGGCGCCGTCGGGGTCCCTGGGGCTGAAGGAGAAGTCGGTCAGCTGGTTGTTGAGGAAAAAGCCGTCCACCATCCGGCCGGAGCCGAAGATGCTCTCCACCGTGGTGGTCATGGACAGCACGTTTCCCTGCGCGTCGACGAACACCATGTGCGAGGTGCCGCCGGGCTCCGGGGTGGCGTCGCGGGCCCTGGCCTGGGCGCCGGCGGGATGGCCAGGCGCCGGCGCCGGCCCGGCCACATCCCCGATCAGGGCGGCCCGGGCGCTCAGATAGGCCGGGTCCAGCAGGCCGGCGGTGGGCACGGAGACGAAGGCCGGATCGCCGACATAGCGGTCCCGGTCGGCGTACATCAGCCGGCTGGCCTGGGCGAACTCGAACCAGGCCTGGGGATCGGTGGGGCCGCGGGTGGCGATGTCGG
>JARLIP010000281.1 GCA_031291685.1 Caulobacteraceae bacterium | reverse complement strand
CACACAAATTTAAATAAATTTCTGGCGGGGGACCCCCCCCCCCCCCGCCGGGCGGGGGCCCGCCCGGGGGGAGGGGGCGAGGGCGGTGTCTCGGCCAGGGTCATGGCCGCTACTGTCTCAGGCGGCGAATAAGCGCGCGCCATGGGAGGCTCGTCTGATCGTGCGTCCTTCGACTCGCGCCCTTAAGGGCGCGGCTCAGGATGACGAAGTATATTGAAAATCAGAATAATACGTCATCCTGAGCCGGCGCGAAGCGACGAGTCGAAGGACGCATGATCGGGTGACGTCCGCCCCCTACCGCCCCTTCGTCGCCACCGTGAACCGGGCCAGTTCGGTCTGGGGGGCGGGCCAGGTGGGTTTGAGTTGGGCGGCCTTCTGGTAGTCGAGATAGGCGGCCTTCAGGTCGTCCAGGCCCTCATAGCCCAGGGCGCGGTTGAAGAAGGCCTTTTTCCGGCTCCTCGGGGTTCAGGGTCAGGCCCCGGGTGATCTGGGCCCCGCCGCTCCGGCGGCTTGACGGTGTTGGGGCCTTGCTGGAACTTTCCATGAACACATCTGGAGAGACTCATGCTTCGCCGGCTTTCGGATCAGTTCGAGGAGGCCTCGCTCGGCTATGCCGAAGCCAACGGGATCAGGCGGGATGAGGATTGGTTCGTGTTGAAAATGCACGAGGAATTGGACGAGCTGACCCAGGCCTGGAACAAGGTGACCGGCCGGGGGCGGCGGCGGGATCGCACCGAGGGCGAGTTGCGGGGGGACCTTGCGGACGAGGCCGCCGATCTGCTCGGCCACGTCCTCCTGTTCGCCCGCCGCAACGAGCTTGACCTGTCGAGCGCGATCGAGCGGAGGTGGCGGTTCAAGCCTGACGTTTGATCGTCACGCTGTGGCGATGATATCCGCTCGCCCATGCAATGGTTGTGCATGACGTCGGCGCGCGGATAGGCTTTGCAGTGTGGGCCATATTGCAAGCGGGGTGGTGTTTGCCGAACGTGCAGATCACAGACGGCGCTGACAACGCCACCTTTCCAATTTATCAGGCCACGGACGAGCAGTTCGCCGCGATATTCCCGCGTAAGGGCCAGGACCTGGAAATCATTGAAGCCGTCATTCGGCGGCTGGGCGCGGCGCGGGCGAACGCGCTGCTATCGGCGATGTGGCGCAGCCCCATCCTGAAGAAGGATGCGCAGGGCATACATGGGACGCTGTTCTATAACTACTATGAGAAGCGCCATCACCTTCCCAAGAGCAAGCGTGAGATAGATCGCGTTGAAAGCCAGATCAGTCAGCCGCAGCGCGAACTTTATCGGAAGGCGCGGGGTGAGGCGGACAAGGGGGGGCGTTGAGTCAAGCTTCTAACACCAGGGTCATCAATGGCGGGCCGAAGCCTATGAAAGTAGATGTCATTTTCGATCGGGATTTTGGGGCGAAGGCCGGGGCGGACCTGGGGAGGGCGTTCTGGCTGGTTGAGTCGCCTCCTAATCGAGCCTTGGCCGAGGAGGCGTGGGCCACACGAGCGACGGATGCGAACAGCGCCGTTTTCAAGGCCGATGATGGCGTCCCGCTGGAGGACGCGGCGCTGGAGCGTCTTGAAGACGTCGATCTTCATCATCCGGCATGGACCGAAATCGCGTTCCTGGGGATTCGACTGACGGGGGAACTGCAGGCTCGGCTTGAGGCGCTTGGGCTAAGCGTCATTTCCGGCGAAGGCGGGTTTGTTGTGAAGCGCTAATGCAATTCGAGAAATATCCACCGCTCATCCCCGCGAAGGCGGGGATCCAGATTCATCCACGAACTTCATGGGTTTGCCCGGGGACCCCCGCGGCCGGGGGTATGCGCGGAGGAGGGGGGCAATGACCGGGAACCACCCGCGCCGCCGCCCCTACCGCCCCTTGGTCGCCACCGTAAACCGGGCCAGTTCGGTCTGGGGGGCGGGCCAGGTGGGTTTTAGTTGGGCGGCCTTCTGGTAGTCGAGATAGGCGGCCTTCAGGTCGTCCAGACCCTCATAGCCTAGGGCGCGGTTGAAGAAGGCCTTTTCCGGCTCCTCGGGGTTCAGGGTCAGGCCCCGGGTGATCTGGGCCACGCCGTCGGCGAAGCGGTGCTGGGCGATCAGGGCGCCGCCGAGGTTGACCACGGCCTCGCCCAGGTTCGGATCGATGCCCAGGGCGTGCTGAAAGTCCTGCTGGGCGGCCTTGTAGGACCGGGCTTCCATATAGAGGATGCCGCGATTGACATAGGTCCCGGACAGGTCGCGGCGGCTGAGGGGCTCCATCTCGATGGAGCGGGTGCACAGCTCAAGGGCCGGGTCGGCGGGGGCGCCCAGCTTGGCGGCGACATAGCAATCGTGGGCGAAGCTGGCGCCGATGATGCTCACCGCCGGCTTGGCTGGGCTGGGGAAAGCCAGCATGGCTATGCCCAGGGCCCCAATCCCCAGGCCCATGATCACAGCACTGTACGCCCGAGAAACCTTGGGCATTTCACAGCTCCCTGGCGTCCGACGAGATCTGCGGACTTAGCCAAAAGGTAGTCCTCCAGTCCCGCCGGCGCAATGACCCGGGAAAAATGCGGTGATTATTTAAAGCCGTAGGGCTCGTAGGGGCCCAGCACCAGTTGTTCGAACACCCCAAGGCCCTTCTGATCCGGCTTGCCCGGCTCGCGCAGGGTGACCTTGGAGACGGCCTGGATGTGCAGGTTCTCGATGGCGTTGGGATCGAGGGCGGCCAGGTCGATGTCCTCGCGCTCCACCACCAGATCGCCCTTGTAGCCCCCGTGGCCCCACTTGGGATGGATGTAGCCGATGCCGCGCATCTGGAACTTCACGATCGGCTCGAAGTCGATCTCCACCGGCGCCTGGCCTTCCCGGGGGATGCGCAGGGTGGCGGTGCGGGCGTGCTTGGTTCCGGGGATGAAGTCCACGGTCATGCGGGCGACCTCGGTCTCGGCCATGGCCCCCGGCCCGGCGCCGTCGGGGCAGATCACCGCCCGGGTGTTCCAGGGAATGCCCGTGGAGTCGGCGGTGAAGTGGAAGAAGACGCTTTTGTCGTCGAAGTTCAGGGGCGTCCACTGCCAGAAGAAGCCCGGGACCGCGCCGGGAACCAGGGGCTGGGCGTCGGGGGCGCCGATGGGGCGCACGCCCCAGGAGCGGTCCCGGGTGCCCACTGCGCCGGGGGCGATGGCCTGGCGCACGCCATCGACCTCGATCCAGCCGGTATAGCGGCCGTTCTGGGTCAGGCGGGTATAGTCCATGAAGGTGCGCGGGCCGTTGCGGCGGATGAAGCGCGGCTCCTCGATGGGGAAGGCGCGGCCCTCGAACACGAACTCGGCGGCGATCCCGTCGGTGAGGGCCAGGGTCACCTTCAGCTTTTGCAGGGGCTCCAGCACCTCGATGCGGATCGGCCCCACCTCCAGGTCCCAGCGCTCCATGTTCAGAACCTTGGAGGCGTGGATCGAATATTCCTTGCCGTCCCGGATGGTGGAGAAGTGGGCGTCGGCGATGTTCAGGTGGGGATAGACGCCGAAAGCCACGGCGAAGAAGCCGGAGCCGTCGGGATTGTAGCCGTTGAAGAAATACCGGTCATAGAAGTTCCGGTCGGTGCCCGAATAGGCGATGGGTTCGGGGGTCTGGTGGATGGGGAAGTCGTCGGCCTTGGTCAGCATGGTGCGTTCCTCTGGTTCGTCCGTGGGAGCCCCCTCCACCACCCTGCGGGTGGTCCCCCTCCCCCTACGGTGGAGGATCTGGAGCTAGTCCATCCGCTCGACGATGATCGCGGGGGCCATGCCGCCGCCGGCGCACATGGTGATGAGGCCGCGCTT
>JARLIP010000029.1 GCA_031291685.1 Caulobacteraceae bacterium | reverse complement strand
GCTCGCCGGGGTTCAGGTGATGACCGCCCGGGCGGTGGGGGAGGGCCGCCAGGGCGCAGCCGGGGCTGTCCTGCGCCGGGGCGTGGCCTATGGCCTGTGGATCGGCGTGCTGTCCTCGATCTTCCTGGCCCTGGTGGGGCCCGCCTTCCTGCACGGGGTCGGCCTGCAACCCGACCTGGCCGACGGCGCCTCCCGGGTGCTGCTGGCCTTCAGCCTGTCCCTGACCCCCTATACCCTGTGGGTGGCGGCCGCCATGTGGCTGGAGGCCCTGTCCCGGCCACGGGCGCCGATGGTGATGATGTGGATCGCCAACGCCCTCAACCTGGCCATCGATCTGGTGCTGGTGCCCGGTCACTTTGGTTTGCCGGCCATGGGGGCGGTGGGCGGCGCCTGCGCCACCCTGGGCTCGCGCTCGGTGCTGATGGTGGTGATCTTCGCCTATATCGCCAGACTGCCCGAGGCGCGGGCCATGGGCGTGTTCGAGCGTCCGCCCCGGGATCGGCCGGCTGAGATCGAGCAGCGCCGGATCGGTTACGGATCGGGCGCCTCCAACTTCTTCGAGGTCGCCGCCTTCGCCGCCATGAACATCGTCACTGGCTGGCTCGGGGGCGCGGCGGTGGCGGCCTGGACCATCATCCTCAACGTCACCTCCCTGGTGTTCATGGCGCCCCTGGGCTTTTCAGGCGCCACGGCGGTGCGGGTGGGGGCGGCCTATGGCGCGCGGGACCTGGGCCAGGTGAATCGCTCGGCCCTGCTGGGCGCCTTGATCACCTCGGTCATGGCTCTGGGCTTCTCCCTGGCCATCTGGCCCCTGGCGACCTTCATCGCCGGCGCCTACACCCGAGACGCCGCCGTGATCGCCCTGGCCACGAATGGGCTGGTGATGGCCTGCATCTTCTTCCTGCCCGACGCCCTTCAGATCGTCGGCGCCCAGTCCCTGCGCGCCCGGGGCGACGTGTGGCCGCCGACCCTGATCCAGATGTTCAGCTACACCATCGTCATGTCGCCCCTGGCCTGGGCCCTGGCCTTCCCGGCGCACATGGGCCTGACGGGGGTGATGCTGGCGACGATCATCGCCAGCGTCCTGTCGGCGGTATTGCAGATCAGTCGCCTGATCTGGCTGGGCCGACGGGGCCTTTAGAGCCTAGACCGCCGCGCCCAGGATCCAGCCTTCCTCGGCCTCGATCTCGGCGCGCAGGGGATCGGCGATGGATGTGGTCGGGCCGAAGGCCGCGCCCAACTTGCCGGCCTCGTCCAGCCGCGCGAAATGCTCGGCCGTAGCCCGCACCTGGGCCAGGTCCTTGACCTCGCCGGGCGCCGGGGCGGTCTTGATCATCGAGGGATAGACCTCGGCGGCCACCACCTCGACCCCGTCCAGATCCGCCTCGGTGAGGGCCTTGAACCCGGTCTCGAAGGGCCAGGCCTTGAGCGCCTCGCCCCGGGCCAGCTTCAGGCGGCGCACCATGGGAATGCCCAGCAGGGCCTGACCACCGACGGAGCCGTTGTAATAGAGCTTCCAGATCGAGTGGGCCTTGGCCGCCGTGTCGGCGTGGCGCATTTCCGGCAGGTCGTCCGGGCCGTGGTCCCTGGGCCGCTTGGGCTGAAGGGTGGTCAGGGTGTCCTTGGGCGGGCAGCCCCAGAAGGGGAACGGGCCGCCGGTCAGGCGCCGGTTGATCTCCGAGGCCGCGCCGAAGCGGTTGTTGGTGTTGTCGGGCTTGTCCTTGACCATCTTGTCGATCTGGTCCCAGACCGCGCGCCAGGGAGCCGCCCCGTTCAGGTTCAGGCCATGGGCGAGCCCCCGGGGGAATCCCAGAGGAAAATCAAAGCCCAACAGGACGCGCTCGCCGCGCTTCTTCAGGTCGTCGAGGATCACGGCCAGCTTGGCCTCAGCCTCGGCCCGGGTCGCGGGATTGAAGGACTCGAAGGCCAGCCGGAAGCGCACGTCGCGCTTAAGCACGCCGATCCAGACGGAGTCCGCCCCCGTATTGGGCTTGGAGGCGGCGCTCCAATCGACGATCACATAGGCATTGAACAGGCGGGACACGCGCGCGCTCCAGGCGAATAGGCGGATGGCTTGTAGCGCACAGGTGGATGCGGGGGAACGGCGCCCGCGCGTTTCACGGAAATGGGATCGTCCGGGCGGCCCTTCCCGCTGGAGGAAGCGCCGCCCGTCTCGGGTCTAGGCGAGCTTGACCAGCATCTTGCCCATGTTCTCGCCGGAGAACAGTTTCAGGAAGGCGGCCGGGGCGTTCTCGATTCCGGTCTCGACCGTTTCCTTCCACTTGAACTGACCGCTCTGAATCCAGCCGGACAATTCCGCCACGTACTGGGGCAGCATGTCGAAATGGTTGGAGACGATGAAGCCTTCCAGCCTCAGGCTCTTGCCCACCGCCAGCATGATATTGCTCGGGCCCTTGGGGGCTTCGGTGACGTTGTATTGGGAGATCATGCCGCACAAGGCGAAGCGGGCGAAGGGGTTGGCCACGGCCAGGGCCGCGTCCAGGTGCTCGCCGCCGACATTCTCGAAATAGACGTCGATACCCTTGGGGGCGGCCTTGGCCAGGGCGGCGGTCAGGTCTTTCTCGACCTTGTAATCGATCACATGATCCACGCCGATCTCCTTGAGAAAGGCCGCTTTTTCCGGCCCGCCGGCGGAGCCGATCACGGTGTGGCCCTTGATCTTGGCAATCTGGCAGACGACCGAACCCACGGCGCCGGCGGCGGCGGACACGAACACCACGTCACCGGGTTTCAGGGCCGCGATCTTGATCAGGCCGACATAGGCGGTCAGGCCGGGCATGCCGGCGACGCCCAGGAAGGTCTGGGGCGGCAGGCCGTGGGTGTCGAGCTTTTGCAGGGCGCCGCCCGGGGCGTTGAAAGCCTCGCGCCAGCCGAACATGCTGGAGACCAGATCGCCGGCCTTGAAATTGGCGTCCTCGGAGGCGACCACCTCGCCGATCGCGCCCCCTTGCAGGGCCTCGCCGATCTGGAACGGCGGCACATAGCTCTCGCGGTCCATCATCCGACCGCGCATATAGGGATCGACGGTCATCCACAGGTTCTTGACCTGGACCTCGCCAGCGCCCGGAGCGGGAAGTTGAACCTGGGCGATCTCGAAATTGTCGGCCACGGGCAGGCCGACGGGGCGGGACTTGAGGCGGACCTCTTTGCTGGTGATCGACATGGACGTGCTCCCATCCGTTGCTTTTAAAAACGATGCCTGGGTCTAGCCCATATTATCGGCGTCGTCATGGGCGATGGACAAAGGGGGCGCGTCTGCACACTTTCCCGTGAAAGGCGGCATGAGGTGCGAGCTTGAGTCGGATATTGCGGGCCGGTGTGGCCGGAGCGGGCGCCTTTGGCGGTCACCATGCGCGAAAATACGCGGGCATGGAGGGAATCACCCTGGCGGCGGTCTATGACCCCGACCTGGAGCGGGCTCGCGCCCTGGCGGTGGGCCTGGGCGCCCAGCCGGTGGACGACCTGAACCTTTTCCTGAGCCTGGCGGACATCGTCACCGTGGCCTCGCCGGCCTTCACCCATGCCGCCGTCGCCCTGCCGGCGCTGGCGGCCGGCAAGTCGGTCTATGTGGAAAAACCCATCGCCACCACCATCGACGAGGCCGACAAGATCGTCGCCCGCGCCGCCGCATCGGGTCTGGTCCTGGCCTGCGGGCTACAGGAACGCGTGGTCTCCAAGGCCATGGGACTGCTCGATATCCCGGAACGGCCCGTGTTGCTCGAGGCCGTGCGCCGGGCGCCCTGGAACCCGCGCAATACTGATGTGTCCTGTGTCCTGGATCTGATGATCCACGACATCGACCTGGCCATCACCCTCAACCCGGGCGAGCCCCTGGCGGTGGAGGCCGAGGGCCGCGTGACCCACGGGCCCTTCGTCGATGAGGTCGACTGCGAGATCACTCTGGGTGACGGCTCCACCGTCAAGCTCAACGCCTCGCGCATCGCCGAGGCCCGCGAGCGACGGATGCGGATCGTCTATCCCTCGGGGGAGGTGGAGATCGATTTCATCACCCGCGCCTTCCGCAACACCACCCCGTTCCGTCTGGACGCGGATTTCACCGAAACCCCCACGGGGCGCGATCCCCTGGGGGCCAGTGTCGCCGCCTTCGTCGCCGCCGTGCGGGGCGAGGCGCCCAGACCCGCCGCCACCGGCGAGGAAGCCGCCCGGGCCTTGGATCTGGCCCTGGCCGTGGAGCAAGCTGCCGGATTCTAGCCTATCCCAGCGGGCTCACCCCAAACGCCGCCCGGTGGCCCATCAGCACCACGGCCCATACCGCCAGCCCCACCAGCAGGCGCCACCAGATCTCGCCGATCTTGAGGGTTTGGCGGCCCTGGATAATGGCGGCGAAGGGGATGTTCGAGGTCTGGGCCTTGAAGGCGGCGTAGCGTGCGCCCAGGGCCCGCATCCGCTTGGCGTCGATGCTGTAGGTCCCCAGGATCGCCAGCGCCAGCAGGCTGCCGAACAGGATGAAGTCGCTGGTGCGGCCATTGACGATCAGGTGGGCGGCGGCCCAGATCGCCACGCCCCACAGGAACGGGTGCCGGGTGACGCGGGTCATGCCGCTGACGGCGTTGGGGCTATCGACCAGATTGTCGCCCATCACCCGGGTCGGGGTGTTGGTCAAAAGCCCGGGCACGATGAACAGGAAGGCGATCAGCACCAGACCGACCGCCGGATGGCGGCTCGCGGTCGTCGCCGTCCAATAGACATGGTTCGCCGGGTCCTGGCGGGCCGCGCCGAAGGCGAAGATCATCCACGCCAGGCCCGCCGCCGAGGCCAGGGAGAACAGGCCCATATAGGGGCCTTCGCCCACCCTGCCGACGATGGCGCCCCGCGCCCCTGTGCCCGCGATCAGAAGATGGATGGCCAGAAACGCCGCCGCGGCGGCGAGCAACATGGTCATGGGCGTTTCCCTGTTCCGGCGCGCCGTGGCGCTCAGATGATGACCGAGCTTGCCGCCAAGTCGGCCTCAGGGGCAATGGCCTGGTTAGAACAGGGGGAGTTGCTCCGCCGGTCCCGAGGCCTTTGGCGGTTCGGCCTTGGGGGCGGGCTCGGGTTGCGGAGCGGGGGGCGCCAAGTCGAAGGGCGGCTCGTCGTCATAGGGATCGTCTTGGATCCCATCCTCGTCGAAATCTTCTTCCACGTCCGCATGAGCCGCCGCGAGGGGCGGCTTTGGCGTTTCCTCCGGCGGTTCGTCCTTGTCGAAGTCGAGTTCGAAGCGGGCGGCCTCCGGGGTGAGGGGCGGGCCCTTGTCCACAGTGGCGTCGGCGATGGCGACCGGCTTGGCCCGGCGCATGATCGCCTCGGCCCGGGTCAGCCAGCCGCGGGCGTCCTGGATCACGGCGGCCGGCGGGCGCACATGGCGGCGGCCCTCGTCCTCGGGCAGCCACAGGTCGAGGACGAAGTCGGGATGGCGTGGATCATCGAACATCAGGCGCAGCATGACCTTGCGCGCCTGGGCGGGGACCTTTT
>JARLIP010000280.1 GCA_031291685.1 Caulobacteraceae bacterium | reverse complement strand
CGTCGGCTGCCGCGGAGGCGCGCCCCACCCGCCCGAGGCGGGTTCAGGCGGCGGCGGCGTCATTTGAGGCGGCGCCTGGGGCGCGGGGGACGGAGATGACCAGCCCGAGTCCGGCCTGGCCGCCGGCGCATCCGATTCCCATCCCGCCCAGCCGGACGAGGACGGCGCCGCCGGGCGAGGGCGGGGAGCGGCGCCGGCAAGACGCGCCTCGATCCGATAGTGGCCCACGACGATC
Organism: Caulobacteraceae bacterium; assembly: GCA_031291685.1. Classification (GTDB taxonomy): domain Bacteria; phylum Pseudomonadota; class Alphaproteobacteria; order Caulobacterales; family Caulobacteraceae; genus Poindextera. The sequence goes on along the minus strand of JARLIP010000280.1, from coordinate 5,861 downwards.
TCGTCCCCGTCGGCCAGGATATGGGGCGCGATCATCCGCGACTGGGCGTTGTTGAGGAAGGTGCCGTTGGTCGACTTGTCGATCAGCAGATAGGCGCCGTCCCGGTAGTCGATCTCGCAGTGGATGCTGGAAACGTGGTTGCGCGGATCGGGCAGGCTCCAGTCGGCATGGGGCGAGCGACCGATCACGGCGCCGTGCCGGTCCAGCACCAGGCGCGTGGATTCCCCGTTATCTAGTTGATCCATATTGATAATATTCAGGGTAAGGGTCATTTCGCGCCACTTTCCTCGGGCTCAACCGCCAAGGTCGTCCCCAGGTCCAATCCTCTATTCAGGGCCATCACGGGATCTTGGGTCCTGGCGGCGGCGGCCAGCACCGCGCCGGCGGAGAAACGCCCCGCGGCGTCCCGGGGCGCCGGCAGGGGTTCGCAGTCTGGCGGCGCCACCGATCCCCCCGAATAGAACACCGCCATGGCCGCGAGCCGCTCGGGACTGGCCACGTCCGCGCCCTGGGCCGCGTCATAGGTCGCCCGCCGCCGAGCCTCCGTGGGGTCCTGGATCCAAAGCATCACCGCCTTGAGCGTGTCGGCTTCCGGACTGCCGGGGTTGCGTTCGCCCACCTCTCGCAGCACCCGCGCCGCCCAGGCCACGGTCTCCCAGCGCGGCAGGGCCATGCCCAGGAACTTGGCCGCGTCCGCCAAGCGGTCCGCCCGGCGCAGGCCCTCGAAATAGTGCGACGGCGGCTTGGAGGGGTCCGGCCCGTCCCCCTGGGGCCAGCCGAGCAAGCGCACGACCTGGCGCGCCTCCGTCCATTTCACCCGTGACCAATCCGGTGCTGACGCCAAGCCTACCCCCTTAATTGATCTGGACTGGCAGGCCACTGATCGTGAACAGCAGCGACGCTTTCAGATCCGTGGTCAGGCCCTCGGCCGCCAAGGACGTATCAGCCTTGATCTTGACCATTAGCCCGCTGATTTCAATGCCCTGGGGTGAAATTACGATGGTGTTCGAACCGCATTTCAGCGTCAGCTTCTGCTTGGCGTCGATGGTGACTTCCCCGGCCTTGGTGGTCAGGGTGTAACTGCCCTGATTCAGGGTCAGGCTATCGTCCTTCTCGATGGTCGTGGTTCGCGAGCCCTGCTTCAGGGTGCGGGTCTCATCCCCCTCCTCGACGATCAGCGCCTCGTTCTTCTTGATCTCGGTCCTGCGGTGCCGGCCAATCCGCACATTGGCGTCGTGGCCAGTCTTGCGCGTTTCGTCGTAGCGGACCCAGACCTTGTAGTCGCGCTGGGCGTGGATGAAGACCTCTTCCTCGCCGCCCTTGTCCTCGAACCGCAGTTCGTTGGAGCCCTGCTGCTCCGTCGGCGGGTTTTCGGCGTCGTCATAGGAGCCGGTGACCCCAAGGGTGCGGCTCTTGAACACCCACTGACTTTCGTTCCCCGGGACCGGCGCGTCCTTGACGTCATTATAGACCCGACCGGTGATCAGGGGGCGGTCGGGATCGCCCTCCAGGAAATCCACCACCACCTCGTCGCCGACACGGGGGGTCTGGCTGGCGCCGAAACCGCCGCTGGCGAAGACCTGGGAGACCCTTATCCAACAGGAGGCGTCGGCCTTGTAGTTGGCTTCCCGGTCCCAATGGAAATTCACCCTCACCCGCCCCTGGCCGTCGGTCTGGACCTCACCCTTGGGACCGGGGTCCTTGGCCTTGCCCACCACCGTCGCGGTCTGGGGCCCGCCGGCCCTGGGCTTGGGCGTGCGCAGCTGCGGGCGCCACTTGGTGGTCGCGGGCACAGCCTCGATGGTCACCCGCAATTCGTAGCCGCCGGCCCCGCCCCCACTGCGATAGCTGTCGGCGGAGATGGTGTGGGTTATGCCAATCACGCCATAGGCGATGTTCAGCCGGGACAGGGGATGGCGGGCGAGGGTGAACTTGGCGCCGCAGCTCAGGCCAAAGCAGTCCCCCTCGCCGGACATGCGATGGGCCTCGGCCCGGGCCGCGTCCAGGCGCAGATTGGCCATGCGTTCGCTGGTGCTGGCCGCGTTGTCCCGGCCGAACGCCTGATGGCCGCCGGGATAGTCATAAAGCTCGATCTGTGGCCCGGTGACCTGAACGGCCGCTTCACCCTGGAGGGTCTGGCCGCGCAGGTGCTCATGATGGTCCCGCAGGACGACCTTGCTGGCCGCCGGGACCATGCGGTCGCCCCAGTGCCAGATATGAGGCTCCTGCACCCCCCGATAACCGTCGCTGTCCATGAACGGCACCGTCGCCAGCCCGCTCACCGCGCCGCCGAACTTGTCGGAGATGATCAGGGTGTGGCCCTTGGCCGTGTGCTCAAAATAGTAGAGCAGCCCTTCTTCCTCGAGCAGACGGGACACGAAGTTGAAATCGCTCTCGCGAAACTGAACGCAATATTCCCGCTTGGGCGGCTGAGTCTCGATCTTGATCTGGTAGGCGTCGACGCCGGCGCCCTGGAACACCTTCTTGACGATATCCAGGGCCGTCATGGTCTGGAAAATGCGGCTGTTCACGTTCATGGCCAGGAGCTCGGTCCATGGACGCAGCACCAGATGATAGTGGTCGCCGCTGTCGTCGGCCCGGTCGAATTCGATCTCGAAAACCAGCCCGTGAAAGTCCCTGGCGATGCCGGTGTCGGCCTCGATCTCCACCGTGACCCCGGTCCCTAGAAGCTTGGTCAGGTCGCTGTGATTGCTGTTGTCGATGACGTTGAGCGAGATCGTGAAGGACTGGCTCAGATGCTCATGGGCGCTGACACGTTCCAGCAGCAGGGCGTCGGGGCCAAGCACGCTGCGCACCGCCGCAAGTCTCAGATCCTGGGTGGGTGCGCCGACCATATCTGTCCCCTGCCCCGTGGCGCGCCGAAGTTCGCGTTCGTCCACGTCACGTCGAATAACAACAGACTACACGGCTGACGGCTCGCAGGACAACCGAGCACGACCCTCAAAGCGAACGGTGTGTTGCGATCTCCCGCGCCGGCCTTGCGCGGACCCGCGCCTTGGATAGATTGCCGGTTGCACGCGGCCCCGCGACGCCGCTGGGCGCCCGGAAAGCGCGTCATCGACAGGGGTGGAATGGCATGGCCTTAGCCGAAGATCTGCTCGCGCCGGTTTCAGAGGATTCGCCCGCGGGCGACGATCTGGCCTACGACGCCCAGCGCCAGGAGTTGGAGCAGGCCTTCGAGGCGAGTTTCTCCATCGCCATGACCGGCGACGGCGGCGGCGGCGACGATACGGCCGGCCCCGACTGGCGCAAGGTGATCCGCAATATCGAAAAGCAGTTCGCCCGCACCAAGGATATCTGGCTGGCGGTCTATCTGTGCAGGGCCGGCGCCCGCTCCGGCCAGATCGACGTGGTCGAGACCGGGGCCCAGGTGTTGGCCGGCCTGTTCGAGCGCTACTGGGACGAGGTTCACCCCCGGCTGGACGAACTGGGCGTTCCTGGCCGCGCCACTCCGGTCGCCTCCCTGGCCCGCCCGGCGGAGTTCCTGCGGCCGCTGAACCGGGCGCCGCTGATCGTCCATCCCCGTCTGGGCGCCTTTTCCGGGGAAGATCTTGAACGGTTCCGCCAAGAAGGCGACGCCGCCGATGGCTACGGCCTGTTCCAGGCCGCCCTGAGCGAAATCGATCCGGCCGAGGTTCACGCCACGGCGGCCCGGCTCAAGACCATCGAAACCGCGCTGCGGGAGGCCGACGCCATCTTCACCGCCAAGGCCGCCCCCGAACAGACCCCCAACCTGGCCCCGGCCTTCGAGGCTCTGGACAAGCTGCAGCGAGGCATCGCCTATTTCGTCGGCGAAACCGCGGCGCCCGCCGAAGAGGCCCCCGCGGCCGAGGAGGCCAGCGAGGCCACCGAGGCGCCGCTGACCCGGGCGGCCAGGGGCGGCGCCCCCAGCAGGCCGGAATCCCGCGAGGACGTGGTCAAGGCCATCGACCTGATCTGCGACTATTACCGGCGCTGCGAGCCCTCCAGCCCGGTGCCCCTGCTGCTGATGCGCGCGCGGAACTGGGTGACCCTCGATTTCCTGGGCGTCCTGAACGAAATCGCCCCCGGCAGCCTGGGCGAGGCCCGCCAGCTGCTCGTAAGCCGCGACGCCACCTAGGGTTTGATGGTCAAGCGCGAAGAACTGCCGCCAAGGTCGAATTTGTGTTGAAATAGCGCCGCTATCGGGTCAAGGTCCGCCGATATTCTTGGAGCGGGTGGGCATGTCTTCTAAAAGCGGTCAGCGGTTCATCAAGGAAAATCGGGCGCCCCGGGTTCACATCGCCTATGAGGTGGAAACCTTCGGCGCGCGGCAGAAGGTCGAACTGCCCTTCGTCATGGGCGTTATGTCGGATCTGTCCGGCAAGTCCCTGGTCGAAAAGAAAACCTTGGACAAAAGGGATTTCGTCGAGTTCGACATCGACAATTTCGAACAGAAGATGGAAGCCATCGCGCCCCGCGCGGCCTTCGCCGTGGACAACACCCTGACGGGCGAAGGCAAGATCGGCGTCGATATGACCTTCAAGTCCCTTGAGGACTTCACACCCGGCGCCATCGCCCGCAACACGCCGGCCCTGGCCAAGTTGCTTGAGGCGCGTCAGCAACTCAATGACCTTATGCTGTATATGGACGGCAAGGATGGGGCTCAAAACCTTCTCGACAAGGTTTTGAAGGATCCTGAACTGATGAAAGCACTGAGCGAAGCCAAGAAGCCGAGCGACGACGCCGGCTCCGAAGGCGCGTGAGAAACGGAAACTAGGGGACACTCACATGGCTCAGGAACATCAACAGGCCTCGACCGCCGTCGCCGAGGCCGTCGAACTGGACGATTTCAGCGCCCTGCTGGAAAAGGAATTCAAGCCGAACACCGACTCCAAGAAGTCGCGGATTGAGCAGGCCGTCCGCACCTTGGCCGAACAGGCCCTGGCCGACACCCACATCATCGGTGACGACGTCTTCGCCACGGTGGACGCCATCAAGGCGGCCCTGGACCGCAAGCTGACCGAGCAAGTCAACCTCATTCTGCACCATCCCGAATTTCAGCAGTTGGAATCCGCCTGGCGCGGTCTTTGGTACCTGGTGGGCAACACCTCCACCGGCAAGGATCTGAAGATCCGGGTGCTCAACGTCTCCAAGGACGAAACCCGCAAGATGCTGCGCCAGTACCGCGATGCGGCCTGGGACCAGAGCCCCCTGTTCAAGAAGGTCTATGAGGCGGAGTTCGGCCAATTGGGCGGCCAGCCCTTCGGCGCCTTCATCTGCGACTACTATTTCGACCACACGGCGCCTGACGTGGAGCTGATGAAGGGCCTGACCAAGATCGGCGCCGCGGCCCACGCCCCGTTCATCGCCGCCGCCGCCCCCTCCGTCCTGGGCATGGAAAGCTGGCAGGAGTTGTCCAACCCCCGGGACATCGCCAAGCAGTTCGACGCCACCGACTACATGGCCTGGCGCTCGTTCCGCGACTCCAATGACAGCCGCTATCTTTCCCTGACCCTGCCCCGGTTCCTGGGCCGCCAGCTCTATGGCGCCACCACCGATCCAGTGGAGGAATTCGCCTTCGAGGAAGACACTGGCCGCGGCGCCCACGACAACCACGTCTGGCTCAACGCCTCCTACGCCCTGGGCGTGCGGATCACGGAATCCTTCAAGACCTATGGCTGGTGCACCCGCATCCGCGGCGTCGAGTCCGGCGGCACGGTGGAGGGCCTGCCCACCGCCATGTTCCCCACCGACGAGGGGGGTACGGACGCCAAGTGCCCCACCGAGATCGCTATCAGCGACCGGCGCGAGGCGGAACTGTCCAAGGCCGGCTTCATGGCCCTGATTCACCGCAAGAACACCGATCAGGCCACCTTCAT